>DASWFZ010000203.1:0-6410 GCA_036393975.1 bacterium | reverse complement strand
AGTCGGGGCTTGAGCGTGGTCAAGTCCTCGCCTTCAAACGCGACTAGGGTGTCGTAGATGTTCGTCGCGGCCAGGATCCCGCTGAACTCGTAGGCCACCGCAGGATCAAGGGAAATCATGTCGCTGATGTCATTCACGTACACCAGTGTGTCCGCCGCCGTGGCGGCACGCGACGACATCTGGGGCCCTAGTAGTGTCCCGATTACCACCATGGCAAGCACAAGCCTGATTCGCACGGTTCTGCCTCCTTTAGCGTAGGGAGCCCGCCCAGAGAGTGGGCGGTCCTGTAGTCTTCGAATCCTACCGGATGATTCCTGCGACAGCGCACACCGCTGTGGGCGCGCGCCCGTGCGCAGCACCGCCCGGTCGTGCATCCGCTGAGGACCTGTAGTATCGTGGTGCTGGCATCGGCGGCATGACGAACAGCCGAACCGTCTCGTCCAAACACATGAGCCGAACGCAGAAAATCGCCAACGACATCGTCGTCATCGACCTCAACTTCGACAATACCGCCCAAGTGGACTGCGCCTATTTGCTCTTGGGGCCGCAGCCTGCGCTGGTCGAGACCGGCCCAACCGCGACGCTGGAGAATCTGCTCGCCGGTGTGTGGGAGGCTGGCCTCGATCCCGCCGCCTTGCAAGCGGTCGCCGTCACCCACATCCACCTGGACCATGCCGGCGGTGCCGGCGCGCTCGTGCAGCGGTTCCCGCACCTTCGAGTCTACGTGCATCCGATCGGAGCGCCTCATCTGATCGATCCCACCAAACTCGTGGCGAGTGCGGGCCGGCTGTACGGCGAGGACATGGGCCGGTTGTTTGGCGACGTCATCCCGATTCCCG
Source organism: bacterium (assembly GCA_036393975.1). Classification (GTDB taxonomy): domain Bacteria; phylum Sysuimicrobiota; class Sysuimicrobiia; order Sysuimicrobiales; family Kaftiobacteriaceae; genus 13-1-40CM-64-14. The sequence continues at coordinate 5,571 of DASWFZ010000203.1, read as the reverse complement.
CCGTCCGAGTGCACGCGATCGCCAACGGCGAGACCGTGCAGCTTGGCGCACGCCGCCTGGCCGCTCTCGATACGCCGGGCCACGCGCGGCACCACCACGTCTACTGGGATCGCACCACGGGAGATCTTTTCACCGGAGATCTCGCGGGGGTCGCGCTACCCGGCTCGCACTATGTGCGGGCACCCACGCCGCCGCCTGAACTCGACATCCCGGCCTGGGAGCGCTCACTCGAGAAAGTCCGCAGTCTCCGGCCCAAACGCTTGCTGCTCACGCATTTCGGCCCCCACACCGCCGTAGACGACATCCTGGCTCAACTCGACGACAGTCTCCACCAGAACCTACATTTCGTGCAAAGCGCCATGGCCGCCGGCGAGGACGAGGCCACCATCATTGCCCGCGCGCGGGAGGATGCCCTCCAGGCGATCGCGCGCCGCGACGGGCAGGGTGCGCGGGCACGTTTCGAAGTCATCATGCCGGTCCGGCAAAGCGTCCTAGGGTTGATGCGCTACATCCGCAAGTCAGAAGAGCGGGCCCGCGAGGCGTCGGGGTAACCCCGGAGGCCACTCCCCGCGGGGGTACACGCTGAGGAGGAATGGGTGTGCTGCTCAAGGGTAAGCACGCATTGATCATGGGCGTCGCCAACCAGCGCAGCATCGCCTGGGGGATCGCCAGCGCATTTCACCGCGAAGGGGCCACATTGGCGTTCACCTATCAGGGCGAGCGGCTGAAAGAAAATCTCGACGAACTCCTCGACACCATCGGTGGGCACGCCACGTTTCCTACGTTCCCCTGCGATGTGCAAAACGATGAGCAGCTCCAAGCCGTCTTTGCAGGCCTGCAGGACCGATGGGGGCGCCTAGATGCCGTCGCGCACTGCATCGCGTTTGCCACGCGCGAGGATCTCGGGCGCCCGTTCCCGGAGATTTCCCGCAGCGGCTTCAACCTCGCCCTGGACATCAGCGCCTACTCGCTAATCGCCGTCTCGCGCCATGCCGCCCCGCTGCTCGCCGCGTCCGGGGGCGGCAGCATCTTCTCCTTAACCTATAATGCCGTCAACCGGGTCGTCCCCGGCTACAACGTGATGGCGGTGGCGAAGGCCGCTCTGGAGACAGAGGTCCGTTACCTGGCCTCGGAGCTGGGACCCCGCCAGATCCGGGTTAACGCGATCTCCGCGGGCGCAATCAAGACACTCGCGAGCAGTGCAGTGAAGGGCATCAGCAAACTCCGCGATTTGACCGAGCGGACGGCGCCCCTCCGCCGAAATGTGACCCAAGAGGAGGTCGGAGACGTCGCCGTGTTTTTGGTGAGCGACCTGTCGCGTGCGGTAACCGGAAATACCGTCTATGTGGACAGCGGCATGCACCTCATGGGTATCGCCCAGGAGTAGTCACCGATCCCGGACAGGACCTCCCGTCGCGCGGACCGAATGTCGAGGTACCCGCACAGTCGAACCGATCTAGACAACGCCAGGAGGCAAGGGCCATGAAACAGGATGACCTGCGTGATGAGGCTCTGTATCACCAGACACGCGCTGAAGAACACGCCTGGCATCATGCCAAAGCGCTGGGGGTCTCTCGCCGCCGCTTTCTGCAAATGGCCGCAGCGAGCGCAGCGGCAGTGGCAGCCGCGGATGCGCTGGGACGCGCAGCGGCTGTGAGTCAGGCCGCGCCTGCTGATCTGGTGGTCAAACCGACGCCTCCCGAGTGGTTCTACGATTTCGCCAGCAACAAAGAGATGCGGTGGGAGAATATGGCAGGCCGCGGGTATCTCGTCCCCAACGAGCTCTTCTTCGTGCGGGACCACAGCCGCACGCCCCGCATCGAGGTCAACACGTGGCGGCTCAAAGTCGAGGGCTCGGGTGTCTCCCGCCCGCTGGAGCTCAGCTATGACGACATCTTAAGCCTGCCGGAGACATCGGTTATTCGCTACGTGGAGTGCGCAGGGAACGGCCGGAGCTTCTTTGAGGCTGCCTACGGGAAGCGCGCCTCGGGCACACAGTGGAAACTCGGCGCGATCGGCGTGGCCGAATGGACGGGCGTGCCGCTGCGGGAGATCTTGAATCGCGCGGGGCTCAAGCCGACGGCCGTGGATGTCATGCCCGAAGGCCTGGACGAGCTGCGTGTCCGCCGGCCTATGTCGATCGCCAAGGCTCTCGCAGACGATACATTGCTCGTCTACGCCATGAACGGATCGCCGCTGCCACCTGATCATGGCTTCCCGGTCCGCGTGCTCGCCCCCGGTTGGGTCGGAGTCGCCAACGTCAAGTGGGTCGGACGTCTGGAGGTCTCCGAACAACCGCTCTATACCCCGTGGAATACGGAGAACTACGTGTTCATCGGGCCCGACTACGCCCCCGTCCCACCGGCCAAGGGTCCCGTGCTGACAACCCAAAGTCCGAAAAGTGCCTTCGAGCTCCTATGGGATGGTGAGTTGCCCTCAGGCCGCCGGACCATCCGCGGGCGGTCCTGGTCGCCCTTTGGCAAGATCAGCCGCGTGGAATACAGCGTCGACCGCGGTATCACGTGGCAAACGGCGATGCTGCGTGAACCCAACATCTCCCGCGCCTGGGTACGGTGGGATTTCGAGTGGGACGCGAAGCCTGGAAGCTACAGTTTACGGGCGCGGGCGACCGACGAGCAGGGAAACCGGCAGCCTGCGACTGTGCCCTTCAACGAGCAGGGGTACTTGTTCAACGCAGTCATCGGCCACCCCCTGACGATACGACCATGACACAGCGATCACGCGCCGCACTACTAGCAGTAGGACTTCTGGTTGTGGGCCTCGCGCTTTCGCCCCGCCGGGGCACAGCGGCCGCGCCGCGGATAGTCAAGGTGAAGGCCTTTGAGTTCGCCTACGAACCCAAGCAGATCATGGTGCCGCCGGGCGCGGTGGAGTTCGATGTCACAAACACCGGATCCATCGAGCACACCTTCCTCATAGACGACCCTGGTAAGAAAACGGTCGGCAAGATCGCATCGATCTTGCCGGGAAAGACGGAGAAGCTGACGGTTACTCTCAAAGCAGGCGTGCACACCATCTACTGCGATCTGGCGGGGCACCGAGAGGCCGGTATGATCGCCTCGCTGAAGGTGCAGCCCTGACGTTTAGGGCTGCAGGAGATCCCACCAGCCGTAACGCTCCACGAACACAAGATCAAATAGCATGACGCCGCCGCTCTGCCGGCGCAGGCTGCGCAGCGCCGCACGAAACACCTCCGGCCGCCCCTCGTACATGGGGAGAAGCAAACTGCCCACCGGGGTGGTGGCTCCCGCCGTCAGCGTCCGCGCCATGTATGCTCCGCCCTCGACGCTGGCCCACGTCGGAAGGTGTTCGCGCAGGGCGTCCACCCACGAGATTTCTAGATAGTACAACCCGACCATCAGGTAGTCGAAGTACGGCGCGATCCCGGCCTCACGCCACTGTGGCGTGGCCCAGGAAATCGGCAGAGAGGCATCGGGGGCAGCCCAATTGACGCCTTCGTTCCAATAGAACGGGTACCAGCCCCCGACGTAATCGGCAAACGCCACATCTGGCCGCATCCTCCGCACCACAACGGAGGCGGCGCGTGTGAACTTCTGGATAATGCTGGCGTGCCACGCGGCCCACTGAGGGAAGAGGGGTCCCGGGAGGGTACGGTAGTCCTCGACCTGCACGACATCGTCCGGCCAGTGTGCCACCGGATATCCCAGCCACTGTTCAAACCGCTGACGGCTCTCATCTGAGACGTCGGCGGTGATGTCGGGATAGCGGAGCCGATCCAGCACAATGCCGTCGATGGCGTAGTGTTGGAGGATCTCGCCGATGATCGCCAGTTCGTAGAGCTGGACCTCCTGGAGCGCCGGGTTAGCGAAGGCAATCAATCCGACTTGGGATGAGGGGACCACACCCAACACGAAGCTCGCGTGCTGCGCCTGCCAGGACGGATGCTCGAACAAGGTCCCGACCTGGGCGGGATTATAGCCCTCACCGAAGACGTTGACAGCGGCGTGAACCTGTATCCCCCGCGCGTGCGCTTCTTCGATGATTACCTGCAGCATGTCGTAGTCAGCGGGATACCACGTGGCGGGTGCGGCATACTCCGGGGGATACGGTCGCGCAATCGGCGACGAACCAATGGAAGGTGCGAACTCGCTGCGGTAGGTGACGAACCCCCACGCGGTCTTGGCTTCGGGGATCACCACGGTGACCCCGGCCGCCTTAGCGCGATCGAGGACGGCGGCCACGCCCTGGCGGGTGCTCAGGGCGGGCAGGTTCGCCGAGGGTTCCATCCACAGGGCGAGGGATGGAGCCGAACCACCGAACGCGACCGGCGGCGCCGCCAGGACCAGACCGATCCCGGCGGCGAGGGCCGCGAGGCGAACATGCATGCGGCGTTATTCGGTCGCCGCAGGAGGATTTCCCCCGCAGCACCTGCAACTATGAGTTCTGCCGCAGCAGGCGAGCAACCCCACAGGGAAGTCGGAGGAGATCCAGAGTGCAGAACCTAGTGCAGGTTGACCCCCGCCGGGCCTTTCCCCGTCAGTTCGTTCCCCGCGACGCGAGCATGGGAGACTGGGCACAGATCGAACCGCTGTTTCGAGCGCTGCAGGAGCGGGCCATCAGCTCAGTGGAGGAGTTGGAGCACTGGCTGGCCGACACCTCGGAACTATCGGCCGCAATCGCTGAAGAGCGCGCGAAGCGCTACATTGCGATGACCACCCAGACGGACGATCCGGCACGGGAGACCGCCTACCAGGAGTTCATCGAGCACATCGAGCCCAAGGTGAAACCGCAGTGGCATGCGCTGGAAACTCTCTACCTCGCCATGCCATACCGTCGGCTCCTACCAATGGCCCTCTATGGAGTGATGGACCGCATCGTAGAGAACGACGTGACCCTCTTCCGGGACGCCAACGTCCCTCTAGAAACGCAGGACGCGCTGTTCAGCAAGGACTACCAGAAACGCACTGGCGCGATGACCGTCCGTTACCGTGGCGAGGAACTCACGCTCCCCCAGGCCGCCAAACATTTGGAAGAACCCGACCGCTCCGGGCGCCAGGAGGTCTGGGAACTCGTTGCCGCCCGACGGCTCCAGGATAAGGACGCCTTCGAGGATCTCTACGACAAAATGGTGGCCCTGCGCACCCAGATCGCCGTCAATGCTGGCTTTGAGAATTACCGGGACTACATATTTCGGCGTAAACGGCGGTTTGACTACACCCCTGAAGACTGCTTTCGATTTCACGCCGGGGTCGAACGCGCCGCCGTGCCGCTAGTCCGTCAGATCCTGGAACACCGCCAGCGCCTCCTCGGTGTCGATCGCCTGCGGCCCTGGGATGTGCTGGTTGATCCCCGCCACCGACCGCCCTTGCGGCCGTTTGCCACGATGGATGAGCTGATCGCGGGCACCGAGGAAGTGTTCCGGCGGGTCGACTCGTCTTTGGGAGACCTGTTTCATTTCATGTGGGAGGAGAAACTACTGGACCTAGACAGCCGCAAAGGTAAAGCCCCCGGCGGCTACCAGAGTACTCTGCATGAGAAGCGATGGCCGTTCATCTTCGGCAACGCCGTCGGGCGTGACGACGATATCCG
>DASWFZ010000202.1:0-3279 GCA_036393975.1 bacterium | reverse complement strand
TCATCGGAACGCGGTCAGCGTGTGGTGGTAGCGCACAGACGGTGCGCCTTCGGCCGGATAGGACACCGATACCCAAACGGCAGACCCGATCGCGGCCGGCCTCAAGCACCCTCAATGCGTACCCGAATCGGCGAATCGAGGCGCATCGCAGGCCCTGCCCACCCCTGTCGAACCCCCAACAGCAAGACCGCCCAATACACCCTTCTGCCGCGATACGTGTGCTCATGCCTCGCGTGTGAGGCGAGGCCGTACCGATGCAGGGGCGGGATGCACGAGTACCAGGTTGTTCGGCCTGCCGTCTGGTGCGTGCCTCAGAGGGGCAGGAGATCCTTTGCGAGTGCCTGCTTCACCTGCGATGAGCTCGATGTTGCGCCGCGCCCGGCGGGCCATCTCGTCACAGACCAGCTGAGCTTCCCCGCCAGGTGTTACGCGTTCATTCGCTATGAGCACCGGATATAGGACGTCGGACAGGGCCTAGCCGAAACTGTCCGGCGATGTTCACGATGACGCGGCGATGCTCGTGGTGACGACTCCGGTCGATCAAGATCAGCCTGCGAGAGGAATGTGGAGTGCTGCTCTGCGATGGTCCTTTTCGTTACGTGACGAGACCAGCCCGATGATGGAGTCCGCGCGCGTAGCCGATATGCGCGCTCTGGGAATCTTGGCGCTCGTCAGTTTGGGTGCGCAGAACGGGCCGATCTGGCGCTGAGCCACTCTCGGTCCGGTGCTCATGCCGATGAGCGATCATCGTTGCCTCAGAGTTCCGCTGCCCATGATCGGGCGGTTGGGTCGCGCGAGAAGCCCGAGCATTGACGGCGCAGCTCGTGTCAGGATGCTCGGCATGTCTAACCGCGCACTGAGCTTCGGAGTGATGGCGGAAGCATACGAACGATTCCGGCCGGGGTATCCCGTGGAGCTCTTCGACACGGTGATGACGTACGCGGGTCAGCCGGTTCGGACTGCCCTCGAGATTGGTGCTGGAACAGGCAAAGCAACCCGTCTGTTCGCTCAACGGGGGGTCACGGTCACCGCGACCGAGCCTGACGGGGCCATGCTCGCCGAGCTGCTTAAGCACGTGCCAGCAAACGTCAAGACCGTGCAAGCCGCGTTCGAGGACTTGCGACCGGGCGAGAGCTACGGCCTGGTTTATGCGGCAGCGGCGCTGCATTGGACCAACCCAGAGGGTCGGTGGTCGCGCATGGCTGCGCTGCTGGAGCCGGGTGGCGTGTTTGCCTCGTTCGGTGGACCAGCCCAGCTGGTTGACCCGGCTGTGGAGGAAGCTGTTCGCGCGGCCCGGGCGCCGTTCTTGGAGAGCGACGAGGTTCCGTCTCCAGATGGGACGCCACCGGGACATGACATGCAGTGGCCGGGTACGGAACTCCAACGGTCTGAGTGGTTCGCCGATGTTCAGCAGTTCGTGATCGAGCGGCGCTTGACGATGATTGCTCGCGACTACGTTGGCCATCTATCGACCATCTCGGCTTATCTCGAATTGCCGACCTCGGAGCAAGAGCAGGTATATAGCCAGATCATGCAGGTCCTGCCTGAGACGGTCGAGATAGCCGCCGACATCACCGTCCATCTCGCGCATCGGCGCTGCGAGCACTAGTGCCTCGATAATCAGATGCCCGCCCCTGCGAACGGCAATCCGGACATGCCGCGACGAGCGCCGCCACGCTCACGCACAGAACCGGCGGGATCTGCATGCGATTGGCTGTGCGGAGCTGCCGACTCTAGGTAGCGCGGAATCGGCGATCTATCGCTAGTGTCGTGTGAATGAGGCTCTCTTACCGGGCTTGCAGTGCGGGAGTAACTCCTCTGCGGTTTTGGTCCAGGTGAAGGGGTGGCAGCGGTCGTTCCAGCCCTCGATGAAGGTCTCGATGGCGGCGATGAGGTCTTTGACCGAGGTGAAGCTGCCGCGGCGGATCGCCTGGCGGGTGATGATCGAAAAGAAGATCTCCATGTTGAGCCAGGACCCCGACGTGGGCGTGAAGTGCAGCGTGATCCTGGGGTGCTTGGCAAGCCATGCCTGCACGTCTGGATGGGTGTGGGTGCCGTAGTTGTCCACCACGATATGCAGCTTGCGGCGTGGGTAAGCCCTCGCGACCTGGCGGAGGAACTTACCGAACTCCTCGTGCCGGTGGCGGGGGTAGCAGGCGTCGGTGACCCTGCCGGTGGCACTTCGAGGGCGGCGAACAGCGTGGTGGTGCCATGCCGGATGTAATCGTGGCTGCGCTTTTCCGGGGTACCGGGCCGCAGCGGGAGCACTGGCGCAGCGCGTTCCAGCGCCTGGGCCTGGGGTTTCTCATCCACGCACAGCACGACAGCCTTGTCGGGGGGGTTGAGATACAAGCCGATGAGGTAGCGGACCTTGGCTTCGAGTTGCGGGTCGGTGGAGAACTTGAAACTCTCCGCCCGCCAGGGCTGCAGCCCCCACTCGCGCCACACCTTGGCGACCTTCACATTCGACAAGCCCAGCTCAGCGGCCAGCAGCCGGCTCGACCAGTGCGTCACCCCCAGCCGGGCCGACGGCGGCTCCAGCGTGGCCAGCACCACCGCCACATCATCGATGGTTCGCGGCTTGCCCGGCTTGGGCCGGTCCTCCAGCCCGCCGATGCCCTCGGCGGCATACCGCCGCTTCCAGAAGATCACCGTCGGCTTGGACACCCCCGTCCGCGCCATGATCTCGCTGGTGCCCAGCCCATCGCCCGCCAGCAACACGATCCGCGCCCGCCGCGCCAGCCCCACCCGGATCGACGGCGAACGCACCCACGAGGCCAGCACCTCATGGTCGCGCAGCGTAACCTCCACGGTCACAGTCAACGACATAAACCATCGTCCGCGAACGAGAATCAGACGTCAAGGTACCTCGCTCACGGGACATTAGGTCACCTAATGATCGGGTGCCACTCGGGTTCGGGATGATCTTCGGGATGGTAAACAGACCCGCTCCCAGGCGGGCAGTAGTGCGGGGGGTCGCAGTTCTCTGGCCCGGAGATCAATCTCATAGCAAGCCAGATAATGAGCCCAATCCCCACGATCAGGACTAACCCTCCGATGGTTTTCTCCACGGCGCTTTCCCCGTTCATTGCTTCAGATTCCATTGTGGACGTGGTCCGCAAGCTGTCAAGACATAGCGGGCCATGCTCTGCCCGGACAGCGAGCCTGCGCCAGGCCAGCACCTCATGGTCGCGCGGCGGAACCTCCACGGTCACAGTCAACGACATAAGCCATCGTCCGCGAACGAGAATCAGACGTCAAGGTACCTCGCTCACGGGA
>DASWFZ010000201.1:0-4022 GCA_036393975.1 bacterium | reverse complement strand
GAGCCCTCCAGACAGTTGACCACGTGCTGGACGTGCTGCAGCACGCCTGCGATCGTAGGGGCCTTCTGCGCGAGCTCGTTCGCGTGGAAGAATGCGGTCTGCAACTGCTTCTTGGCGCCATCCGTGCCTTGCGCCACTGCTGCCCCCGCGGTGAACGCTATCAATGCGAGGACCACTGCTCCTAAGATGAATGCTCTCACAGGCTTCCCCCCTCAGTGTTCTAGCGGACTTGGACGCAGCGTACTCGTCATCCCCTGCCTGATAATCTTGGCGTCCTGTGTGGTGCGCGAACGATGGGCCTGCCGGTTATCCCCTGCAAAAGGCGAGGACCCCGCATGCGGGGTCCTCACGCAAGAACACGGATCGTACCCGAGCTACTGATTGGGCATCCAGCTTTCGCCAGAAGGCGTCCACGGTTGTGACGGCATCTGGACCGGCGACTGCCCAGGCATTTCCATGGGCTTAGGCTTAGGGGCGGCCTTGCGCTTCTTACTGCTGTGGGCCGCCTTCTTCGTCGTCTTGCGAGCTGTCTTCTTAGCCTTCCCCCGTGCTTTCTTTCGCGCCACTCGTTCTCCCCCCTTGCGGTTGACCTGTAGCTTCCTTCGCCTCGTGGCCCCTCTTCAGCAGACGTCGGCTGGGGTCCTGCCTCAAGGGCAACATTCTTCGCGGCTCTGCGGGACGCGCTCTCTGTGCGGTGGCGCTCTCGCAGCACATGTACAGTACAGATGCGGGAGCTAGGAAACCGTGCCCAACAGCAAGCCCACGCGGCGGTTGACCGCATTGAGCACGGCTTTGCCCGCTGCTTCAAACACCATGTCCTCGATCGGTGCAATCCCGAGCAATGACTCCTCGGCAGTAGGGGTCAAAAACAGGACCGCCGCCCACAGAGCCTTGCCCACATCGGGGGGAGCCGGCTGGATGTCGTGAACGACAACGCCATACCCCGGGGGCAGAAACTCCGTCACGGCTCGTGCCGCGGCTTCCGCGGCCAGGAAGAGACGACGCTCTTGCGCATTGCGGCCCACAGCGCGGCCGACCACCTCGCGGTCCCCGAGTATCAGCTTGACGGTTGCCGTGGCGACCTGCCCGGACACGTCGAGGCTCGCGCCCTTGAACCGGATCCGGCCGGTGCCATCTTGTGTCGGTACCGGCATCGTGCCGACAGGGAGAGCGGTCTTCTCTGCCGGGGCAGCGGGCTGTTCAGGCATGGTGGATGCCGCGGGCATCTGTGGTGGCGCCTCCTGAGCTACGGGCTCCGGTTCAAAGGCGGGCATCGGCTCTGGCTCCGGAGGCAGTTCATATACGGGCTCAACTGGTGTTTCCTCCACCGCAGGTCCCACATGTTGGGCCTCGTCGCTCTCTAGCGCGGGGGGCTCGGGGGCAGGAGGGGGAGGTGAAACCGGCTCGCTGACTTCAAGTGGCTCCGCGGTCACGGGCACGTGGGCCTGCGCAGTTGCCGGGACAGCGGCCTGAGGGACAGAGGGTTCCATCCGGATGGGTGCGGCAGGAGCCTCTCCGCCGGTCGAGGCGATTTCTGCGGAAATGATGACCGCGTCAATGAGGGCTTGGACCGCGGTGGGGTCGGACTCGGCCAGGCGATCCACCGTCGCAATGCCGAGTCGACTGTGGGGCAGCCGATCCCCATCAGTTTCCAGACCCACGGCCGCTACCTGCTGATGGACCACGTCGACCAACTCTCGAACGTCCTCGAGGGGACGGGTTGTAAAGATCAGCAGCTTGTCGCCGCAATGGCGGGCGAGGCGATCACGGGTATCGATGACCTTCTTCAGCCGACGCGAAATCTGGCGGAGGACGGAGTGTGCCGCTTTGTACCCATACACATCCATCAAGGTGTCCAATCCGCCTAAGTGAACCGCGATGATATGCAGATCTGCAGTCGAGGCCAACCGTCCCGCCTCGCTGCGGAAGGAGGCGGACCAGGGCAATCCCGTGATCTTGTCTTCGTCAGATGCCGTTTGAACGGACCGGGTTCCCTGTGTGACGGCGTGTGCCTCCGCTTGGCGCTGGATCTCCTTGGGGTTGGTGCCAGTGGCGAACATGGCAATCTCCTGATCCCCGTGGTACAGGAAAATCTGCAGCGGTGCTTCCAAGAGGTGATAGCCCGAGGGGAGGGTCACCCCTAGGGTGGAAGCGGGCACGTGCCAGCGAACTTTGTGGAATGTTGCGTCGTGTGCCACGGTCAGGGTGCCTTCTACTTCATACCCGAAATGTGCTGCAATCTCTGTGCCAATACCATAGGAGCTTCAGCCGCACGTACAGATGTTTGGTGCCCGGTCTGAGCAGGGGGCAGACGTCGGTTGAGATGGTGAAGGCCGACCAGCTCTGCGGGTCGGCCTTCGCGTGTGCGGGACGGTGAGTGCGCTACTTCTTCACGCCAAATGCCGCGTAGTTCAGTTTAGTGAAATCTTGCCACTTGTCGGGCACGTTCGCTTCCGGGAAGATCGCCGTGACCGGGCAAACGGATTCGCACGCGCCGCAGTCGATGCACTCCTCCGGATGGATGAACAACTGGGCCTTGAGCTGCTCTTTGGTGATCCCGGTGTCTGGTGGCACGTGCGTCGCTTCCCCGCGGGGGATGACGGGTTTGTCGGGCCCGACTCCTGTGGAAGGATCGGGGACCACGTAGGCACCCACTTCGTCTACGTATTCGTAGATGCAGTCCACCGGGCATACTTCCACGCAGGAGCGGTCTTTCACCGTGATGCACGGTTCTGCGATGATGTACGTCATCCAACACCTCCGATGCCCCGGACGCATTCATCGTATGCGCGAGTGCTTCCTCCTGTCAACGGGTCCCAGCGCGTGAACCGTCCCATCGTCGTCTGAGAGCGGATGGTATACTGGGGCGCGGAGGAAATGTTCATGGCCAAGACGATCGAGACGCCGTCGGGTCCATCCCGCCGATTCGACGTGGCGGGCTACGAGGCGATCGATCCTGCGGCGCTGGAAACGTTCCCCTACGAGTACCCCGGCAAGGAGATCTCCGTCGACATCGACACCGACGAGTTCACCGCCGTCTGTCCCTGGTCGGGGCTTCCCGACTTCGGCACCGTAAAGATCCGCTACCTCCCCCAGAAGCGGATTCTCGAGTTGAAATCGTTGAAGTACTACTTATTCTCGTACCGCAACGTCGGGATCTTCCAAGAACACGCAGTGGTGCGCATCCTCGACGATCTGGCCAAAGTTGCAGACCCCCAATGGATGGAAATCACCTTGGACTATAAGGTCCGTGGGGGACTGCACACCGTCTGCCGCGCACGCCATCCGCACCTTTAGGGCATCGTCCGGAGGTCGCCTGTGAGCCCTCGCTGGCTGGCGAGCAATGCGATTCTCGCCGCAGTCTACGCCGCACTGGCGTTGGTCTTGCCGGCGACAGCCTTTGCGAACTACCGGCTCTCCACGGCACTCTACAGCTTGGCGGCGTTCAATCCGCGGCTCATTCCGGGGTTGGCTCTCGGAAACGCGTTGGCCGGACTGCCCCAGGGGCCTCTGGATATTGTGCTGGGGGGGCTCGTGGGGTTGCTGACGTCCTGGCTCTGCAGCAGGGTGACCCCGTGGGTGTCGCCGCTCGCGATTCTAATTGTCCCGACCCTCGTGGTCCCGCTCTGGCTGGCCGTGCTCTTTGCCGTGCCGTATCAGGCCGTGGTCCCGGTCCTCGTGCGAGGGCAGGCCGCAAGCGCCTTGCTTGCGTGGGCCGTGGTGGTACCGCTCGGCAACCGGTTCGCCCACACGCTGCGTCAGGCTACCGGTGCTTGATCGCCGCGACCCTGGGCTGGAGGAAATACAGCAGATAGTCCGGCCCGCCGACTTTGGCGTCCGTGCCGCTCATGTTGAACCCGCCAAACGGGTGCACGCCCACAAGCGCTCCGGTCGACTTCCGATTGATGTAGAGATTCCCGCAGAAGAACTCCCGCCGCGCGCGTGCAATTTTCTCCGGGTTGCGGGAGAAGACGGATCCCGTGAGTCCGTATTCCGTGCCGTTGGCGATGGTAAGCGCGTCG
>DASWFZ010000200.1:0-1910 GCA_036393975.1 bacterium | reverse complement strand
AGCCGTGATTGATCGCGTGGCGGCCGAAGTTCCGGGGCGGGAACGTGCGTTCTTCCACGCATTGTGCGAGGGCGTGTGGCGTGAACGCGACCGGATCGACACCCTGCTCGCGCAGTTTACCACCGAGTGGTCGGTAGACCGCCTCGCGAGTACCGATCGTGCTATTTTGCGCATGGCGGTCTACGAGATGCAGCACCTCGACACGCCGATCCGCGTGGTAATCAACGAAGCCGTGGGATTGGCCAAGGGGTACGGGACGGAAGCATCAGGAAAGTTTGTGAACGGAGTGCTGGGTGCGATCGCCCGCCAACTCCAGCCGCGATCGGGAACGGCCAATGGATGACGGACGCGAGGCAAATGTTACGCAAACGGCCGCCCGCTGCCACCTGTGGGTCCGCGGTCGCGTGCAGGGAGTGGGGTTTAGGGTCTTCGCCCTGCAGCAAGCCCAGCGGTGGGGGGTGGCCGGATGGGCGCGCAACCTGCCCGACGGTCGTGTCGAGATCGTGTCGGAGGGCGACATGAGTGCGCTAGAGCAGTTTGTTGCTGGTGTGCGGCGCGGACCTACAGGCGCCAGGGTCCAGGAGGTCCGTGTGGAGTGGGAAGCTCCGACCAATATCCACGGATTTCGCATTCAATGACACAGCAACCACAGGGCCGGTGGGAACGGTAACCGGCGTCGATTTCGCGACTTATCTGGCGACCCGCGGCCGTCTTATCGACGGCACCGTCGAAGCGGCGCTGCCCCCGGCCGAACAGCCTCCGCAGATCATCCACCAGGCAATGCGGTACAGCGTGCTGGGAGGCGGCAAACGCCTCCGCCCCCTATTGGTGGTGGCCAGCGCGGAAGCGTGTGGGGGGGATCCGCGCGCTGTGCTGCCCGTCGCGTGTGCCGTCGAACTCATCCACACGTACTCGCTCATTCACGACGACCTGCCGGCGATGGATAACTCCGATACCCGACGCGGGCGGCCCACCTGCCATATCGCCTACGGTGAGGCCATCGCCGTCCTCGCCGGCGATGCCCTGCACGCCCTCGCGTTCGACCTCATTGCACGCGCATCACCTACCTCCGATGCCCGGCGTCTGCTTGCTGTGTCACAAGACATCGCCAAATCCATCGGGACTGCCGGAATGGTTGGCGGGCAAGTGCTGGACCTGCTGGGGGAGGGGCGGACTTTCCCGGGCGGCAGCAACTCTCCTTCGCCCGCGTCCCGGGCAGAGCTGGTGCCGGAGATTCATCTGCGCAAGACCGCAGTTCTGATTGCAGCGTGCGTGCGTTCGGGAGCCCGACTGGCCGGGGCAGACGACACGACCCTGGACGCACTGTCGGTGTATGGCGAACGACTGGGGCTCGCGTTTCAGATTATCGACGACATTCTTGACGTCGTCGGAGACGATCGCGTCTTGGGCAAGCGCGCGGGCAGCGATGCCGCGAAGGCCACCTATCCGGCGGCGTTTGGGGTCGCCCGTTCGCGCGAGATGGCCGCCCAGCTCACCGCACACGCCGTCGAGGCCCTGGCGCCGCTAGGGGAGCGTAGGGTCATCCTCCAAGAACTGGCGCGCAGCTTGCTGGCGCGCGAGCGCTGACATGGGCGCGAGCGTGACGCAGCGCACCCGGATCCGGGTCGACGCGTTGCTAGTGGAACGCGGGTTGGTGGACTCCCGTACACAGGCGGCTGCAGCGGTCCTAGCCGGTGAAGTGTACATCAACGGGACACGTGCGGCAAAACCGGGGCGATTGGTAACCGCAGACGCATCGGTGGAGATTTGTTCCCGCCGCCGTCGGTTTGTCGGACGCGGCGGAGAGAAACTCGACCACGCCCTACGTCTGTTCCAGATCGAGGTCGCAGGCAAGACTGCGGTGGACGTGGGCGCGTCGACCGGCGGGTTCACGGACTGCCTGCTCCAGC
>DASWFZ010000199.1:0-14230 GCA_036393975.1 bacterium | reverse complement strand
CCCGTCTCCCTCGCCGGTTTCCTCGATCGCCCCTGTCCCCGGGTACCAGTTCTCTTGGTGCATGGAGATATACAACACGCGGGGGTCTCGGTAGAACAAATCCTGTGTCCCGTTTCCGTGATGCACGTCCCAGTCGAGAATGCACACCCGGGCGAGCCCTGCGCGCCTTGTCGCATCTGCGGCTGCGACCGCAATGTTGTTGAACAAGCAGAACCCCATCGCGCGATCGGCTAAAGCGTGATGCCCGGGCGGGCGGATGGCCGCAAAGGCCGTGCGCGCGCGGCCTTCAACCACGGCGCGTGTTGCTGCGAGCGCACCGCCGGCTGAGAGTCGGGCAATCTCGAAAGAGGCCGGGGAGGCGACAGTATCCGGATCCAGCGCCCCGCCCCCATGGGCGGCAACTTCACGCACGTAATCGATATACGCCTGTGTGTGCACCGCAGCTAAGTCTTCGGGGGTGGCAGGGTCTGGTGTGATCCGCTCTAGACTTTCGACTAATGGGCTTTTCTCGAGGGCGTTGGTGATCGCTGTGATGCGATCGGGCCGTTCAGGATGTCCCGGACCAGTGAGATGTTTCGTGTAATCAGGATGACTGACGAAGACGATCCCCGACGCTGGCACGGCGCAAACGGGGTTAGGTACGCACCATCGCTGCGTTCCGTAGCCGACGCAGCGATGTCTCGATGCCGCCTGCCCCTTGGAAGATCGCGGACGCAGCAACCAGCACGGTCGCCCCGGCGGCAACGGCCTGCCCTGCCGTAGATTCGTTGATCCCCCCATCGACCTGCACGTCAAGGGTGAGCCGATGCGCGGCAATCCAGTCGCGGAGTTGGGTGACCTTCGAGAGGACGGAAGGGATGAAGCGCTGTCCGGCATAGCCGGGGTTGACTGTCATGAGGAGGACCATGTCGAGATCCGCTAGCGCCGGTTCGATTGCCCCGAGCGGCGTGGCGGGGTTCAACGCCACCGCCGCACGTGCCCCGCCGTCTTTGATCTGCTGGATGACACGGTGGAGGTGCGTAGTGGCTTCGAAATGTACGGTCACGGATGTCGCGCCGCTGCGGATGCAGCGCTCGACGTGTCGGTCGGGCTCGACGATCATGAGGTGGGCATCGATCGGCAAGGGGGTATTCCGTCGCACCGCCTCGATAATTACAGGACCGATAGTGATCTCGGGCACGAAGCGTCCATCCATTACATCCACATGCACCGCGTCAGCCCCCCCGCGTTGAGCGGAGGCTACCTGCTCGCCCAGGTGAGCAAAATCCGCCGCTAAGATACTCGCGGCGATGCGCACCGCGCCCGTCACGGCCGGATCTCCTGCACGATGCGGCCTTGGAGATAGATCTGGACAATGGTGTAGCCGTGCGTCCTGATAGTCTCGTTGATTCGCGTTCCCGGGGGAACCGTTTTTCGCACGATCGTCCGTACACCGGCATCATCGACGACGATGATCTTGACCTCCTGGTTGGCGTCCCCCGCCGGGACCACCAATTGGACGGTGGTCACCTTGTCGTTCGTGCCGGGGGTGGTGGGCTGCGACTGCGCGGTGACCAGCGGCGCCGGAGGCGGAGCGGATTCTTCGCCCGGCCGCACCGTCACCGTGACGCTCACGGGATCGGTGGCTTTGATCCGCGTTCCCGCCTGCGGTGACTGCGCGACGATGACGCCCGGTTGCAGATCCGTGTTCGTGATCGTCCGCACCTCGGAGAGCGTGACGCCGACATCCTGCAGCAACCGGCGCGCATCATTCAACGGTTGCCCGATCACATTGGGCATCTCCAACCGCTGCGGTCCTTTGCTCACAACGAGGTTGATCGTCCGCCCCCGTTCGACTCGGGCCCCCGGCTGCGGGTCTTGCTCCATGATGAATCCCCCCTTAACCTGCTCATCGAACGTTTCGCGCATCTCACCCACGCGCAGCTGAGCCTGGTCAATGAGCAGCCGGGCCTCCAGCAACGACCGCCGTTCCACATCCGGCACAATGAGGGTCTCCGCCCCCATGCTCACCGCGACGCTGATCGAGCGGCCCCGCTTGACCAGCTTGCCAGCGGGCTGCTCCTGGGAAACCACCGTGTTGGGGGGCCGATCGGCGCTGTAAACTTGATCGCCGACCTGAAGACCTAGCTGAGCGGCCTCGGCCATCTTCTGCGCCGCCTCCAGCGGCTGACCGATGAAGTTCGGGACCTCAACCTCGGGAACCGCCAAATACCGACTGAATGCCTGCCACCCACCCCACAACCCAACGACAAGCATGACGAGCACGACACCCGCCGTGACCGCAAGTGATTGCCGCGTGGGGGGCGCCGGTGCCTCCTCGAGGGCGGCGCCTGGCAGCACCATGGTCGCCGGCGTCTCCTCGATCACGCGATGCGGGAGCGGGACCCGCCACAGGTCGGTCTGGCTCAGCAGGTCTCCTCGCATTTCCCCCGCCGACCGGTAGCGATCGGTCGGGGACTTCATCATGGCACGCAGGATGATGCCTTCGACGCGGGCAGGGAGCCCGGAGACAAGGCTGCTCGGTGCCGGCGGCGATTTGTGGATGTGGGCCAGCGCGATGGCGATGGGAGTATCGCCATCAAACGGCAGCTGGCCGGTCACCATCTCGAAAAGTACGGCCCCCAAGGCATACAGATCCGCGGACCGGCTCACCGCCCCCCCACGGGCTTGCTCGGGCGAGAGGTACTGCACCGACCCCAAGACGGTTCCGGCCTGCGTAATGGTAGCCGAACTCAGCGCACGAGCGATCCCGAAATCGGTGACTTTCACCTGGGCGTCGGGGGTCAGCAGAATGTTCTGGGGCTTGATGTCCCGGTGCACAATGCCGTGGCTGTGGGCAAACTCCAACGCGTCTGCGACCTGCGCGGCAATTTGTAACGCGCGCTCCGGTGCGAGGCGGCCCTCGCGGCGAATGTACTCCTTGAGGTTAGCCCCCTCCACGTACTCCATGGCGATGTAGTGCACGGTGCCGTCGCGCCCGCTGTCAAACACCCGGACCATGTGGGGATGCAGGAGCTCGCTGACGGCCTTGGCCTCGCGCTCGAACCGCTCGACAAAGTCGCCATCGGTGGAGTACTGCTCGCGGAGAATTTTGAGCGCGACAATGCTCCCATCCCCGCGGCGGCGGGCGGCATACACCGTCGACATGCCGCCTTCGCTGATGCGGTGGAGGATCTCATACTGCCCGGCGACGATCTGCCCGCTCGCGATCACGACTTTGCTTTACCCTCACCAACACGTTTTCGCGCACGCTGCGGCAGCGCCTTTTCGTCCGCAGGGGGTGCCGGTAACGGGGCGGCCATTGTGGCCTCCGTGGTCCTTTGCAACTGACCGCACGCCGCCGCGATCTCAACGCCCCGTTCCAGCCGCACTGTAACGGGGACCGCTCGCTGGCGCAATTCACTAACAAACGCCTCGACGCGCGCGCGGGCGGGCCGCCGATATTGCATCCCGTAGACGGGATTCCACGGGATGAGGTTCACGTGGAAGGGGTTGGGTCCCCGCAGGATGTCGGTCTGCGAGATCCCGACGGGAATCCCTTCTCCCTCACTCCCCGCCTCCCGGATGGTCAGCCCCACAGACTGGGACTGGAGGAGGTCACCAAGCGTCGCGGCCAGGGCGGGAGTGTCGTTGATGCCTTCCAGTAAGACATACTCGAATGACACGCGTCGTCCAGTCTGGAGAACGTAGTCAGCTCCGGCCTGCAGTAGCTGGGCAACCGGCCAACGTCGATTGATAGGCACGAGCTGGTCGCGCAGAGCATCCGTCGGAGCATGCAGCGAGATCGCCAACGTGAGTTGCAATCGCTCCGCAGCGAGCCGGCGAATCTGCGGCACAAGACCCACCGTCGACAGCGTCAGATGGCGCATGCCGATACTCAGCCCATAGGGGGCATTCAGCACGCGCACCGCCCGTAACGTGGCCTCATAGTTGGCCAGCGGTTCGCCCATGCCCATAAACACGACGTTGGATACCCGATCTCCGGTCAGCCGCTGGACGAGGATCACCTGGTCGATGATCTCCGCCGCCGTCAGGCCCCTTGTCAGACCCGCGAGTCCTGTCGCGCAAAAAGTGCAGCCCATGCCGCAACCCACCTGCGTCGAGACGCACACGCTGTGCCGCCCGTCCTTGTAGCGCATGTACACCGTTTCAATCGTGGCGCCGTCCGCTAACCGCAGCAGGTACTTGATTGTGTCGCCGGCGTCGGTAGAGACCTCACTCACGCGGGTCAGCGAGGTCACCTGCGCTTCGTGTGCCAATCGCGCGCGCAAGGAGGCGGACAGATCAGTCATCTCATCAAAGGAGGTCGCGCCGCGAGGGTAGACCCAGTGGGCCAGTTGGCGGCCCCGGTAGAGCGGCTCGCCGAGGTGCGAAGCGAACGCCTCAAGTTCATCCAACGTCATGCCCTTGAGATCTATCACTACTTCAGCCCTCCCGCCCGGCGCAACTCTGCCTTCGAATACCCCGGTGCGATCCCTGTAGACCAACATACCGTGCCTTCACTCGCTGAACAGTTATGACATGCCCAGAGGTGGGGGCCCCACGGCGTCAGGTAGGCCTTCGGCACAAAACTAGCGCGGCGGCCTCACGCACCAGAGGAGCGGGAGACCGCCGCGCCAACGTCAGGGACTGAGGGATCAATCCCGCCGCGAATCCCGGAGAACAAGCAAGCGGACCAGCTGCAAGACGGCCATCGTGGCCGCTGCGACATAGGTCAAGGCCGCTGCGTTCAGCACCGCGCGCACACCCTGAGCCTCTTGCGGCAGGACCAAACCTTCTCCCTGCAGCACGGCCACGGCCCGGTTACTCGCGTTGAACTCGACGGGCAGGGTCACCAGCGAAAACACCACGTAGCCGAGGAAGAACAGGATCCCCAGATCCATGAGCGGCGTCAGGCGGGTGAAGAGCCCGATGATGAACAGGATCCACGCAGCATTCGTGCCCAAATTCGCCGCAGGCACGATGGCTGCACGCAGCGCAAGGGGCTTGTATCCATCCCGATCCTGCAGCGCGTGGCCTGTTTCGTGCGCGGCCACGCCGATGGCTGCGAGTGAATCACTTTGGTACACATCGGGAGACAACCGCAACACTTTCGCGCGCGGATCGTAATTGTCTGCGAGCATGCCCTGGATCGGCTCGATGGTCACATTGGTGATACCCTTCCGGCGCAGCAACTCCGCAGCGATTTGCGCTCCCGTATAGCCGGTGCTGGAGCGAACCTCCGAATAGCGTCGGAAGGTCGCTTGCACCTTAAACTGGGCGTAGGCCGCGAGCAACACGGCCGGGATCAGCAAGACAAACGTTGGATCAAACCAGAAAAACGGCATTGCAGTGCCACCTCCAGCCCCGATTATACTCGCTGCATGCAAGCAGAGGAAACGAATCGCGATCTAATGTGCGCAGCACTGCGTTTTAGCCTGTGGTCCGGCCCGCCGCTTCGGGCGCAGGCTCGCCCAACCTCTCGCCGACCTGAAGATGCGTCCCACGGACGTATTCATCTGCCGTCATGCGCCGGCGCCCTTCTGGCTGGACTTCGGTGACAAGAAGACTGCCCTGCCCGGTGGCGACGACAAACCCCTCCCCCCGCCGTGCCTCCGTCACCACGCCGGGTTGAGAAGCGGAGGCGCCCTCGAGGGCCTGTCCTTTGCAAATCTTAAGCAGCTTGCCGCGGTGCCAAGTGTACGCCGACGGCCAGGGATCCATCGCCCGGATGAAGTTCACGAGTGCCGTGGCCGATTGGGTCCAATCGATCCGTCCGGACTCTTTCGTCAGCTTCCCCGCGTAGGTCGTCTGTGATTCGTCCTGGGGTCGGCGGGGGACTTTCCCGTCGGCAATGAGTACTAGGGCCTCGACAAGAGCGTGGGCTCCCTCCTCGGCCAGTCTAGCTTCCAAGGTTTGAGCCGTGTCATCTGGTGCAATCGGGACTCGCCGCTGCAAGATAATATCTCCCGCGTCGAGTGCCTCGCTTTGGTACATGATCGTGACCCCTGTCTCGCGCTCGCCATTCGCGAGCGCGGCCTGGATGGGGGAGGCGCCGCGGTATTTCGGCAAGAGGGACGGGTGGACGTTGATGCAGCCTAAGGGGGGCAGCGTCAGAATCTGGGGCGGGATGATCTTGCCGTACGCCACGGTGACGATCACATCGGGGCGTAGCGCCCGCAGAGCCTCGACGACTGCTGGATCTCTCAACTTTACCGGTTGGAGCACGGGCACTCCTAGCTCGCGGGCAACCTGAGCCACCGGTGGAGGGGCCACTTTCCGCCCCCGCCCCTGCGGCCGGTCCGGTTGCGTCACGACCGCCAGTAACTCCACCTTGTCCCGCAGAGCACGCAGGGAAGGGATGGCGAACTCGGGCGTTCCTAAGAAGATAGCGCGCAGGCGCCGTCCGGAGTTCATGCGGGGGGGACGGCAGCTTCAGCCTCGATGGAAGCGGCAACATCACGGATCGTCGATTTATCTTGGACCCGGTCGAGGAAAAGGATGCCGTCAAGATGATCGACTTCATGTTGCAGGATCCGGGCCAGCAGACCTGTCGCGCGGAGGGTAATCCCCTTTCCCTTCCGATTCTTCCCCTTCACCGCAACACGGGCCGCCCGTGGAACTACTGCGATGATGCCGGGGATCGACAGACAGCCCTCTGTCCCTAACTCCTCGCCGTCTCTCCGCACGATTTCAGGGTCGATCAGGACGTGCATGCGGTCTTCCACCTGCGCCACGATCACGCGTTTGTTCACGCCGACCTGGGGCGCAGCCAATCCTACGCCGTTGGCCTGGCGCATGACGGCAATCATGTCGTCAACAAGCGGCTGGATTTGGGGGGTGATCCGCCCGACGGCTCGGGCCCTCCGCCGCAAGATGCCAGCCTTTGGACTGTCAACCGTAATGAGTTCCACGACAGTTCAGTGTACCGCCTAGGCGCAAGCGCGACAATCGAGGTACCCAGACCCCCGATTGATGTTCTCAAAACGTCGCGCGTTTACAACAAATCCACCGGATCGACGTCAATAGTGAGCTTGACCGCCCGGGGTAGCTTCCACCGCGCCAGGAGGGTCGCTAACGCACGCCGCCGTTCCGACTCCGCAAGCCCTTTGACGAGAATCTGCCACCGGTACCGGCCGCGCCTCCGCGCGATCGGAGCGGGTGAGGGTCCCAGTACCTCGCCGAAAGACGCCAGCGCATCCGCGAGCTTCATAGCCGCTTCACGCGCGGCTTCATCCCGGTCTGCAATCAGAAGCAGGTTGATGAGGGGCCGGCTCGGCGGATACCCGAACTGTTCTCGTGCGGCGAGTTCCGTCCGGTAGAATCGCGTGGTATCCCCGCTCGCAAGCGCCGTAAAGACGGGATGCGAAGGCGCAAAGGTCTGAATAATCATCTCCTTTTCGGCCAGCCTCGATAGGCGCACCAGCACCTGATGGAGGCGCTCTGCGGCGCGGAAGTCCGGGAGGTGCAGGACCGCATCGACACCCACCGCGCCCACGACGGCCGCCCGCACCTGCCCAACCCCCTTGATCAGCAACTGCGTGCCGATCAGCAGTCCGCCCCGGCGTTCGAATTGCTGCCACACTCGAATCTGCTCGGCTTCAGTTGGCGCGCTCTCTGCATCCAGACGGTGCACGGGCGCCGTCCGAAACAATTTCCGCGCAACCTGTTCCACACGCTCCGTGCCCACACCGTGAGGGCGCAGCTGGGTCCCGCCGCAGGAGGGACAAACCGTCGGAACCGGCTCGTTGTGACCACACAGATGACAGCGGAGGTCGGCGTGCGCGTCAGGAGTCCGCCCGCGATCGCCCGATGCTCCGCCGTCTTCGCGGTGGAAGGTCAAGGCAACTCCGCAGCGAGGACAGCGCGGCACGGTGCCACACTCGTGGCAGAGGAGGAAATCCGCATAACCGCGGTGGGGGACAAAGATGATCGCGCGACCGCGCGGGAGCGTCTGGGCCAGGGCCTGGAACAACCGTCGTCCAAACAGCCCTCCAAGAGGCCCGGCCTCAGAGCGCACGTCGGAGATGGCCACAAGCGGCCGCGCCCTCTCAGGCAAGGTGACGCTAAACACCTCTCCACGCTGTATGCCCGCGACCAATTCCAGGGACGGGGCTGGTGTTCCGAAGATCACCGGCACCTGTCGCAGTCGCGAGCGCTCTTCGGCCACGCGCCGCACGTGATAGCGCGGCTCGCGTTCTTCTTTATAAGAGGTGTCTTCCTCATGGTCGACGATCACCAACCCAAGACGAGGCAGCGGGGCGAAGACGGCCGATCGCGTGCCGACAACAACACGCACCGCGCCTGAGGCGATCTGCCGCCAGATCTCCCAGCGCGAGCGAGGCGCGATGTCGCCCGCGAGCAAGATAGCTGGCACTGTGGTCCGTCTCGTGATCCAGTCCAGCAAGCGCTCGGCCTGGGCGACCTCAGGAACCAGCACAATCACATCTGTCTGTCGATCCAGCGCCCACTGCAACGCCTGCGCGTATGCCTCGAACCGGGCCGCCTCGCCGACTACGGCCCCCAGCTGCTTCCCCCCGTTCAGCTGCGCGAGCACGCCGGTGTCCGAGAGGGCCGGCGATGCCCCCTCTCCCCGCACGATTTGGATGGGTCCGGGTGGCTTCTTACTGAGAGCAGCCGCCAGTGGAGGCAGCATCGCAGCGATGGCCTCCCCCACCGAACATACATAGTAGTCCGCCATCCACATAGCCAAGGAGACCAGGTCTGCTGGCAGCGGCGGAATCCGGCTCTCGATGGCGGCGATCGCGCGGACGCGCCGGGCCGTTTGGTCGGCAACTGTCACGACGAAGCCGACGGCGGTTCGCTGGCCGAACGGGACGCGCACCGCGATTCCGGGTGTGACCTGGCCTTGCAAGGGCTCCGGAATGGCGAACGTGAACGCACGATCGCCTGCGCGCAGCGGGACATTGAGAGCCACGTCGGCGAATGCCGGTCGGGAAACAATCGCGATGGGGCGAGAAGTCTCCATAGAAAGACGACGAGACCGGATGACCCGGTCTCGTGTTAACTTCGACAAACGCCGCCGTATTCCGCGGCTGCGCCTTACCTCGCCTCGAGAATGGCGCAAATCTCGTCGATGATGGCCTCCGGTTCGGCCATGCGGCCGACCGCTTCCTTTCCGGAGGCCAGCCAGCCGACGACGGGACCCGTGATGTGGACGCCGCGCCGGCGTAGACTCTGCAGGTGGTCCTGGGTCGTGGGATGTTCGTACATCGAGTCCGTCATGGCGGGGGCCACTACCACCGGCGCCCGCGTCGCAAGTGCGGTGGCGCTGACCGCATCATCGGCCAGGCCGAGCGCGAGTTTGGCCAGCGTATGCGCGGTCGCCGGTGCGATGACATAAAGCGACGCGCGCTCCCCCAGCGCCACATGGGCTTCATCGTAGGGGCTGTGAGGATCCCACATATCCACAACCACCGGGTGTTGGGAGAGGGCGCGAAAGGTCAGGGGCGCGACAAACTGGGTGGCTCCCGCCGTCATGACGACATGGACCTCAGCGCCGAGCTTGCGCAATCCGGTCACGAGGTGCGCGGCTTTGAACGCCGCCACCCCGCCGGTCACGCCAACCACGATGACTTTGCCATCTAGCCGCGCTTTAGCCATTATCCGCGCCCTGGTGCTCGCCTTTCCTCGACTCGACCTGTCCTCCGGTCTGTGCCCTGCATAGACCGCACCAGACCTGCCAGGGTCGTTGCGATTGCTCCGGCCTCCCAGTAGGTGGTGTCGATAATCACATGGTAGGGGGTGAGATCGGAAATATCGATACCATAGAGCCGCTGGTAGCGGGCCCATTCGCTGCGCTCGCGCTCCACAAGCTCCGCACGCGCAGCCTCCAGCTGCTGGCCCTCCCGCCTAGCGACCCGCTCAGCGCGCACATCCAAGGGCGCCCGCAACCAGATCGCCAAGTCGGCGTCCACCATCCACCCCGCCAGCCGACTCTCCACGATGCAGTCGCCCGCCTTGGCCAGCTCCTTCTGCCGGCGATCCAACTCGCGATCCCACGACGGGTCCTGCTCCGCCAGCTTGTTCACTTCGGTGACCGAGATCCCCCGCTCCCGGGCGATCTGTCGGAACACCTCTCCTCCCGAGATGTAGCGGTACCCCAGCGCCGCGGCCAGTTGGCGCGCGACCGTGCTCTTCCCGACACCGATCGGTCCCGCGATAGCGATGATCACGAGCGTCGAGGCTGCGCTGCAATCACGCCGGAGGGCCTTCGTCGTCGCCTACGAAGCGATGGGCAACGGTCTCGGGCTGTACCGCAGAGAGTAAGACGTGGCCGCTATCGGTGATGACGACGGCGCGGGTCCGGCGCCCGTACGTGGCGTCGATGAGCGCACCCTTGTCCCGTGCGTCCTGGATGATTCGTTTGATGGGGGCGGAGTCGGGCGCCACGATGGCGATGATGCGATTGGCCGCCACGATGTTGCCAAACCCAATGTTGATTAGCTTGAACTCGTCGGTGCCGTCCTTCATCGTCGTTCGATCGGTTACTCCACGTTCTGCACCTGCTCGCGCAGGCTCTCCAGCTCTCCCTTGATGGCGATCACAGCTTTGGTCATCTCGAGATCGCTCGCCTTCGAGCCGATGGTATTGGCTTCCCGCCCCA
Source organism: bacterium (assembly GCA_036393975.1). Lineage (GTDB taxonomy): Bacteria > Sysuimicrobiota > Sysuimicrobiia > Sysuimicrobiales > Kaftiobacteriaceae > 13-1-40CM-64-14. The sequence goes on along the minus strand of DASWFZ010000199.1, from coordinate 3,624 downwards.
TTTCCTGCAGGACAAACTCGAGCCGCCGGCCGACCGCTCCGGCGGAATCTTGGACATCGTGGCGAACCTGCACGAGGTGACTGCGCAAACGCGTAACCTCCTCGGTGACGTCGACCCGCTCGGCGAAGATCGCGATCTCAGTGGCCAACCGGTTCTCATCGAGGGGGACCGTCCCCAACAGCTCGGCAATGCGCTGGCGGAGGCGTTGCACATACTCCGATACCGCGCTATGGGTGCGGGCATCGACGAGGCGCGTGAGGTCGTCGATCCGGTCCACGCGCGCCAGCATGTCCGCGGCAAGACGCCCGCCTTCTGCCTCCCGCATCGTGATCAGCGCGGTCAGGGCGTCCTCCACCGCGCGGCTGAACGCGGGCCACAATCCTTCCATGTCTTCACGCGTTTCCTCTACCTTGACGACATCGGGAAAGGCGATGAGTTGCGAGAGGCTGACTTCACCAGCAACGCCCAGGACGTCGGCTAACTCCCGCAACGCCTGGGCGTACGCACGCGCGAGGTCGGGATCGGACCGCACGGTCCGAGGCCGCACCCCGCGTTCCTCCCTCATTATAGTTACCTCGATTCGGCCCCGCAACACACGGGCTTGCACCAACGCGCGTACGCGATCTTCTAGTGCCGACAGATCGCGGGGGAGCCGCACGACAATCTCCGTGAACCGGTGGTTGACGGACCGGATCTCGACGGTGAAACGCCTGGACGGCGTGAGGGCCTCCGCACTTCCAAATCCAGTCATGCTGCGAATCATGCACACGTGATTCTGGTCAACGCGCATCGACTCCTGTGCTTGCTGGAGTATGCGGTTGCAGGAGAGGTGCGGCTCGGTTAACGTGAACTTGATGCCTCGCGTGGTTACGTCGTTCGATAGCGTGGTCCTCGCCGCGATTGCCCGTGAGATCGGGGCCTTCGTGGGATCCCGCCTCGGGCGGGTGACGCAGCCGGACCCCGAGGAAGTCGCGATCGAGTTCCGCCGACGCTCCGGCCCGGTAAGCCTTCTCGTGTCGATCCATGCGCGGTGGGGACGCGTCCACCTCATCGAGCGACTGACTGGGGGTGAACTCTCGACGTTCGGCCAGCTCCTACGCAGCCGGCTCGAGGGGGCCCGACTCACCGCGGTGCATCAGATTCCATTTGAACGCGTCCTGCGACTCGCCCTCACCACGCTGGGGGGGAAGTTCGACCTCGTGGCAGAGATCATGGGCCGCTATAGCAATCTGATCTTGGTGCAGAATGGGATGATTACCGGCAGCCTGAAGACCGTGCCGCCGACAAAGTCAGCCCTCCGCGTCGTGCGCCCGGGCTCGCCCTATGCGCCTCCGCCCGTGGACCGGCCGTCTCCGTCCGACCTCACCGAGGATGCCCTGCGTCAGCTGCTGACCTCATCAGACGATCCCCTCGCGCAGCATCTTGTGGCGTCCGTCCTTGGGCTGAGCCCCACCCTCGCCACCGAACTTGTCATGCGGGCACGGCTCGATCCCAAGGCCCCGGCGAACGCGCAGTCGGATACGATCGCGCAGCTGTGGACGGAGTTGCAGAGTCTTGTGAGGATCGTGCAGACCCAGGCGTTTACGCCGACCATTTATCTCGAGGGCGACGAACCAGTAGGGTTTGCCCCGTTTCCCTACGAGCACCTCGCCTCCCTGCCGCACCGTCCGGCGGCGAGCATGAGTGCAGCCGTGGCGGCTACTTTGGGACGGTTTGGCCCCGCGGCCCGCCTGGACGAACAGCGCACTGCCCTCCTCACGGTCGTACGTAGGGCTCTAGCGCGCGTGGAACGGAGGGAACTCGAACTCCGTCAGGCAATCGAGGAAGCCGCACGCACGGGACGGCTGCGAGCGCACGGCGAGCTCCTGCTCACGTACGCGAGCCAGGTCCCCCCCGGTGCGTCCGAAGTGACCCTCCCCGGGTTTGATGGAACGCCGATGACCATCCCCCTCGATCCCGCCTTATCGGCATCGGGGAACGCGCAACAGTTGTTCAAGCGCTACAAACGCGTCCGCGATGCCCGGACGACACTGGCGAACCGCTTAAGCGACGCTGAAGCTGAACGCACGTACCTGGAGTCGGTCCTAACGTTGATCGCACAAGCCACAACGGCGGAGGACCTCTCCGACTTGCGTCAGGAGTTAGCTGATGAAGGCTATCTTCGCCGAACACCACGACGACCCACTCGGCCGTCTGCGAAATCCGGCCCACGCCGATTCGCCCTAGCGGGGGGGAGACTCGTCCTTGTGGGGCGTACGAACCGCGAAAACGACGCGCTTACGTTCAAAACGGCGGCGCCCGAGGACCTCTGGCTCCATGCGCGCGGCGTTCCAGGCGCCCATGTCATTCTAAAGACCGACGGGAAGGCGCCCCCCGAGGAGGCGATCAGGCAAGCCGCAGCCCTCGCGGCCTTCTTCAGCCAAGCGCGCGAGGAACCGTCCGTGCTAGTGGACTACACGCCGCGGAAGCATGTGCGCAAACTGCAGGGGGCCAAACCTGGGCTGGTCACATACACGCGTGAACAAACGCTAAGGGTTTCACCCGTTGCGCCAGATGCGTGGGTCGTGGAAAGGGGCCGAGGACACAAAGAGCGCCCGCAGAGCGCAACGTGAAGCTTGCTTTTCTACCCCTTCCCCACCACTGAGGAAATCGCTCCGAGGCACAGAACGCCGAACTGACGGCCTGCGGGGTTACGCGTTTGCGCGGTCATCTCCAGGTTCTTCGATCACCACCGCATCAGTGCCGTCGAGTTCTTGCACTCGGACCGCCACGTGCTCGCGCGAGGACGTGGGGAGATTCTTACCGACATAGTCCGGGCGGATTGGCAGCTCTCGGTGCCCGCGGTCAACCAAGACGGCCAGTTGGATGCCGGCAGGCCGACCGAGATCCATGAGGGCGTCCAGCGCCGCCCGCACAGTGCGCCCCGTGTACAACACATCGTCTACGAGCACGATCGTTTTCTCCGCAACGTTAAAGGGCAACGCCGCAGGCCGCACGGTCGGCGCGCCGCGCTGGGGACGGTCATCGCGATAGCGCGTGATGTCCAGCGTGCCCAACGGGACCTGCACACTTTCGATGTCCGCAACCGTCTTCGCCAGCCGCTGGGCCAAGACGACCCCACGCGTCCGGATCCCCACCAGGGCGAGGTGATCCGCGCTCTTGTTGCGCTCGAGCAACTCATGCGCCATGCGCACCAGGGCCCTGCGCATGGCCTCAGCATCCATGACCTGTGCTTTTTCTTTCATAGGAGAGGTCACCATGCGTGCACGTCCTCACGACATCCGGTCATCGCCGCTTGCTCCTCCTCGGCTCTCGCTTCACCCCGCGGTGCTGCGGCGTGCCCTTTCGCTGCGATGCCGACAAACCCTCTGCGCGCGCGCGAGCGATGCCCGCGCTCAGGTCTGCGGGAAGAGGAGCTTCAAACTCCACCGTTCGATCGGAAGTGGGATGCGTAAACTTCAGGCGAAACGCGTGCAGCGCTTGCCGCCCAATGCCCAGATCATCGGCCCGACCGTAAACCGGGTCGCCCGCCACGGGGTACCCCAAGTGGGCGAAATGCACCCGGATCTGGTGCGTGCGGCCCGTCACCAGCTGGACCTCCACCAACGTGTGATGCGCAAAGCG
>DASWFZ010000198.1:0-28682 GCA_036393975.1 bacterium | reverse complement strand
GGGTCCGCTTCCGATCAACGCCAGCGTGTAGATACTCATGATGCGCCCGCGGAGGGTGTCCGATAGGTGTTCTTGGATCGCGGCGTTGGAAGTCGCCAGCACGGCCATCACGCATCCGGCCACTGCCGCCGTCAGCGCCATCGAAAGCAACAGCTGCCGGGACAGGGCGAGTCCCACCAGCGCCGCAGACGCCGCGTAGCTGAACCCGACGATGATCCGCCCAGGCCGGCGGGGTCGGAGTGTCGCCACGATGAGAGCTCCGGCCGTGGCCCCGATGCCGGCCGCGCCGAGCAGGTAGCCGTTCTCGCGCGGGCCCCCGCCCAACACTCGACTGGAGAGAACCGGCATCAGGATGATGTACACAAACGCCAGGGTCCCCAGTAGTGCTACGAGGACCAACAATGTGCGCACAACCGTATGGCGGCGCACGTAGCCCAATCCTGCGCGCAAGTCGTCCCACAGGTGGGTGCGGACGATGCCGCTTTGCACGGGGGCGAGTTGAATGTACGAGAGCGCATACAGGATCGCGGCAAAAGAGACCGCGTTGATGGCAAAACACCAGCCGGGGCCGGCCGCTGCGTACACCATGCCCGCGAGTGGCGGACCGACCACACGGCTCGCATTGAAGACAGTCGAGTTGAGGGCGACCGCGTTGCTCAGATCCTCTCGGGGCACGAGGGAGGGGAGCATCGACTGCCGCGCCGGTGAGTCAAAGGCCATCACGATCCCGTTGACCAACGCTAAAAGATAGATCTCCCAAATCCGGATGAGCCCCGTAAAGGTCAACGCGGTCAGCGCGATGGCCTGCAGCAAGAACACCGTCTGCGTGGTCATGATGAGCCGCCGCCGGTCGACCCGGTCGGCCACGACCCCGCCCACTAACGACAGGAGGGTCGAGGGCAAGGAGAAGATCAGCGTGACGAGGCTCGTGGCGAGCGGAGAGCGGGTGAGTTCCCAGACCAGGTAGCTCTGCGCGGTGCTCTGCATCCACGTCCCCACCTGCGAGCCGAGCATGCCGGTCCAGAACAGCCGGTAGTTGCGGTGGCGAAGGGCAGAAAAAGTCGAGAGCTGGGTCAGCCCGCCGATCATAGAAACGGTGTGCGCCGACTGTCCGGAGACCCGAACACATCGCGACGCGAGAGCGGCGGCACGGTTCCTCGTGCTTCGGCCGGCAACGCCCGGACATCACAGTAAATGGTGACCTCGTGGATATGTGTGCAGACCATGTGCATCAACTCTAGAGAATCACGGCCCCCGGCGTCGATCCGCAATGTCGTGCAAGACTTAGGGAGACTGTTTAGGCTGCCAGGTCACATCCGCACGGCCCGCGCGCTGATTGGCGACACGGGCGAGAACGAAGAGTAAATCCGATAGCCGGTTGAGATACCGCAACAGCTCACCCCGCACCGGCTCCTCCCGTGCCAGGGCGACGAGGCGGCGTTCTGCCCTGCGGCAGACCGTCCGTGCCACATGCAGTGTGGAGGCTACCTGGGCGCCTCCTGGCAATATGAATTCGCGCAGCGGGGTCAGCGTCGCTTGGTACATGTCGATCGCGCGTTCCAAGTCTGCGACATCCGTGTCGTCAATCGCCGATGCGCTTTTCGTCCCCCCTGCGGGAGTCGCCAACTCGGCACCGAGGTCGAACAGGCGGTGCTGAATGCGGGAGAGGAGCGCGTCCAGCTGGACCTCATCCATCTGGGCGCGCACCGCGCCCAGATGCGCGTTGAGTTCATCGACGGCTCCATACGCTTCGACGCGCGGGTGGTCCTTCGACACGCGGTGCCCGCCGATCAATCCCGTCTCTCCGCTGTCGCCAGTGCGCGTGTAGATGCGCGGGGCCGACGCCTTCCCGCCTGACGAGGGACGTTTCGGCGTCACGCGCCCCCGCCGTCCACCACCGCCGATTCGCGTGCGGGGGCGGAGACCGAGCGCGGGAGATGCTCCACAAACCATTTGACGATCCAGCGCAACCGCTCGGCCCGGTGGCCGGGCTGACCGATCCGGGAAAGATCGTGGCTCTCGTGCGGGAAACGCACGAAGACCACCTCGCGGCGCAATTTCTTCAGCGCCGCGAAGAACTGCTCTGCCTCTTCGATGGGACACCGCAGGTCCTGCTCACTGTGCAAAATCAGCAGCGGGGTGGTGATGCGCTCGACGTACGCTAGGGGCGAGTGTTCCCAGTACCAGGTCGGGGCGTCCCACGGCTCACCGGGAAACTCCCAAAACCCCTTCATGAACGCCAGATCACTCGTGCCCCACTGGCTGAGGTTGTTGGCGATCGACCGCATGGTGACGGCCGCCTTGAATCGGTCCGTATGGCCAATGATCCAATTGGTCATGAACCCGCCGTAGCTCCCCCCGGCGACGCCCAACGCGGCGGCGTCAATGAAGGGGTAGCGGGCAATCGCTGTATCCAACCCCCGCATGATATCCTCGTAATCCTTCCCGCCCCAATCGTGGTGCGTGGCGGAGGTGAAACGCTGCCCGTATCCTTGGCTCCCCCGGGGATTAGTGTAGACGAGTGCAAATCCGTTGGCTGCCAACACCTGAAATTCGTGGAAGAAGGCCTCTCCGTAGGCCCCATGCGGTCCACCGTGGATCTGGAGCACCGTGGCGGCTGGGGTGCCATCTGTCGCGCCCGCCGGACGCATCACCCACCCTTCAATCGGCCAGCCATCGGGGCCCTCGTAGGTAAAGCGCTCAGGCACGCTCAGGGTCAGCTCATCGAGGAGGAGCTGGTTGACTGCGGTCAGGCGGCGTTCGGAGGTGGGGTCAGAGGCCGACAGCGTCCACAGATCGCCGGGGGTGAGGGGGTCGGAGGCGGCGACGACAGTACGGTCACCTACGATCGACAGCCCGAAGATCTCACGTCGTCGGGAGGTGAGGACACGGACTTCACTCCGGCGGCGATCGACAATTCCCAGTTGAACGGTCGCTCCCTCAGCGATGAGGACGAAAAGCTCTTCGCCACTCGCAGACCACCGAGGTCCGCCGACGTCCGGGTGCGCGCGCATGTCCGTAATGATGTGATGCGCCAAGCTGCGGTCGAATGAGTGGGTGAGGTTCACTGGATCCCCCCCGGACGCGGACGCCACCCAGAGATTGGTGTTCGTCGCACTCATGGCTGCATTGTCGTGTCCGTAATAAGCGACTTCCGCGCCGTCCGGCGACCACGACGGCAGGGCGCATGGTCCCACCGAACGCGTCAAACACCGGAGCTCTCCCCCTGAGGCGGGCAAAAGCCAGACGTCTGTGACGTTGGAAAAATCTCCGTCCGGGCTGCGATTGGCGATGACCGCGAGGGAGCGCCCATCGGGGGACCACGCCGGATCGACGTGATCAAAATCCCCCCGAGTCAACTGCTGCACCGCACTGGGTGCGTGGGCCCCGGAGGAGACCGCGAGAGCGGAGAGATCAGAGATCGCCACGGTAAACACGTGCTTGTACCGGCCATCCCAGAATCCGTCCCCGTCAAACTTGTAGCGAATCCGCGTGATGACCCTGACGTCACTCGAGGGCTCATCTTTGGGGAGCTTGCCTACAAAGGCAAGACGCTCTCCGTCTGGAGCCCACGCCATATCGGATGGATGGTAGGCGTGTGGCACGAGGAGCTGAGCTTCGCCGCCATCGGCAGGAATGATGTATAGCTTTTTCGGGCGGGGAGTCCCTGGCGCCGCTTCACCTGCCCCGCGGTCGGACAAGAACGCAATCCAGCGACCATCGGGGGACCACCGGGGGAGCGCGTCTCGCTGCTCGCCACTGGTAAACTGTCGCACCTCGCCTCCGGCGAGGGAGACCGTCCAGAGATGGGCACGGTAGGTGTTGGCCGCGCGGTCCACCACGGTCTGCACAAACACGACCCGTGTGCCGTCGGGGGAGAGCTGGGGGTCACTGACCCACTTGAGAGCTAGCAAATCGTCAATGGTAATCAATCTCTTGGTCACGCCATCCACTCCTTCGCACCACCCAGGGCCACGATGTATTGTGTCAATCGTCCCGGGTAAGTGTCTGCGCCTGTCTGATCAGCGTCCATAAGCGAGGCGCTCGGCGAGCATGGGCGGCAATCCGGCTGTCATCATCTTCTCCTGCGTCCTGGCAATGGGGTACTCAAGGCGGACCAGGGTGGCCCGGTGTGCTCCGAGGTCCAACCACAGATACGCGGCGCGAGGATCGCCATCGCGCGGCTGCCCAACGCTTCCGGCGTTAATAATGTAGCGGCGGTCGGGCCGGAGGAGTAGAGGCCGGTCGGGGAGCAGTGGTTCCCCGATCACCGAGGTCCCTGCTTCCTCGAACACCGTCGGGATGTGCGTGTGGCCGACCAGGCATATGGAGAACTCCGCTGCCCCAAAGCTTGCGCGGGCGGTCTCGACATCAAGGATATACTCCTCAATCGGATCGCGCACGCTGGCGTGCACGCAGAGGAGCCCGTCCGGCCTCACCCGCTGCGGCAGCTCGGCCAAGAAGCCGCGGACAGCCCCCGTGAGCTGCTGGCGGGTCCACAGGATGGCTTCGTAGGCCAACGGGTTAAATTTCGCGGCGAGGGCATCCTCGGTCTCCACCGCGGCGAGATCGTGATTGCCCATCACGGCGGCCTGCAGGACCCCCCGCATGCGCTCGACGCAGGCCACGGGATCTGGCCCGTACCCCACGAAGTCGCCCAGGCACACCACGCCATCAGGCTTGCGTTCGGTCACATCCGCGAGCACGACCTCGAGGGCTTCCAGGTTCGCGTGAATGTCGGAGATGATTGCGTAGCGCATCGGTAAGTAGGGAATATCCGAGTACGTGGACTTCGGGGCAGCGGGACGCGCTTCCTGTGATGCGCAGTGTACGCGCGGACAGGAAGAGCTATCTGCCTACCGAATCACACCCGTCGGGTTCGATCAGCCATGATGACCTTTCTCCGCCGCTGGCTGCGCGTGCCCATCCCGCCAAAGCTGCGCGCCAGCTTGCAGATCGACTTCCTCGCGGCGGTCCTCTACGGCGCGTTCGGAGGTCTCACCCTGCCGTTCATCCCGGTCATGGGCCGGCGGCTGGGGGCGACGCCATTACAGGTCTCCCTGCTCGTCGCCGCACCCGCGATCGTCTTGCTCCTCTCCCTGTGGATTGTCAACGCCGTGCGGCCGGTGCACCCCGTGCAGTTGGTCATCTGGCCGTCGCTGGTCGGGCGGGCGATGTTCTTGCTCATGCCCTTCGCCCAGACACCGGTTCCCTATTTGGTGCTCGTCGTGCTGTTCCACGCGGTGAGCTCGGTCAACACGCTGGGCTACGCCCAGGTGATGCGCGCCGTCTACCCCGACAACGTCCGGGGACGCATCATGGCGCTGGTCAAAATCGGAATGGCCACGTCGTGGGTGTTGGCCTCTCTGCTTGGCGGACAGCTCACGCAGATCGTCCCGTTCCAGTGGGTGTTTGCGGTCGGCGGGGTGCTCGGCATGGCCAGCGGGGTCGTCTTCAGTCGTATCCGCCCGCCCGAGCGCTTAGAGATCCCGGAACCCATCGACCCGGCCGTGGCCTGGCGGTTAGTCCGGGAGGATGGAGCCTATCGGCGCTTCTTGATGGCGTTCTTCATCTACGGATTCGGCGGGTGGTTGATCAGCCCAGCCATTCCCCTCCTGCTCGTGGACGAGCTGCACGCCTCCAACTTCCAAGTCGGATTGCTGGGCGCGGTAATGGCCGCCATGTGGACGATTTCATTCTACTCGTGGGGGGCGATGATTGATCGACGCTCCGCCACCGACACACTCAAAGTAGTCTTCACCATCGGCGCGCTGACGCCTGTGATCTATCTGCTGGCACCCAGCGCCTGGATCGTACAGCTGGCCGGAGTAACCGACGGCTTGACATCGGCGGGGATCGATCTGGGCTGGCTGGCCGCAGCACTCCACTATGCGCCGCAAGGACAGGTGCTGCACTACGTGACGCTGTTCAACACCTCGGTCGGTATCCGCGGGGCGACTGCGCCGTTCATCACGGGCACGCTCATCCCTCTCATCGGCGTGCGGTGGATCTTCGCGATCGGCGCGCTCGTCCAATTCGCCGGCATGCTCCTCATGCGTCGGGTTCCGGCTCCTCCGGAGACGGACGCGGACCCATACGGTCCCGCCAGTACGGCGTGAGGATCGCCACAAGGGCGGGCGTGGGTCGGCGCCAGATCTGAGTCTCCACGATGCGTTCTCCCAGGTGCAGGCGCTCCCGCTGCACCGGGGCATAGAACCGGGCCCAGAACGCGTCTTCAGCGTCTTCCAGCAGCATCATCCGCCGACCGCCGACGTGCACCTCCAGGCGACAGCGCCCGCCGGACACGACGACCCACGCATCACGGCAACCAAAGTCCCGCTGCAGGATGTCTCGCAGCTGGGCGATCAGGCGCTGCTGTTTCGGCCAACGCGCATGCATCAACGGGCTGCCGCAGATCCGCCGGCGAGATGCCGTCCCAGATCGTCGAGGAATGCGCCGAGGTACGCTGCTCCGATTGCATTGAGATCGCGCACCTCCGCCAGCGCCGCCCGATCGATCTCCAGCGTGGCCGCGATGTCCGCCACCACGGGCCGCAACGTCTGCACGTAGGCTTGGATGTGTTTTTGCCCGGACCCTGTACGGGGCATGGGGATGACAAACCCGCCATGCCGGTGCGGTCCTGGCAGGATGCGGCGTTCTGCGCGAATCATACGCGTCACCTCTCCTTGGCGATCGGAGATCCCTTCGCACACATCAACAGATGAGGAGAGAAGAGTCTAAACGTCAGGGCACGCCAGGTCAACCCCCCGGCGGTCAGCGCCCGAGTGCCCCCGTCGTGTACGCACGGAGGATGAGGGCCATCTGGGTGAGGCAGATCAGCGCCAGCCAGCGGGCTTCGCGAAACTGCCCCGCGGCACGCGTCACCGCGGGGCGGAGAAAACCTCCGGGGCGCAGACCTACCTGCACGGCCGCCGCGACCGCCACCAGGAATCCGTACAGGAAGTGCAGTGCCGTCCTCGGCCGCGCGCCACCCACGGCGAGCAGCAGGCCGGAGGCCACCTGAACCGCGACGACCGCTGCCACAAACAGGATTGCTACCCAATAGGTCCGGCTGAGCGCGCGGGCGCGGAACAGATGTGCCCCAAAGGCCCAGACAGCGAGGAAGGCGTTGCCGATAGCGGCAACGCCAATGAGAGAGGACAGTGCGTGAACGGTAAGCAGTGGTGGCATCGCTGCAGGGGGTGCAGCACGATAGTTCACGCGGTTGGTGCGGGATTCCTCTGCGCACATCTCGGCGCGGGGGGAGCGGCCTGCCGAAATCTGGCCTCCGTCCCCGGTGCGGGAGCGTCAGGTCGTGCAGGTCATGCGGGAGACAACAAGCCGCCTCCTCGCAGCTGTTCGAGGATCTGCTGCATCTTCGCGAAGTCGCGGAACCCGCCGGTGAACTCGTCGCTGGTCTTGTACCCGATCTCCGCAAACTTGTTCAGCGTCACGAAGAACGCGTACTGAATAGTGTTGGCGACGGTGTCGGGTGCATCGCGGTTCTTGTCCAAATGGATGTCGAGAATGTCGATCTTGGGAATGAAGTCCGGGTCCCCGCGCCCGGACTTGGCTTCCGTCTTGAGGAGATCTTCGAGGTTCTTGGTCGCGACCCAGTCTTTGCACATCACCATGGCCACATCCAGGTCGTACTCCAGGTCACCGCTGCCCACGCAGTGGTGCATCGTGGGGCGCGAAAATTCTGACACTTCCTCGACGGGCCTTTCATCCAGTCGGCACCCTTCCTTGTCCAAGGGCGAAATCGCGAAGATCGGGGCCTTGAGCTCCAGGCTCATGTCGGCCAGTTTGGCCGAGATCAGGTCGGTGCGCGCCTTCTCGTCGTGCACCGGCTCATCCAGCGGCACCCGCTGCAGGTAGTCGATGAAAATGGCGCACTCGTCCGTCTGGTACGCGTGCATCATGTTGTGGGCGCGCGCTTTGATGCGCTCCACGGTGTCGGCGCGCCCCCCTTCGAACAGATAGAGCCGCCCCATCTGACCCTCCATCTTCGACCAGGCGGTCTTTACCCGCTCTTGGATCTGGGGCGCCCGCGACTCCGCAGACAGTAGGGTGGCCGGGTTGACCAGGGTCTCTTTGGCGAGCAAGCGGGCGAACAACACCCGGCTGGTTTGCTCCCAGGAGTAGTAGAGTACGGGGATCTTCGCGTTCGCGGCAATCGTGACCGCCACCTCGAGGGCGAAGTTCGTCTTGCCGCGCCGCGGTGCGCCGGCCAATCCGTAGTAGAATCCCGGACGCAACCCGGACAGCGCCTCGCTGAGGCGGTCGAACGGGGACAACGGATACCCGAGCATCGACCCCGAGCTTCCCCCCAGGATCTCCCCCACGATGGTGCTGCCGATCTGATTTGCCGGCGGAGCATTGCGGGCCATCCGTTGCTGCTGGATTTCCAACAGCGTCGGAATAACCTGGCCAACGAAATCCACGATGTCTTTCCCTTCGCTACGCTCTTCTTCTAAGTAGCCAGCGATCGCGGTGTTGACTTCCACCAGGCGCAATCGGGCAGACCGCCCCTTGAGGAGATCCACGTACGCCATGACCTGCGCGGCGTCCGGTTCGGGCGTCCCCTCCACCGCCTCGACGAAGCGTCGCATCTCCGGGGACATCGCCCCGCGTTCGCCGAGGAGTCCCTTCACGGTGAGGGGTTCAAGGGGGATGTCCTTCTGCGCGTACACCTCGGTGAGCACTTTCGCTAACGTCCGCCCGAGGGCGTGGGGCATCAGGTCGGGACGGAACCCGGCTTCCATGGCACGACCCAGCAAGAACCGGTCGCGCATGAACCCACTTAACAGGCGCTTTTCAATGTCTGCTGCTTCTTCCACGACGCCCCACCCCGCACAGTGACGTGTCCGTCCTAGAGGGAAGGTGCAACGGAGATGGACGGACCGGAAGGGTACCTCTGCCACAGACCTTATGCCCTTCGGCGGGAGCCACGTAGACGCTTCACTTTTGCGGTCTCTTGACGGGGCATCGGGCGAGCGGGGAGGTTACGGAGACGTCGAAACGCTCCGATCGCCAGATCACACCCCCAGCCTCCTTCGGACAAGGGGTAGTGGCCTAAGGGCAACGAGAGGCGCAGGTCGGTGAGCAGGGCGCGGGGCCGACCTGATACGTGTAGGGTGACAGACGCGCCACGAAGGAGGTCAGAGAGTGCGGATGCGGCGATCGTCACGCCGCTGAGGCCGATCGTGGAGGATCTCAGCGCGACCTGGCTGGCATAGACGAGGACGTTGCCCCGTCGGCCGACCAGAGTCACATCGTGGAAACCCAGCTCTTGCTGCGCGCGCGACGTTCCTTGTTTGGGTTTGGGCACGTTGTTATAATTCAGGAGGCGCCCCGCTCGGTCATTCCTGACCGTCGTTCTTTTGCGCGCCGCGCGTTCAGCGTAACACGCGCCCGTAGCTCAGTGGATAGAGTGTCGGCCTCCGAAGCCGAAGGTCGTGGGTTCAAATCCCTCCGGGCGCGCCATTTCAACGACGGCTGTTAACACTTCGCCGATGCCTGCCTAAAACGATGGTCTTCCTAGTCATAACATAGCACCCACGACGACTTTCCCCCGGGCGTGGGCTTCCTCGAGATAGCGGATCGCTTCGGGAAGGTCGAGGAACGCATAGCGCCGGTCGATCACCGGGCGGAGTTTGCCGGCCTGGATCAGATCCCCCAGAAGATCAAGATCCTTGGCGGTTGCATGCGCCGACACCATGGAGATCTGTTTTCCTCCGCGCAGCGCGACACCCAACACGTTCCCCATTGAGCTGAACCCGATGACGGCGCAGGTTCCGTCGGGGGCGAGTGCGCGCCTCAGATCGGACACCGAGCGGTTGCCGATGGTGTCGAGGATGCGGTCCCAGGCCTGCCTGGAGCGGGTGAAATCCTCCCTGGTGTAGTCGATGATGTGATCGGCGCCGAGCGAACGGACGAGCTCGATGTTCGGTGTGCTGGTGACGCCCGTCACCTTGGCTCCGTAGGATCTAGCGATCTGCACCGCGAAATGGCCGACGCCGCCGGAGGCGCCGTTGACCATCACTTTCTGCCGCGCCCCGATTTCGCCATGGTGGCGAAGGCCCTGGAGTGCGGTCACGCCCGCCATTGGAACCGCGGCCGCTTCTTCGAACGAAAGATTCGCCGGCTTCAACGCCAGAACGTCAACCGGCACCTCAGCGTATTCGGCAAAACCGCCGTAGCCGCGGTCGAGGAGATTGGCATAGACGTCGTGGCCGGGGGGTAACGCCGCTGCCGACCGCCTCCACCTGCCCGGCAATGTCGACACCGAGGATCGTGTTCTTCGGCCGCAGCAGGCTGAGGGTGGCGCGCGCAAAGGCTGGTTTCCCCCGCAGCGAATGCCAGTCCGCCGGATTGACGGAGACGGCCAGCACCTTCACCAAGACTTCGTTGGCGTCAGGCGCAGGCTTTTCGACCTCCGCCAACCGAAGTGTCTCCGGCGGCCCGTACTCCACCGAAAGGAATGCCTTCAACGCACTGCTCCCCCGCGTTGGTCTGCCCGAGGGGACTAGAACATTCCTCTCGAAACCGCAGATGGAGTTCGTCTGTCAAAGGAGCCTCGCGATCATGGATTTCGTCCGCGTGTACGACGTGCACACTAAAGCGCGATGGAAGTTGTTCGACTGGATCCGTCCTCTGAGCCAAGAGCTGTATACGCGAGAGTTCCCGTTTGCGCATCGGACGCTGCGGGCCACCATGATTGAACTCGCCATGACCGAGTTATGGCTGGCGATGCGCCTGCGCGAGGACCCGATGCCCCGACCATTCCGATGGGGGCAGATGGCGATCAACGAGCAGACCCACGAGACGTTTCCGCAGCTCGAGGCGGCGTGGCGTGACCAGACGCCCCGCACCCGGGCCACGCTTGCCGGTATGACCGACTGGGCGACGGTCGTCCAGACCCTGTTGCAGGGCACTCGGCAAACGCGCACCCTCCGGGCCACGAAGGGCGACATCGCCACGCAGCTGCTCCTCCACGAAGTGCACCATCGGGCGCAAGCGATGACAATGTTGCGCCACTTGGGTATCCCCGCGGAGGACCTTGACTACATCTTCTTCGTGCAAGAGGAACGGCTGGACCCTACCCCGACACGCTAATGGCCGATCAATCCCACGCAGTCGTTAGGAGCAGGTCCACGATGCGCAGGGACACCAGCGCAGCCCGTGTGCCATCGATGCTGAACGTCTCCGTCGCATCTGGGGGCATTACCACGGTGAGGCTTTGCAGCAGGTTCACGTGCGGGTTGAAAACGATGAGCGTGGCCTCGACCGTGATCTGGGCCACGGGCATGCCGCCTACATCCGTGCGCAGGGTGAGACGCCCGACCCGGACGTCAGCAGCCAGGCGCACCCGGGAGACGACCAGCGTACGGTACAAGGCACTATCTACGCGCCGACGGACGCCCGCGAGTGGGCGCCCCCAAGCTCGCGCAGGTGAGACCGTCACTGTGTAGTCCCGGATCAGGGGAGCAGGGACGGCCAACGACACCGAAAAGCGCTCGGCGCCGCCCGGGGGGATGTCCCAGGGGATGCCGTCACTGCCAAACGCGGTCAGATCTCCTGACGGGGCAAAGCCGTGGACATCGATGACAAGACGAGACAAAGGCGCCTGCCCGCCATTCACGACCCACCCGGTTACGCTCAGTGTCGCGCCGTCTAACGTGTGGCTCACATTCGACAACTCGATCGAGGACGGGCGGGCCGCCTCAACGATCGGGAGGTGAGGCCAAAACACCCCGATCACGACGACACCTACCCAAACCACCCAGACTCGCACACGGTCACCTCAGAGGCGGCATCTTGCTTCCTGTCCAGACGGTGGAATCAATCAGAAGGTTCCGCAACGTCGCTGTCTGGGGCGATCGCAAATGCGGTCGCGGATCTTCGCACTCGCTGCGCGAGTCAGCAGGTAGCACTTTCCCGGCCGACGAATCACCCCTCATCACCGGACTCGGGGTGGTCGATGGCCGACGGGAGCGCAACACTCACCTATCTCAAACAGGTCCCCATCTTTCGCACACTGCCCGCGGGACAACTCGAATTCATCGCGCGGTCGATCAAAGAACGTGTCTACGAGCCTGGGGCGGTCATCGTAAAACAGGGGGAACCGGGCGTCGGCTTCTTTCTCATCGCGGACGGACGCGTGGATGTGACCCGCGAGGGTCAACGCTTGCGGAGCATGGGGCCCGGAGAGTTCTTTGGCGAGATGGCTCTGATGGAAGAGCGCATCCGCACGGCCACTGTCACCGCAAAAGAACGTACACGATGTCTCCAGCTGGTGCGATGGGATTTCCGGGCTCTGCTCAAAGAGAACCCTGACCTCGCGGTCAAGATGCTGGAAGTCGTCGTCCAGCGGATGCGCGAATCCCCGCCTGCGCACGATTCGGACTGATCCTCCTTCGCGGCGACACGGTGGCTTGGTCCTGTCAGTAAGCCCCGTGCGGCATCGCTTATAGCGTCTCCAACAAAAACAACTCGCGACCTAACCGGGGGACGGCGTCTGAAGCGTCTCGCTGTGCGCAGTATGTAATATCGTCGGCTAACCCCAACCGGATGACGTTGCGACCAGCCGCCGAATTCGTGAAGACCGCCTGCGCATCGGGTTCACTGCGGAAGAGCGCCACCGCCGCTATCGCGGCATCGGTGAGATCACCCGAACCGGACTCCAGGATGCGGTCGATCAGATATCCAGCACAGTAAGCATCATCAATGGCAAACGCGTGCTCCCGTCCCGCACAGACAATCGTGATGTCATCCCCGTGTGTGGCTGCCTCCTCCCACGCCTCGCGGCACACTGCCACGCCATTCCGCAGCGCGCCCACGAGGACGGTCGGGGCGTCGGTGACGGCACGGATTGCCGCCGTGCCGTTCGTGGTGACGAACACGACCGGCCGGCCGTCCACAGACGCACGGGAAAGTTCGACCGGCGAGTTCCCGTACGTGAAGCCGGGCGGCGCCAGCCCATCCTGCTCCCCGACCAGCACGGCACCGGCCCGGGGGGCCGCCGCTCGGGCCGAGTCGATGTCACCCCCGATAAACACGCGGGACGCCCCGCGCTCGACCAAGGTGACCAATGAGGTGCTCGCTCGTATTACGTCCACGACGATGCACAGCTGTCGGTTCCGTGCGGGGAGGCGAAGGCGGGCAGAGGAAGACGCATCGTGAAGCGGGGCACGCAGGGCTGGGACGAATGCCACATCCAGGCGCATTCAGCGCTAACCGGTGTACTGCCGCATCCGCAAGTCCTGACGGATGACCTGTTGCAGCCGGATCTGAATCGTTCGCGCGACCACCTCGACGGGGACCTCGCCGAACACCACGTCCCCCTGGGTCACGGTCATGAGGAGCGTACGGCCGCCCACGATTTCCCACCCGGTGGCGCTTTGTAACGCCGCGATCTCACCGGGATCAGGATCGGTATTGAGATACTGATCCAACCGCCCGGCGATGGTCTGGACCCGACTCGGATCGGGCAGCCGGACGATCACGGTCCCACTGAGCTGCAGTTCTCCGACCTCCCGGCTCCCCTCGGTCACAGTGCGCACGGTCACGGGTAGGTAGTTCGCGGCGACCCGGCGCGTCAGCGGGATGCCCCGCGAGCGCAAGTCCGCTTCGATGTACGCCACGCGCTCGTCGGAGTCCGGGTGATCGCGGACGATTCCCAGCTCTAGGTGCGGGCGCATCTGCGCGTCGCGTGCAAGACGCTCCATCACCGTCAACACAGCGACAGGAGTGTAGGGGGTCTTGACCAGGTAGCCGATGGAGATCAGATCCGCTTCCTTTTCCAACTCGCGACTGTAACCGGACATCAAACCCACACTCATCAGCTGGGCGCCCACCGCGACTGCCGGGTCCCGGCTGAGGACCGCCACCAAAAATGCCCAGAAGGCGGCGTCGTTGCTTTGGCCGATCTTCTTGAGCGGATGCCGGTGTGCGACGTGACCGATCTCATGACCCAAGACGGCGGCCAATTCATGGTCGGAGCGCACAAACGAGAGCAGCCCCTTCGTGACGTAAATGAACCCCCCAGGCAACGCCAGAGCGTTCGCTGCGTCGATGTCGATGATCTTGAAGGTATACGGGATCTCGGGCCGGTCGGAGGCGGCGGCCACGATTCCGCCGATCCGGGACACGCGCTCCTGGGCGGCAGGATCCTTCACCAGGCGGTACTTTTGCTCAAGCTTGCTTGCATACTCCCGCCCCATCCGCACTTCATCCTCGGTGCTTTGCGCCCAACCCAGGCTGGCACCGAGCATGACCAGGACGATCCCCACCACACACACTTGAACGCCGCGCATGCTATTAGGCCACCGCATAGACTCGCTTGGCATTAGCTGTCATCGTGACTGCAATCTCCTCCACTTCACATTTCCGGAGCGCAGCGATGCGCCGCACCGTCTGCACAAGATAGGCGGGCTCATTGCGCCGGCCGCGGTACGGCTCTGGGGCGAGCACCGGCGCGTCAGACTCTACGAGCAAGAACTCATCGGGGATGTGTTGTGCGACCGCTGCCGCCTGCTCCGCGTGACGAAAGGTCACGGGTCCGGCGATCGAGATCAGATACCCCCGTGCCGTGCACGCCTGGGCGATATCCACCGACCCCGAGAACGCATGTAAGATGACCCGATCGGCCTGCTCGCGGGCCAACAGCTCCAGCACCTGCGGGTAGGCATCGCGGCAATGGACGACGAGAGGCACCTCCAGGTCGCGACTGAGCCGGATGTGCTGGATGAACGCGCGCTGCTCCACCTCGCGGGATACTACTGACTTCGCGTAATCCAGTCCCGTCTCGCCGACGGCCACCACTTTCGGATGCGCGGCAAGCGCCCGCAGATCAGCGATGGCCTCCGGTGTGACCTGCGCGGCTTCATGGGGATGGATCCCGACTGCCGCGTACAAACCAGGAGTGCGTTCTGCGAGGGCCACGGCGGCGCGGCTACTGGCCGCATCCGAACCTGCCGTGACCATCCCGATAATCCCAGCCTGGACTGCCCGCGCCACCACGGACTCCCGGTCCGCGGCGAAGGCCTCATCGTCTAAGTGCAGATGCGCATCGAAAAGTTCCACGCACGCATAAGTCTACCACCTACACGCATCCCCCCGCCACGAACACGTCGCTCGCAGGAGAAAGATCAGGGTCACATGTCGGGACAGACGCGAGGAATCCGTCGAGGGACCTCTGCGCAATCCCGGCTAAGAAATCTTGGCTCCTTGGGGAGCGTTTTTCTCCACTGTCAGCAGCGCCACCTGACCGTCCCACTCCGCAGCCAGCAGCATCCCCTGGGACGCGATTCCGCGCATCCGGCGGGGTTCGAGGTTCGCCACGACAATCACCCGTTTACCCACCAGTTCGTCAGGTTGATACTGAGGAACGAGACCGGCCACTACGGTGCGGACCTCGCTGCCGAGATCGACCTGCACCTGGATGAGCTTGTCCGTGCCGGGAACCCGTGTGGCTGACCGGATCTCCCCCACGCGAATGTCGAGCTTTTTGAATTCGTCGATCGAAATCGTGCTCACCGTCTGCTCCCCTCCTGTAGCTGCATCCGTGCGAGTGGCTCTGGACCGCTCGGGACGCACGGCCGCCGGGACCTTCGTCTCAATGCGCGGGAAAATAGGAGCCCCGGGCCGGACCTGCGTCCCCGAGGGCAATCCCCCCCACCGGGCGGCATCGGCAAGGCGCTGATTCGCGAGCGGGGCAGTGATCCCCAATTGGTCCCAGACGCGAGCGGTCGCCGTTGGCAACCACGGTGTCAACAGAATCGTGGCAATGCGCACGGCCTCGAGTGTGTTGTAGAGAACGGTTCCAGCACGCGCAGGGGCGGTGCGAACCGTCTGCCAGGGGGCTTCTTCATCAATGTACTTGTTCGCCGTCCCAAGCAGGCGCCAGATCTGTTCGAGCGCACCTTTGAAGTCGAGACGGTCGATCCGCGGCTCCACCGCCGCCACTACTTCCCGGGCCACCTGCTGCAGTGCGCCGTCTTTGCCGGCTCCCGGCCCGGGCGCGGGCACCTGCCCGCCGAACTGCCGGGCGAGTTGCGGCAGCGTGCGGTTGAGCAAGTTCCCATAGTCATTGGCGAGATCGGCGTTGAAACGATGGAGGAGGGCGGGCTTGCTGAAATCCCCATCGGTGCCGAACGGAATCTCGCGGAGCAGGAAATACCGCAGTGCGTCCACCGCCACGCCAACCTCCGCCCCGGACTCGGACGCGACCTCACGACTCAGCGCGGCCGGATCTATGACGACCCCCAGTGACTTACTGAAGCGCTGGCCCCCAAAGGTGAGCCATCCATGGGCGAATGTCTGGCGGGGGACCTCGATCCCGGCGGCGTGGAGCAGAATAGGCCAGTACACCGCGTGGAACCGTGCGATCTCCTTGCCCACGAGGTGGATATCCGCTGGCCAATACCGCCGGAACTTCTCCGGGGTGTCGAGATACCCGAGAGCCGAGATGTAGTTCGTCAGGGCGTCAATCCACACATAGATCACATGGCGGGGGTCGAACGGGACTGGAATACCCCAGGTGAACGTGGACCGACTGACCGACAGATCCTTCAACCCAGAGCGGACGAACGCTACGACCTCGTTGCGGCGCTCGGACGGCTCAACCCGCTCCGGATGCGCCTCGATATCCCGGAGCCACCAATCCTGGTACTTGGAGAGGCGGAACAAGTATGTGTCCTCGGACGTCCACTCCAGCTTTTTCCCCGTGTGGATGCGGCAGGTGCGGTCCGGGCCCTGCTCCGCGTCCGCGTAAAACTGCTCGCACGACGTGCAGTACCAACCTTCGTACTTCCCGCGATAGATGTCGCCTGTCTCATACAACCGCTGAAACAGCGCGGCGACTACCGTCTCATGGCGCGGCTCGGTCGTCCGGATGAAATCGTCATTCGAGATGTTCAGAAAAGCCCACAGCTTTTTGAACTCGGCGGCCACCCGATCGCACCACTCCTGCGGCGACACGCCGTGTTGCCGCGCCACGCGCTCGATGTTCACGCCGTGTTCATCGGTGCCCGTCAAAAAGAAGACGTCGTATCCCGCCAGACGCTTGAAGCGCGCGGCTACGTCGGCGGCAATCGTCGTATAGGCGTGCCCGATATGCGGCACGTCATTCACGTAGTAAATCGGTGTCGTGATGTAAAAGCGCTTGGTGTCCATGATCTCACCCCAAATACAAACACCCCTCATCCACAGGACGAGAGGTGCCTCTCGTGGTACCACCCAGTTTTGCGCATCCGCGCCTCATGGCAGGTACAGGAGCAAAAGCCCTCCGATACCCTGACCCTCTCACGGGGGTCTGGCGGCACACCCTACTGGGCTTCGGGGTGCAGCTAAGGAGCCATGTTCCCTACCGTCCCGCCGACCGGCTCCCACCTATCCGGCTCGCTCTGCGGCGCGCGGTAGCTACTCCCGCTCCGTCATCGCTGGCGCCATTGTAGCCGCCTGCCGTGGGTCGTGTCAAACAGGGTCCGGGGTAGTAATACGGAGCACTGCGCGCCGCCCGTGGCACCCTTCGCGGAGTGGCCGGTGCGTCTGGCATACGCGAAAGGGTGGCTCATGTGATGAGCAAGCTGACGTTCCCTAACGTTCCGCTATGTTCCGGAACGAGGTCCCCGCCAAGATAGCCTCGTCGATCGTGGCGCGGTCGCGATGCGTGCAGATGGTACAGGTCCTGGCCATTTTGCGCGCCTCTCCTCGCTCCGTTGAGCAACGGTCTTGAAGGCAGGTACCTTCGGTCTGGACTGTCTGTGGGCGCTGGCGGTGTAGTGTGGACAGCGCGCCCAGCGCCACCCTTCCCAAAGCGCGTCGACCTCCGCGGTAAGGTCAGCTGCCGCTTTAGCGTTGCCCGACTGCCACGCTTGATGCCGACGCGCCTCAACACCGTTGATCGCCGCCTTGATCTCCTCGGGACTCACGGCCGTCGACCCAACTCAACACCCATCTCATGACAACCCAATGACAACCCAACTCTATGAGTCTCCCTGCCTATATGGCGAAAAGCCCTCGCGGACATAGCACACGCCCCCCTTCGCAGACGATCTTTGGTGCTGGCCTTGCCGACCAAGCCTTGAAGTTGGCCGTGGACCTCTTTTACTCCAAACCGCGCCTGATGGTCACAATTTGGTGACAAAATTCCTGACCGTGTGCGAACCCCCCGTCCTGCTTGTGTTCCAGCTGGTCGGGCAGGCGGGATTTGAACCCGCGGCCTCAGCGTCCCGAACGTTGCGCGCTAAGCCAAACGGCGCTACTCCCCGACTACCCCCATTGTAGTCGCAGGCGGCACCCTGTCGATGACGAGTGATTCTGTCCGCCTAGACGTTCAGCGATTTTGTCCTCTGTGCCCTCGCGGGCTCAACCGGGAAGCGCTCAGGGTGGTGCATGTGCTTCCGACACCCTCTGTTGGAGAAGGGTGGCCACCCACACGCCTCGTCTCGTCCAACACCGGGAAGAAGACCCAATACCCCTGAGGGCCGCTGCTCCAGGGAAATCCGCGCCCTTAGCGCGAAGAGAGCGGTACAGACGCGGCGTCCAAGAGATTTCTGCGCCTGCTACCCTGTCGCATCAGGTGTGATGCAAGTGCCGAGGCATCGGATCGGACGGGGCCTCCTGCGGCTCATCACCGCCGCTCTCGCGCTGTTGCTTTTGACGTGGCCCCAGGTTTTGTTCGAACCACCCGCTCGGCCCGGGACCGCCCGGCGTCTGGTCCCGCTCGACGACGCGCGGTTTCTCATTGTCGGTCTCACCCAAGATGAAAACCGCACGGACACGATCATGGTCGTGCAGTGGGACGATCGCCACGGTAAGGCGCGAATCTTGGGCGTGCCGCGCGACATCGGCGTCCCCATCCCGGGGATCGGAACGACGAAGATCGTGCACGCGTACGCGACCGGAGGGATCGGACGGACACGTTTAGCGGTCGCCCGAGCCCTCGACGTCCCGATCCCCCACTACTTTGTCTTCAGCCTCCCCGCACTGCGTCACATCGTGGACCTGATCGGGGGGGTCCCGCTCACCGTGGAAAAGCGGATGGAGTATACCGACCGCAAGCAGGGCCTGGTGATCGACCTCTACCCCGGCCCGCAAGTCCTCGACGGCGCGCGTGCCGAGCAGTATATACGGTTCCGCGCCGACCGGGATAGCGACATCGGGCGCATCCGACGGCAGCAGCATTTCTTGCGGGCCGCGCTGGCATCCGTCCACCGTCCCCAGGTCTGGTTCCGGCTTCCCCAGATCATCGTGGCGGCGCGCGCCGAAGTCGCCACCGATTTGACGAGTGGCCAGTTATTAGAGTGGTTGCATCGCGTCGAGGGGCTCTCCCCCGACGCCATCTCGGCCTACACCATTACGGGTCAGAACGTGAGGCAGTGGGACGCCCTCGAGCGCATGACGCTGGACTTTTGGGATCTGAATCCCGACGACATGCGCGCCAAGATCCACTGGCTGCTCACAGGCGAAATCCCCCCAAGTACCGAGCCCTAGTCTCGTCCCTTTTCGTCCCCGCAGAGGTACGGAGAAGTTCGGACGCTAGCGGCTGGCGGCGACGAAGAGCCCGAGCTCTTTGGTGGAAGCAAAAAGCTGCAGTGTCACATCCACCTTGTTGGTCGAAAGGACGACCCAGCGCGATCCGGACTCGTGGAGGATCTCCTGAGCGTGACGGGGGTAGCGGAGCATGACGGTGACGACCTCGCGCAACTTCACCGGCTGGCCTGATTTGGCGTACACCGCCTGAATCCGATACGCATTCCCGTCAAGGAGCATCCCCGGCGGCGGGGCCGGAACCGTGGAGGGGTCAAGGGGAATGATGCGGACGCGCACCTCGGATTCCCCGGGCTCGCGGACCACGGCGTCTTTGGAGAAGACCACCCACGCCTGCGCGTCGTCTGTGCCCACCACGCTATAGCGCGACCCCGTCGCCGTGAGGGCAACCGTTCCAGTGCCCGGCTGGGGCGGTTGGTGCGGACCGGAGATGTCCCCCGGAGGCCGCATCCATCGGTACGGGGGTGGGGGCATCTCGCCGTCGTAGAGCAGGCGCACGGGAACGCCCGGGGTGAGCACAACGGCTGCCGCAATATAGAGCGCGGCGGCGGCGATCCCCCAGAAGAGCCCCCCCCGCCTCACGATGGTTGCCTCCTGAGGTGCCTTACCGGGCAGATTGGGGAATCACGATCGGGTACGTGGCCAGGGCCGGGGGCCACACCACCGCTCTAGTGTTGAGGCCGATCCACTCCCAGATCACGCGGGCGGCCCGGAGATTCTCTCCCGCCTCAGGACTCCCCGCTGGCCCAAAGGCTAGACCGGCCCCGTTGGGGAGCGCGCCGCTGGGGAGACGCACATGCTCTGCCGCCTGCGCGACGGCCTCGGGGGAAATCTGAGGGGCCAGAGGCAGCACGTGTAAGAACAGCGCCAGCCCACCTGCAAATCCCGACAGCGCGGCCGCGCTCATCTCTCCTCCATACCGGCGCCGGTACGCTGCCGTGCCCCACACCAAGGCCGTCTTCGCTTCGGGAGTCAACTCGTCGGTGCGGATCGTGGCCCCATCTGGTTTGTCGGATGCGAACAGACCCAGCGCATCCTTCCCCAGCTTGGTGCCAAACGCAGGCATGCAGAAACTTGAGCTGGTGCCGATGCTAGCGCGCAGCGGCACTTTGGCGTGTACGAGGGCCTGGCGCAGCGCGACAGCATCTGCCATGTAACTGGCGACCACGAGAATGTCCGTGCCGGCCCGTCCAATTCGCGCTGCTTGGTCTTGATAGTTCACATGTTGAAGATCATAGGCGAGCGTTGCGACCAGAGACTGGTGGGAGTCCTGAATTTCGGCGATCGCGCCTAACCCCACGGCGCGGCCGTAGACATCATCGACGTACGCAACCGCGTACCGCAGGGGGTGGGAACTGCCTAATCTGGGGGCGAGCTGATCGCGCATAAAGGCCACCGCCGCTCTGCCCAGGGACCGCCCGGAGGCTGGGAAGCGGAAGACGCGCGTCCCCAGCGACGCGTCCATCCCCCATTCGCCCACTGCGCCTGTTTCCCAGAACAGCATGCCTAAACGCGACGCCGTCTCGGCGACCGGGCGCGAGATAGTGCTGCCGTAACTCCCCACCACGAGAGACAATCCGGCCTCATGCAGGCGCTCGACAGCTTCAGGGGCCGCATCCCACGACTCCGCGCTGACCAGCTCCAACCGCAGGGGCCGACCATGCCATCCGCCCTGACGGTTCGTGTACTCTGCGGCAAGGGTGACGCCCCGAAATTCCTCGAGCCCGCCTAAGCCATTACTTCCCCCGGTCGGATACACCGCTCCGATGATGACGGCAGGGTCCGCTCCGGCCAGGGGGCCGCTGAGGAGGATCACCACGAGAGTCACCAGTGCTGCACGTCGCATCACATCACCTCATCTGAAGGAGATTCGCGACTACGTGCGTGAGAGCCGGGGCTACCCAGCCCCCACTGCTCCAACGTTGCCACCCGAATAGGATCCCCGCGGCCAGATCCAGAGGGAGTGCCGAGATCCCGTACACACGCGCATGGACGAGCGCGAACGCGCCCGCTGAGCCCATTACGGCGATCCCAGATCCCCATTGCGTCAACCAGCCAAAAGTTAGGCGGCGGAAGAAGATCTCTTCGGCCACCGCGGCCAGCGCATTCGCACCGATGTCGATGGGAGAGAATGAGCTCGGCACCGCGACAGTCCGTGCGCGCGCGATGACAAACGCAGCGATCCCAATCGCAACAACCAATACCGAGCGCGCGGCCGACACTCGTGAGGAGGTGGCGAGCGGTACGGGAACCAGCAGTCCGATGACCCCCACGCCGACCGTGATGAACACGGCGCTGGGAACTCCCACAGGTCGCAGAAAGAGCGCCGTGCAGCCCACGATGATCAAGACGGGGGCGAGGAAGGCGGGCGTCGCCAATTGCGCGTTCACCGGACGACAAACGGCAGTGTCGTGAGAATCCGCGGGTTAAATGGCAGGTGGTCATTGGCCACAAATTCGGCCTCTATGACGTGCGGGCCTGTGGTCACCGGAACCTGCTGCTGCAACCCTGCGGTCATTGAGACAAGCTTCCCGTCGAGTTTCACGTGGATGTGCCCCTCGTCGGGAACGAGGCGCGTCGAGGTCTCCAGCACAAGCCTGGCCCCGGTGAGGGCGAGGCGGATCTGGATCGAAGCTCCGGAAATCGTAACCCCCGGAGGTGGTTCGACGATGGCCAGGGTGGCGGTGGAGCGGGGACGGGGGGCTGGTTCAGCGCTCCGGTCACGACGCAAGATGTACCCCCCCGCGATGCCCACGATGACGGCCCCTCCCACGATGATGGTTAGGACGAGCCGTGCGCGTGCGATCATTCCGCCTCCTGACTCCCCGCTTCTGACCTCACACAGGTATTCTACTCAGGACCTGCCCCATCGATAGGAGTGGCCCTGGAGGTCTGCGGCCTCGTCTCCCTCTCGAACGGATTTGTTAGGGAGGAAGTTCGATTTGGATAGGTGCCCCGAAGTCGTGATACTCCAAGGTCATGTAGTGCTCGGACGCCACCATGAGCAGCTGGTAGACGCGATGCGAAGTCATCCCGATCGATGCGGCAAATGAGGTGGTACGATCCCACTGCCATAACACGACTTGACAGGATTCTTCGTCGCACGGCCCCGTCCGCCCTAGGGCGACCTCCCGCGCATCACGCAGATAGGAGAGCGGACCCTCCGCGACCACGGGCTGGGGCAAGGTATCGTGCATCCAACCTCCAGAACCTGATCGCCACGCACGCGCGGTCCCGACGATGATCGCTTCGGTGCCATCGGAAGTCTGATAGTGCAGTCGGTTCGGCGCGACAATGTCGAAACGGGTGATGACTACTCCACCGTTTCCGTCGGTAATCTGCTGCACCTCACGCCACGTATGAAGCGCGCCGACAGATGCCCGGACCTGCTCCACTAGGCGCTGGGCGGCCGGTGAGGCCATCGACGCAGGTGGTTGCCCGAGACGAAGCGGGAAACTCGTCGACACATCGGGCTGCCCGCGGCGGCGGACGATGACTTCCACTTCCCACCACCCTGGCAGCGCGAGCTCGCTTCCTTCTTCCCCGTAACGGCCGGGGCTCTGCAAGGAAGGCTGGACGAGAATGGGATCCAGTGTCTCATCCAGTTTGGTGAGCCGGAGCAGTACGCGGGCATCGGGGGAAAGGGGCCGACGGTCTGACCCCGTAACCTCAATCTGAAACCGATTCCACCCCGCGACCGCCGGAGCCACCACGAAGCTCACCCGCGTATCGCCAGCCACCCCCGCCAAGGTTAGCGGTTTTCGTGTAGAGGGCGGGAGCGTAGCGTTAGCGGGGGGGACGCTCGTCAGAACAGCCACCGCGAGGAGGACACCCGCTGCCGCTGTGAGTTCTCCTCCAATAGAACGCAAGAGGCGCTGCAGCGCGTTCTGCGGGATGTCCGCCTGGAGCCGGGGCACGAGGACGAAACGATTAAGCGCACCTAGAGTAAGAATCAGGATTACTAACAACAGCTTTACGCCCAATGCTTGCCCATACATGGTCAGAACAAAGTCCCGCAGGGCGGGAATGTGCAGCCACACGGCGTAGAGGCCCGTGAGGACTAACACCCCCATGCACACCCCGGCCACGGCTGAAAACCGTGGCACGAGGATTTGCGCAAGTTGCGCGCGCGCCGCCTGCCCTGCTCCCCGCAGGATCACCACCAGACACACTAACTCCCCGCCCCACAGGGCGGCCGCCGCTAAATGAAACCAGTCCGCCTGAATCGCGATCAGGCCGCTGCCGGACGCGTGTGCGGTCATGGTGATTCCCGCGAGTAACCCCGCCCCCGCGAGCGGTTCCGCCCAAGGGAACTCGGGGACACGCACGCCAGCGATCTCCGGCGCAATCCGAGCCGCGAGCACGCCGATGAGTCCGTAGACGGCGCTCACAAGGACAATGACAGACATGTGCAGACTGCTGGCGAGCGAGAGAGGTCCCCCGAGTAGCATGGCCAAACCGCCGACCAGAACCACCCAGAAAAGCGTCGCCACACGCAGAATCCGCCCACGCGGCGAGGAGGAAAGAAGCAGGACGACTGTCATGCTGGCCCGCACGAGAAGACTCCACCCCGGCTTCGCCCCCCACAGAAACGACCAAAACATCCCACGCGCAATGAGTTGCATGACCGAAGCGTCCAACAATGTGGCAGCCTGCAAGAGAAACTCGACCGTCCCACTCACGAGCACCAGCAGACCCGCACTCAAGGTCAGCCGGCGAAGACGGCCGGACACCTCGCGTGAGATGCTCTGAGCAGTCGAGCGCTCCAACCGCGCGACGGCGGGCCTGAGGACAGCCACAGGGAAGAACGCCGCGCCCGCAAGCACGAGAGCGGCGAGAAAGCCGAGCCACCGCATCGCCACAGTGAGCGGCCGCACCGTCTCCTGCGTCGCCGGGGCCAGACCTGCCGGAAGAGTCTGGCCTACGGCAAACACGAAGAAGCCACTCGTGGCATGTGCATCGGTTGCGGACAGGACG
Organism: bacterium; assembly: GCA_036393975.1. Taxonomy (GTDB): domain Bacteria; phylum Sysuimicrobiota; class Sysuimicrobiia; order Sysuimicrobiales; family Kaftiobacteriaceae; genus 13-1-40CM-64-14. The sequence continues at coordinate 4,148 of DASWFZ010000198.1, read as the reverse complement.
CGCCACCGCACCGTATAGACGCCCCGCGGCAATTCCCCCACGGAGGCGATGAGCCCGCGCTGATCTCCCGACATACTCACGGCGCCCAATCCGACGGGCTTCCCCTCGCGGTCGACCACGGAAACTGTACTGAACGCAGGGTCCACGGTTTCCGAGAACCAGAGGGCCACCTGTCGCGGGGAGATTGGCACAGATGCGTTGGCGGCAGGCTCGGAGCGCTCAAGCACGGCATGACCGAAGGCAGGGGATGTTATCCCCAACCCCACGCCAAGCATGCAGACCAGGACGAGCAACCGACTCCGCACCATCACACTCTCGAATTCACAACTTGCGTCGAGCCGTCCATGCCGGCCCCAGGACACCGCCGGGGCGGATCGCTCTGACCTCCCCGCCCCCGGCGGCATGTGCCCGATCGTTTCCCGCTAGGTGAACTCGCGCGATCCGCCCAGCTACCGAACGAGCGCGGTCACGACCTGGACAGGACTAATGGGTTTGTGGTCTGTGCTTGCCCAGTACACACGGATCGCGTGCGCGCCGGGTTTGGCCGGACCAACGTTCACCTGATATGTCGTGGGGTTAAGACGGGTCACCTGCTTGAACGTGGGCATCGTGACGCGTCCGTCCAACTCCACGTGCAAGTGTGGGCCCATGGCCATCCCATGCTCGGCGACGGTCATCATTGACAGATCAGCCGGCGTCTTAAACACCACGATCACAGGACCTTGGACCGTCGCCCCGGTCTTTGGCGTCACGATCGCCAAGGGTGGCAGGGGTTCCACCTGTGAGGAACCGACGGTGAAACGAAACGATCCTTGCGTCACCTCTTGATCGGGCGAGGACACAGCTTTCCACTTCACCGTGTATGTCCCCGGCTGACGCGACTGCACGCGCACGATCATGGACTTGTGGGTCAGATCATTGAGGTCCACCCCACCCTTCCTGTCGTCGACCTGTTTGCCATGCGCATCGAGCACACTGAGTGTGCTTCGTTTCGCGTCGAGCTCTTCATTGGCATCGGCAAGAGTAAACCACACGCGGACACCCTGGGGCGCAGAGCTCACCGTGCTATTCGGCGCGGGCTCCGCACGGAGGAACTTGGCATGCGCGACAACGGTCCCCTTCTGGATCAATACGCTTAGAACGAGGGCCAACACGACCCCCAACACTCTCTTGCCTTGCATCAGCGTCACCTCCAATGGCGGCCAAGACCACGTGTCGAGCGGCCCTCCCATTCAATGAGTCGGGCACCCGACGAACACCTAAAACACCGGAGTGGTCTTAGGACCAGCGCGGGGGTGGATCGGGAGTAAGGACGTTTACTTCCCACCAGAATGCAGACGGCACCATCACAATTCGGCCCGCGAGGGTTGGGACAGGCGCGACGCACCGACCGATCCCCACCAGCCCTGCGCCTCCCAGGGCGAACACCGCCGCGCCGACGGCGCCGCTGCTGAGGACCGATACTACACAGAAACCGCCCGCAACCGCAGCCGGGTCCATCCCGTTGGTTTGGGGGCTACGGGTGGGAGGCAGCCACGGGGAGGCGGCATGATGATAGAGGTGGTGTGTCAGCGCGCTGAGCTGCTCGGCGGCGGTTCCGCCCACAAGGATGTGCTCGTGGTACGGGTCAGCCTCCGCGATAGAAAATCCAAGCAAGGGGAGCACGAGCATCACGACCAGCCCCGCGACTCCCACGATCCGCACGCGTGGGCCGACGGCATATGCGGGAAGCCGAAGACCCGCCGGAGCGACATCGGGTCTGCACTTTGGATCTGGTCGTTTCCTTGCAGCGCTCGTGTGTCTCACATCATCAAGGCTCTTGTGGACCGCATCCGTCTTTCCCTCCTACTACGCACGACGCCGCCGCGCGTGTTCTGCTCGCAGGTGCACGGCGAGGTCGTATACCACTCGCCGGGGAAGACCGTGTGATTTTGCCACCTGCCGGACGGCCTCGGTCGGGAGTGTCCCAGCCGCAAGCAACGCCTTTAACTCTTCCTGGGGATCGCCCGGCGATGTGGCCGCAGGACTGCCGCCGCCGACCACTATCGTCACCTCCCCCCGCAGCCGACGCCCCTGTGCTTGTGCAAGGACCTCTTTGGGCGTCCCCCGCAAGATCTCCTCAAACCGTTTGGTGAGCTCACGCATCAGCGCGATCGGCCTCTCTCCCAAAACAGCTTGCAGGTCCTTCAGGGTTGCTTCTGCACGCGTCGGAGCCTCAAACAAGACGAGAGTCCACGGGATCGCCTGCACCGCTTCCAGCACCCGGCGACGCTCGGCGGACTTGCGCGGAAGGAAGCCCAGGAACACGAATCGATCGGTGGGGAGTCCGGCCGCCGATAATGCAGCCGTGATGGCGCTGGGTCCGGGGATGGGGACGACCGGCACGCCAGACGCGATCGCCTCGCGGATGAGCGTATACCCCGGATCGGACAACAGCGGCGTGCCGGCATCAGAGACAAGCGCGACAGACTCCCCTAGCAGGAGCCGTCGGACCAATTCGGTCGTGCGCGATCGCTCATTATGCTCGTGGTAGCTCACGAGCGGCGTCGCAATCCCGTGGCGTTGTAGCAGCAGGCGCGTATGCCGTGTATCCTCGCAGGCAATCACCTTCACCTCGCGCAGTACGCGGACGGCACGGAAAGACAAGTCTTCCAAATTCCCGATGGGCGTGGCTACGACAAAGAGGGGGCCGGGTGCCAGACGTCCCAGGGCGTTTGAGGATATCGACATACAAGAGATCTACCGGATGTGCAAATTGCGACGCACGACGTCGATCGCTTCCTGCGGGGTGTGGACCGACGTCACGGGGGCCCGCTGCCCAGACCGCGTCGCCTCCCACGTCTGCAGCCCGATCACCGGCTTGCCTGCCCCCAGCGCATGGCCGATTTCCGATAGCGTCCCGAACCCGCCGCCCACAGCGATCAAGGCATCCGCCATGAGAGCGATAACGACGTTTCGCCCCTGACCCAGCCCGGTGGGGACTGCGACCGTGACGTACGGATTGGCCTCATCGCGATCCTCGCTAGGTAGAATGCCCACGGTCAAGCCTCCGGCATTTCGCGCCCCGCGGCAGGCGGCCACCATCACCCCCGTCAGCCCGCCACACACCAGCACCCACCCCGACTGCGCGATGAGCCGACCGGTCTCTTCGGCGGCCGCCTCGTGGGACGGATCGGAGAACTGGCTCTCCCCGATGACGCCGATCATAGGCGCGGGAGACCGCGGAAGCGGCGAGCGCTCGGCCGTCACGGGGTCGACGAACGCGGGGGGGCGTGCCGTCTTGTTCTCGGTCGACGCCGTGCCCGGCCTTCGCCGCGCGGTCGGGCGCGTCTCGCGCCCAGAAGTCCTCTCAGTAGCAGGGTCGCCGCCGCCTTATCGAGCGGCTCATTCATGTTCCCGCATTTGGGGGACTGGATACACGATGGGCACCCCGCTTCACACGGGCAGGCCTCGATCGTCTCTAGCGTCGCCGTCATGAGTTGGTCCAGAAGCTCATAGCCTTTCTCTGTGATCCCCACACCGCCCGGGTGGGCTTCATAGATGAAGATTGCCGGTGCGCCCAGGCCGGGGTACTTCTGGTATGACACGCCTCCCAGGTCCCAACGGTCGCACATCGCAAACAGAGGCAGTATCCCGATCGCGGCGTGCTCCACGGCGTGGATGCCACCCGCCAGGTCCAACCCCCGTCTCTGGAGCTGGACGACCAGCGCGTCTGGAATCGGAAACCACAATCCTGTCGTCTGCAAGCGCTGCGGCGGAAGATCGAGGAGGTCTTCGCCCAGCACGTCGTCGCCGAGCAGCCGCTTGCGCGCGAACGCGATCACCTGGGTGGTCACGACCACCTGCCCAAACGAGGCGGTGGTCCCTCCCCAGGATCGATGCAAAAGGGGCTGGAGGATTTCCAGGTCGGTGGTAGTCCGCGGCTGCGTGTAGTAATCCACGTCACCGAGGCGGACAGAGGCGATGTGACGTACAACGTCTAGGTGCTGCACGAGGTAGGTCTCCCCCTGATGGAGGTACACCGCGCCGGGATGCACCTGTTCAAAAGCGCGCGGGGCGTCCACCGTCCCCACCAGCCGACCGCGTGAGGTATCCACGATGCGGAACAGATCCCCGGAGGCCGCCCGGACCTCGACATCCTTCGCAGG
>DASWFZ010000197.1:0-19699 GCA_036393975.1 bacterium | reverse complement strand
TTGCCGCTGTATTGGTCTGGGGGGGCCCACATGCGCGCACCGTCCCGGTGGGCACGATCACCGTGGCCGCAGTGCAACCGAATGTCTCCCAGGCCCAAAAATTTGATCCCGCGCTGGCTCCCGACCATATGCACGCGCTTCAACGGCTTGTAGCCGCCGCTGGCAGCCAGGGGGCCGAGCTGATTGTCTTCCCTGAGACCGCGGTGCCTCAGAACTTGTTCGGATCCGAGGGAGCACTTGGGGCGGTCGGTCGGTGGGCACAGCTCGCGCATGCCACCGTCATCGCCAGTGCTCTTGAAAACGGCGTGTCCAACATCGCCGTTGCGGTCACGCCATCGGGGCTGGGCGTCAGCCGCTACGACAAAGTCCGCCTTGTGGCGTTTGGGGAGACCGGAATCGTCCGCGGCCATCGGCTCGTCCCTTTGTGGACCCCTCTCGGGCAGGTGGGGGTGGCGATTTGTTTTGAGTCCATCTTTCCCGATGTGTCGCGCGCGCTGGTGAAAAACGGTGCGCAGATCCTCGCGGTGATCACCAATGATGCGTGGTTGGATGGGACGGCCGCGCCCGCGCAGCACGCAGCGCATGCGATCCTGCGTGCGGTCGAGTCGGGACGGTGGGTCGTGCGCGCTGCGAACACGGGGGTCTCGATGATCATCGATCCCGTCGGCCGAGTGCGGGCAATCCTCCCGCGGCACGAGGAGGGCGTGCTTGCCGCCTCGGCGGCGATGATCAGCGTGATGACCCCGTATGTCGTGTGGGGGGACGTGTTTGCGTGGGCCACGATGATGCTACTGCTCGCCACCGCAGCCCCTCAGCTCCGATCTGCTCTGGCGGGTCATTGGACTCGGCCGGCATTTCAGCAGGCCGCGGTGGCCGTCGTGCTTCCGTGGGCGGCAGGCAGGGCGCTCCTGCGTGCCGGCGCCCCATGGGGCGTTCTTCCCGGTGTCCTGCTGACATTTTGCGCGCTGTTCGCAGTGCTCCGTTGGCCCACGGGTACTGGATGGAACGCCGCCTTCAGGCGGTCGACGTCGATAAGTCGGTTCCTCATGACCCTGCTGGGCGGGGCGGTAGTCGTCGTGGGATTATGGGCGGCCATGATGGCGGCATATCGGCTTGCGGGGGTGCGGCTGGTTCACCCGGACGCCTGGGCGGGGTATCTCATGCGCCAACTGATCATGGCTGCCGCGATGGAGCTCTGGTTGCGGGGGGCGGCGTTCGCGCCGCTCGCCGAGTGGCAGGGGAGCACGGTGGCCGTCGCGGTGACGACCGTGCTGGGGATGTCGCTTCAGGCGGGGTTGCCTCCGGAGGCGTACGCGTGGACCCTGGTCACCGGGGCCCTGTTTGGTTTCATCCGATCGCGCACACAGAGCGCCGCCGGCCTGATTGTCCCGCACGCGTTGGGCGCGATGCTGTTCGCCTCCATCGCTGAAGTGCGCTGAGGATTGCGCTATGATGGGGGACGATGATACTCGAAGAGATCAAGTCTATGGTGGATACCGATCGCCAGCGCCTCGCCGATATCGGGAGGCATCTTTGACCTCGCCATCAAACAAGCCCGCATCGCTGCCCTCGAAGAGCAGATGCAGAACCCCGAGCTGTGGAGCAACCCCGACCAGGCCAAGAAGGTCGGGCAAGAGCTGAGGACGCTGCGGTCCCAGGTGGAAAGTTTCAACACCCTGAACCGGCAGATTGAAGACCTCGGGGTGCTCGCCAGTCTCGCGCTCGAGGATCCCGCCGGCCTGAACGCCGCCGAGTTGGCTCAAGAAGCTGAGGCGGCGCACCGCCGTCTGCAGCAGCTGGAGCTCATGACGCTGCTCGGCGAGCAGCACGATCCCAACAACGCGATCCTCTCCGTGCACGCCGGGGCGGGGGGCACTGATTCCCAGGACTGGGCCCAGATGCTGCTGCGGATGTACACGCGCTGGGCAGAACGCCGTGGCTTCAGCACCGAGGTTGTCGATCTCTCTCCGGGAGAGGAAGCCGGGGTGAAGAGCGCGACCGTGATTCTCACTGGTCCGTACGCCTACGGGTATCTCAAAGGAGAGCGGGGCGTGCACCGGCTGGTGCGCTTGTCGCCGTTCGATGCCGCCCACCGTCGCCACACCTCCTTCGCGTTAGTCGACGTCATTCCCGACGTGGAAGAAGTCGAAGTGGCGATCCGCGAGGATGAGTTGAAGATTGAAACCTACCGGGCGGGCGGGGCAGGGGGGCAGAACGTCAACAAAGTCGAGACCGCGGTACGGATCACCCACCTGCCCACCGGGATTGTTGTGCAGTGTCAGAACGAACGCTCCCAGCATGCGAATCGTCTCACCGCCATGCGGCTGCTGCGTGCGAAACTCGCGGAGTTACAGGCGGAACAACACCAACAGCGGCTGGCGGAACTCCGCGGAGAGTTTAAGGAGGCCGCCTGGGGGAATCAGATCCGCTCGTACGTCCTCCACCCGTACACGTTGGTGAAAGACCACCGCACAAATGTGGAGACGGGCGACGCCCAGGCGGTGATCAACGGCGACCTGGATCCTTTCATTGATGCCTACCTGCGCCGGCAGCCTGCTCGGCGTGTGTAAAGGGGCCCGCAATCTGCCGTGCGAATTAGACACCCCCGTGTGTCCACGACGGCGGACCGGGGCACGTCCTAACCTGGACGGGCGACCCGATCTGCGGGGCGGGGGTCGAGCGATTGCGCGCCACCATGCGCGCGGTAAGCCCGACCCCTTTGGCCGGACGGAGCCCCCTCCGATAGACCACGTCATCTTCCGGCCACCTACGCACGCATGCTGATCAGGCGAGTGTTGTGGCCGGTCGTCCTGGTGGTCGTTGTGGTAGCGTCAGTCAACCCCGTCCTGGCGTGGCGGTTGCAGGGGGCGTTGCGCCAGTCGCTGGCCACTCCCTTTGTGAGCGTGCGCCTTATCGGCTGGCCAGCGGCCGTGGTGTCTGGTCGCTACGCCCAGGTGTCCATCGTTGCACACCGAGCCTCCGCCGATGGGGTGGTAATCGATGAACTGGCCGCTCGCCTCCAAGACGTTCAGCTCGACCCCGTGCGCGCTGCCGCATTCGGACAGCTCGTGCTCCGACGCGTCGGAGGCGGACAGGTGACGGTGCGCCTCCTTCAAGAAGATGTGCAGCGGTCCCTCGAAAACCGGTCCTCTGTGAGCGGTGTGGTCGTCAAGTTTGCCGATGGTCTCGTGCGGGTGACAGGTACGGTATCCGTTCTTGATGCGCGCGCGGACGTCACGGTGGTCGGGCATCTGGTCGTGCGGGACGCGCGGCAGATTGTCCTGGAAGTCGACACGTTGAATGTCGTCGGGCTATCGGTACCCCCTGGTGTTGCCAACGTTCTGATCACCCCGCTCAACCCGTTGCTGACCGTGGACCCGCTTCCCGTTCCGCTGCGGCTCACGGGCGTCGACGTCAAAGAGGGCTCGGCCGTCGTCACCGCGGAGACACGCTAGACGATGTCTCGGTCGCTGATCGCCCTGGGCCTGGTCGGGTTGCTCGCCTCCGTGGTCGTGCTCTCTCTGCGCTGGCCGATAGAGTCCGCGTACCGCGACGTCGAGGTCGTCTTGGATGGTCCTGATTGGGAGACGATGGCCATCCGCGAAGGCAAGGACCCGCTCGCCGTCTTCGCGCAGGCGCGCGCGCACGGCGCCACCGCCGTCGCGGTGTACGAACGCACCCTCAAGCGCATGGCCGCAACGGGCGAGGTGAGCTATCGCAGCGGGGGACAGGTCCTCAGCGACGCGAGGGCGGGGCTGACCGCCCCTGCCTTGCGCACCCTGGTGACGTCGGGTGCTGTTCGCTCCGGTGATGTGTACGTCGTCGCCGCGCCCGAGATGTTGGGGTTCTTACACACAGCATTCAATGAGCTTGCAGGAGCCTCGCGTGTCCGCCGTGTGTCCGATGTGCTTGCCGTCGCGGGATCGATCGATGACTTGGAAGAAGCGCCCCTTGGTTACCTGCAGGAGGATGTGAGCCGGTTTGCGCGAGTTGGCTTGCGGCCGGTGCTGCGCCTGCGCAACTATACCGGGCTGACCGCCGTCGGATTGCGAGCAAAGATGGCCCGTCTTCAGCGGCTGGGAACTGGGTTCCCCGTGGTCTTCGAACAGACCGAAGTCCTCGGCTACGAGGGCCTGCTCGAAGAGACAGCCGCCGGACTGCGCGGGGCACGATTCCCCTACGCGCGGATCGAGGTCTTTAGCGAGAGACGCAAACAGCGCGGCGAAGATCGCCTCACCGCGCTGATGCGGCCGCATGTGATCCGGCTGTTTAGCCTCACCGCAGACGAACTCGCCGCCCAGACCCCTGAAGCAGCGCGCGACAAGTTTGTCCGTGCCGCCCGCGAGCGCAACATCCGTATCCTCTACCTGCGGCCGATTCCTCCGACGGCGGGCGTCGTCGACACCGAGGGGAACATGCTGTTCCTCGATCGTCTCATAAGAGACCTCGCCCACGTTGGCCTGATTCCGGGCCCCGCGCGCGCGTTGCCGGAGATTCACATTCCGCAGCTGCTCGTGCCTGTCGTCATCCTCGCTGCGCTCGCGGCGATGACCGGAGCCCTGGTCCTGACCGGTCGAGCTGTCGGAGTTCCGGTTTCGTCGCACACCGCGTGGATCCTGGTCGGTGTGGGAGTCATCCTCACGGGGGCAACGATCGGGACCGGTGCGTTTACCCTCTGGCGCAAGTTCGCGGCATTGGGCACTGCCTGCGCGGTGCCGGTGCTCGCCATTGTGTTGACGATGCCGCGCCGGGATCAACATCCCGTTGTGGGGGCGCTGCGGGCTCTGTGGATGGCGTCAGGGATCTCGTTTGCCGGCGGCCTTGTCGTCGGCGCGTTGCTCACAGGCTGGCCATTCATGATGGCCGCCGATGTGTTCGTGGGCGTGAAAGTCGCGCATGTGTTGCCCGCGGTGCTTGTCGCCGTGATCCTCGCCACCGCCGAGCGACCGCCCCAGCACTGGCGGGAGGGTGTGGCGCAGTTATGGGCGTGGTCCTCTCGGCCGCTGCTTGTGCGCTACGCGATCGGGGCGCTGGTCGTCGGCGTCGCGGCGGTCATCCTCCTGGCGCGCAGCGGAAATTTTGGTCTGCCGGTTTTGGCGATCGAAGAACGCTTGCGATCCTTCGCCGAAACGCTGCTGGTGGCCCGCCCGCGAACCAAGGAGTACCTCCTCGGACATCCGGCCCTGGTCCTGGCATTCGGGGCTGCTGTGATGCGCTGGCGCTGGGGTGTGATTCCCCTCGCCGCTGTGGGGGCGATTGGCCAGGCCGGGATTATCAACAACTTCTCCCACATCCACACGCCTCTGCTGTACGCGATGTGGCGGACCGCCAACGCGTTGGTGCTGGGTAGTCTGCTGGGTGTTGTCTTCCTCGTCGTGCTGCTGCGCGTTGTCGCGGTGGTCACCCCGCGGCAGCGTGCGGGTCCGCTGCGACGGTGACCTCTGCCCCCTCAGGTCCGCGATGACGCGCGTCGTCATCAGTGGATATTACGGGTTCGGCAACGCCGGCGATGAAGCGGTACTGGCGGGTATCCTCGTGACCCTGCGTTCCCATCTGCCGCGCGCCGACGTGGTCGTGCTCTCCGGTAACCCCACACAAACGCGCCGCCTCCACGGTGTGAACGCAGTATCACGAATCACGGGCGCGCTATGCACGCTGCCTGGGGCGGATCTGTTCATCAGCGGCGGGGGCAGCTTGATCCAAGACGTCACCAGCGCGCGTAGCGCGCTGTACTACCTTGGTCTGCTGGGTCTGGCGACGGTTCTGGCCAAAGCCACCGTCGTGTATGCGCAGGGGATTGGACCTTTGCGGCGAGGGTGGGTGCGGGTTCTGGCGCGCCGCATTCTCGCACGGACGACGCTGATCACTGTTCGCGATGAAGACTCCATCAGCGTCCTCAAAGACTTGGGCCTTGTCCGCCCCGTACACCTGGTCGCCGATCCCGCGTTCGTCCTGGCCCCCACGCCCGCCTCTCAGATCCAGGACATGATCGGGTCCCATCACATCCCACGGATTGGCGTCGCCCTGCGATCCTGGCACGATGATTCTTTCGTCGACGCGCTGGTCGAAGGACTTCAAGCCGCGCGCAGGCGGTTGGGGGAGACCGAGATTGTCGTGTTGGCACTTCACCCCGAGCGCGATCTTGCACTGTGTACCCGCGTGGCCCGGGACGTCGACGGGCGCGTGCTTGCGGGGCTGCCGCCGTCAGATCTCATGGCGGTGGTGGGGACGATGGACCTCCTGGTCGGGGGGCGGTTGCACGCACTCATCGCGTCCGTGCTCATGGGGGTGCCCCCGATCGGCCTGTCCTACGATCCGAAAGTCGAGGGGTTTGTGCGCCAGATTGGTCTGGGCAGGCCCCTGTCGCTGGCGGGTCTGCGCTCGGATGATCTGTGCGATGCGGTGTGCGCGATCTGGGAGGAGCGGGAGACCCTGCGTCCGCGCCTGCGCGAACACGCGGTCGCGTTCCGAGAAGGCGCGCTGCGCGCCGCGGAGCTCACGCGCGCTTTGCTTGCCTCACCTCACGCAGACCCCGTACGGGGGGGCAATGGCAGGACACAGCCACCCGCAAAGGGGTGAGGAGGAGTTTGATGTGGGCATACGAAATACAGGAGGGCTGATGATGGACAGGACCGTAGCGGAAGCCGTGGTCAAGGCCAAAGTCGGCCCCATGCCCGACGTCCTTAAGGTGGGCGCAGATTCCAAGCCCAAGGCCGTGGCGGGCGCCCTCGCCGCCTGTCTGCGCGAGAGGGGATCGGTGGAATTACAAGCCGTGGGGGCCGGCGCGGTCAACCAGGCCGTCAAGGCCATCGCCATCACGCGCGGGTTTGTCGCCCCGAACGGAATCGACCTCGTGACGATTCCGGCATTCACCAAGGTCATGATTGACGGCGAGGAACGGACCGCCATTAAGTTCCTCGTTTCAGCCCGCTGACCGTTTTCCGGCACGTCCCTCCAGCTCGTCCTCAGCTTGATCCTTGCAGGGCCATTCGGGCGCACGTCGTGCGTCGCGCGCCGCATCAGCGCGCCGACCGGGCCAGGCACGGAATCGTGGTAATGTAGAAACGCGTATGGTCGAAAACGGCCACGGGGAGTTGAAACTCTTCTGCGGGTCTGCCAACCCGCGCCTGGGTGAGGAGATCGCGGGCTACCTGCACCTGCCGCTGGGCAAGGTGAGCATCGCCCGGTTCGCGGATGGCGAGATCCACGTGCGGTTCGAGGAGAACGCGCGCGGGGTAGACGCCTTCGTTCTGCAGCCCACCAGCCATCCAGTCAACGAGCACCTGATGGAGTTGCTCATCATGCAGGATGCCTTGCGGCGGGCGTCTGCGGGACGGATCACCGCCGTCATGCCTTACTACGGGTATGCGCGCAAGGACAAGAAAGACGCGCCACGGGAACCGATCACGGGGCGATTAGTCGCGGACTTGCTGACGACTGCGGGGGCTGACCGTGTCCTGACGATGGACCTGCACGCCGGGCAGATCGAGGGATTCTTTAACATCCCGGTCGACCACCTCCGCGCGATGCCGCTCTTTGCGGACTACCTCCGGGAGAAGAACCTCCCCGCTCCGGTGGTGGTGGCGGCCGACGACGGTGCGGTGAAACGGAGCAAGCAGCTGGCGGATCGCCTGGACCTGCCCTTAGCCATCGTGTTCCAGCGGCGCGTCGGACGAGATGCCAAGGAGACTGTGCAGGTTGTCGGCGAGGTCGAGGGACGGACGCCGGTCATGATCGAGGACATCATCTCCACGGCGCGCACGATCTCGGGGGCTGTCGACGCCGTGATACGCCAGGGGGCACGGCCCCAGGTGTATGTCTGCGCCACCCACGCTGTGATGGCAGGCCCGGCGCGCGAGCGGTTGGCCCGGGACGAAATCCAAGAGATCGTTGTCACCAACACGATTCCCCCTCCGCCCGGTCCACCCATTCCCAAGTTGACCGTGTTGTCCGCCGCTCCCTTACTGGCCGAAGCGATCCGCCGGATCCACTTGGACCAATCCGTGAGCATGCTCTTCACGTAGAGGGCAGGGATGGCAGTCCGTTAGATTCCACTGGAGCGACCTGACCCCGCGCGGTACACCTTCAATGAACACCCTATCCGTCCGCACGCGATACGCGCCCAGTCCTACCGGGTATCTGCACGTCGGCGGAGCGTGGATGGCGTTTTTCAACTGGCTGTTTGCGCGCAGCCAACGCGGGACGTTCATTCTCCGCATCGAGGACACCGACCGCAGCCGCTCGACCGAGGAGTACGAGCGAGCGATTCTTGACGATTTCCATTGGCTGGGATTGGACTGGGACGAAGGCCCCGACATCGGCGGGCCGGTCGGTCCCTATCGTCAGACCGAGCGCGCGCACCTGTACCGGCAGTACGCCGAAGAGTTGCTGACTCGCGACGCCGCATACTATTGCTACTGCACCACCGAGGAGCTCGCCGCCGAACGCCGACAGGCCGAGGCGGAGAAACGGCCTTACCGTTACTCGGGGCGCTGTCGGCATTTGAGCGCAGAGGAGCGGGCGCGGTTTATTGCCGAAGGACGGCGTCCCACCATCCGGCTGCGGATTCACGACTACGGTCAGACGATCGTCGTCAATGACCTTGTGCGCGGGCGGGTGGAATTCGACCCCCAATACCTCGACGACCACATCATCGTGCGTGCCGACGGCTCTCCTTTATACAACTTTGCCAATGTGGTCGATGACCATACCATGGCGATCACCCACATCATTCGAGGGATCGAACACCTGTCGAACACCCCTAAGCAGTGGGTGATGTATTGGGCTCTAGGGTGGGACCCCCCCCAGGTCGCGCACCTGTCCAATATTCTGGGGAGCGATCACAAGAAGCTCAGCAAGCGGACGGGGGACACGGCGGTGCGCGACTATAAGAAGGAAGGATTCCTCCCGGAGGCCTTGTTGAACTTTTTTGCGCTTATGGCCTGGTATCCGGAGGAGAACCGTGAGATCTACTCGGTCCCAGAACTCGTCGAGAGATTTCGCATTGCCGACCTGGGCAAGACGTCGCCTATCTTCGACCTCGCCAAACTGACGTGGATGAATGGCGTTTACATGCGGGACCTGCTCGCCAAGAACCCCGACCGGATTGCCGCGCTTTGCTTGGAGATTCTGCAAGATGCCGGCCGGATTCCCCGGGAGGTCACGCCAGAGATGCGCGCCTATGTCGCACGCGTCGTCGAGGTGCTGGGAGAGCGGCTGAAGGTGGCTCGCGACATCGTGACCAACGGTGACTTTTTCTTCAACGAAACCGTCACCTACGATCCCGACGCTGCGCAAAAGTATTTCAGCCAAAGGCAGACGGCGAAGGTGTTGGAGCGGCTCCGGGACCGCGTCGTCCAGGCGCAGCGGTTCGATCCTGCTGCAGTCGAAAGCATCATCCGCGCGCTGGCCACCGAGCTGGGCGTGGAGAGCCGCGAGATCATCCACCCCGTGCGCGTGGCGTTAACAGGCAAGACGGTGGGGCCGGGTCTCTTTGAGCTCATGGGGTTGCTCGGCCGGGACCGGGTCGTAAAGCGTCTGGATGGTGCTATTAGCTGGATTCGCCAGTCCGCAGTCTCCTAGGTTTTCTTACTTCCTTCCCGTTTCGCCCAGGAGTCTCGCAGGCTCACGATGCGATTGAAGACTAGGTTTGCGGGCTTGGCGTCCACGGGGTCGCGCCAGAAATAGCCGAGGCGCTCGAACTGGTAGCGTACCTCCGGGGAGTCCTTCAGCACACTCGGCTCGACATATCCCTGCACGACCGTCAGGGAATCTGGATTCAGACCCGCCGTGAAGTCCCCATCGCCGGCTTCTGGGTCGGCTGTGGAGAAAAGGCGGTCATACAGGCGCATCTGAGCCGGAACCGCGTGGGGGGCCGAGATCCAGTGGATTGTACCTTTCACTGGACCCTGCGAGGGGGGGTGGTTGAGCGTCGCCGGATCGTAAGTGCAATGCAACTCCACGACGTTCCCCTTCGCGTCTTTTACCACTTCCTCGCACTGAATCACATAGGCGTGACGTAATCGGACGCGCCCCCCAGGCATTAGCCGATAGAACCCCGTGGGCGGATCCTCGAGAAAATCGTCGCGTTCGATGTAAAGCTCCCGCGAGAAGGGGACGGATCGCGAGCCGGTCTTGGGCACGTCATGCGGCCAGTAGGGTGCCTCAAGAGTTTCAACACGCCCCTGCGGGAAATTGGTCAGTACGACTTTGAGAGGACGCAGCACCGCCAGAACTCGCGGCGCCCGTTGGTTGAGGTCATCGCGCACCGCCGCTTCAAAGGTCGCCAGATCGACGCGGCTGTTCGCCTTCGCCACCCCGATCCGGTTCGAGAACTCGCGGATAGCCTCCGGGGTAATGCCGCGTCGCCGCATTCCCGCGATCGTGGGCATCCGGGGATCATCCCAGCCCTGTACATGTTTGCTCTCGAGTAGTTTGATGAGCTTGCGCTTAGACAGGACAGCATAATCCAGGTTCAAGCGGGCAAACTCGTACTGGTGCGGTCGGGGAGATGAGGGGATGCCGCATTTGCCCCGCAGGTTCTCCACCAACCAGTCGTAAATCGCGCGGTTGTTCTCGAATTCTAGCGTACAGAGGCTGTGCGAGATGCCTTCAGTGGCATCCGAGAGCGGATGGGCGAAATCATACAGGGGGTAAATGCACCAGGTATTCCTGGTGCGATAGTGCGCCGCGTGCACAATTCGATAGAAGATCGGATCCCGAAGCTTCATGTTGGGATTGCTCATGTCGATCTTGGCCCGCAGCACGTGGGCGCCGTCCGGGAACTCCCCCTTGCGCATCCGGCCGAAGAGGTCGAGGTTTTCCTCGACGCTCCGATTGCGATAGGGGCTCGGTTTCCCGGGCGTGCTGATCGTCCCCCGGTAGGTGCTAATCTCTTCGTCTGGGAGGCTATCAACGTACGCCTTCCCCTCGCGAATGAGCTGCCCCGCACACGCAAACAGCTGCTCAAAGTAGTCTGAGGCGTATCGCTCCCGCGCCCACTGGAAGCCCAACCACAGTATGTCTCGTTTCATCGCCTCGACGTACTCGGCGTTTTCCGTTTCGGGATTGGTGTCGTCGAACCGCAAGTTGCACTCCCCACCGTAGTCGAGCGCCAGACCAAAATTCAGCGCGATGGATTTCGCATGCCCGATGTGCAGATAGCCATTGGGCTCGGGAGGAAAGCGTGTGACGACCTTGTTGTAGCGTCCCTGCGCGAGGTCCGCATCGACAATTTCTGTGACAAAGTTCGGACTCACGTGGCGGGTTTTGGTTGAAGGCCCTGCAGTCTCTGTGCTCATGAGCATCTATTGCACCATAGAATACACTTTGGATCCGCCTCGCAACAGAGGAGAGCCTTCTGATGTCGATCTGGCTAAATTGGCCGTCTAGGAGCGGATTTCTCTGATCCTCGCGGGAGCTAGGGTAAGCTGAGCGGGGAAATGGCAAACGTTGATAATGCCGAAACGTGCCGAGTTGAAGAGTGAGCCCCTAGCCTTGAGTCACCTACGTGGCGACCTTCGGGGGGGGCAATCGCCGGGACAAGTTCGCTCTGTTGGCTGGGGGAGGAGGCGTTGACGCGGCCACACATTGTTTCGGTCCACGTTCAGGCCGCGGCGTGACTCGTCTGCACGGCGAAGGCGGGAGCCCCGGTCCCGAGTACCCTAATGGGGGCTGCCCGCTAGTTTCCGAGGGTCTTTGCCGTTACGAGGGTCGTCACCTACTCTTGCCGTGGCTTGAGTCTAGGCCTGCGGTGAGAGAATTTGATGGTGGTAAGGTCCATCCGGGGAGGAGAGAAGACCTGGAAAAGAGTCCATCGTCGCCCGGACTTGGTTAACAACAAGTAGAGGCGTCGCCCCGACGGAAGGAATGATCCGTCGTAAATGGTACCTCTTCCGTGGAAGCGCGGTTTGGCTTCCCTTATCGTCAAACCTACTCGCAGAGACCAAAGCCCCAAGCGAGTCTTATACGATAAGTCCACAGCCTGCTCGGGCAGCGTGACGACTGCCTTCCCAAGTCCCAAGCGCTTGTACAATAACTCGGGCGTTACCTCGGGCAGTCGCGAGGACTGTTTCCCGGGCTTCCTCCGCCTTGTTCGGCTAAGGGGCCGTCTTGTCCGCATTGTCGAATCCTCCGAACGACGTGTAGATTCTTGTCCAGTAGTGACTGTTGTTTGGCAGAAGTTGCTAGTCTGTCCATTCGGATGCACGTTCCAGCAAGGAATGTGCTTCTTCACTAGAAATGGATACAGACAGTGCGATTTATCCCGCTGATCGTCTTCGCCGCTTTCTTCTTCATTCCGCCCGTCCTGTACGCTGTGGCAGTATGGCAAATTTGGCGCAAAGAGGGGTCGCTTCGACCGCACACGCGGGCGATAGTCGCTGCAGGACTCCTCCGTGTCGCCATATTGCTCATAGGCGTCGGCACCTTGCTGACGACCCCAGGAAGAGTCTTCCCAGATCCGCTATTCATCTTGGCCGTCGTGCTCTCCCTTGCATCCATCGGTATCAGAGTGGTGGGAGTCGTGAACCGCCTGCTTGTATTGCTAGTGGGCGTCTACATCTTACTAGGCGTTTCGCGAAGAGACATTCCTGTTGCGCTTATCATCATCATCTGGTTACTCGTTCTTGCATCGACCGTTATCTGGGTTAGGGATGCGATTGAAACCGCTCGAAGTGGAAGAGGAGGGGCAAGGACACATCGCCCGCAGGGATAATGGAACGGCGAGAATCCGCAGGGCCTGCAGGGTGTGCTGTCTCTGGTCAGCCGAGAGAAGTTCACTCAAGTGGCTGGGGGAGGAGGAGTTCTCGGTCGGTTCAATAGCCGTGTGACAAACGGGCCGCCAACGGGACGGGGGTGGCGCTCGCCGCGTGAGAGATTTCGCGCGATGGGATTGAGGCTGACCCAGCAGTCAGGAGAAAGAATCTCGTCATCGCCTCACCCCCATGATCTGTGCTGCCAGTTCTGTAGCCTCTTCCAGGCTCTTATCCGTGTTGTCAATCGAGACCAGAATGCCCGGTTGATTGCCGCGAGGAAACCGCTCGATGACAGCGAGGCGCAGGGACCAAGAAAATCCTGGCATAGGCAACGATGCAAGTCCGGGTTTCCCGGCCACTGTCAGCAGCTTGAGTCCGTCAAGGGGAACCTCCAATGGCAGTATCGGTCTCCCCATGAAATACCCCCTACCAATAACCTCCCTGCCGTAAATCACAATGACGACGATCTTGCCGTCAGCGCACTCGGCTACAAACCCCTCAAGATTGTCGCCAAAGACGGGGGAATAGAGGTCCGAGGCCTTGATTTTCTCATTCTTGGCCGGTCGAAGCGGTCGCGGACAGGGTGGGGCGCTTGAGCCTTGGTGAACACCCACGATGAAGTCTCCCAGAGGTCCTTCAAAGACTGGTTTGGTCCGTTCTACGACCGGAGGCGGATTAGCTTGACCCGATGGGCGAGGCTGTTGGGGGGCCGTCACGGACGAGGTCGTGACGGGAGGGCGAGTCAGAAAGGACCCGACAGAGCGGGCCACTGTGACCGCCGCTACGGCCACCAAAACGACTACTAGGACGGCTCGCCAGGGGAGAAACTTAGTTCTGATTGCGTCCACCTCGATGCAACTGTATTTGGGCGGTCCAGCAACTACTTCATGTCCATGTGTCAGTTCAAACAGCGACGCCCCGTGCCCTACTCCGCTGAATCCCTCCAGAAGCGACTGAGGGCAAAATAGAACGCTACGTTTCCGCAGATACACCGGAATAAGGCAGGGAGAACCCTCCACGATCGTTTCCATGGGCCAAGGACGCCTAGAAATTAACACCTGTCAGGCGGGTGCGCGATTAGGCTCTACTCCCCGGCGAACCTCCGCGCTATCGCTAAGAAGGTGCGGGCCGAACTGACCAGGAGGCTCAGGAGGGCAAGCCGGGCGGAACGCCAGGCCGCGAGGAACACGCTCGCCGATCTCCCCTCCCCGTCCGTGGGAGACTGGACGACCTAGCCTCGATGCTCACCGGCGGATATGTCGAGCGCGGCAAGGAGATTCTCGCGTCGCTTGGCACGGGGATCCTCATCAGCCCGGATGGGATGATCGAGGTCAAGGGGATCTCCGGAGGACCCTGTTCGATGAATCAAAAAGTTGCAGTCTGTGGCTGGGGGAGGGCACATTTTTGGAACTATACTCCGCCCAGGTCGTGGTTCTCGTGCCCTGGCCGCGTGAGATGAGCAGCAACCGAAGCCCCGAACAAAAGCCCTCGCCATAGAGTAGCAAGAATACTTGGGCCCGATGGGTGTTCCCAGGCGCTCAAAGCAGCACTTCTTGAGCAGGAGCCACAACTATTCTTGCGGAAAAGCATCGCAAAACATTGTTCGTCTCAAGAGAATCGTTACTATCGATGAACGGCTTGTCATCCGCGCCTCATGCGATGAGAGGTGATCAGCCGTGTTCCTCTGTAGCGACCCTCTGAGTCCAGCGCTGGGTTACTAACTTGAAGAAGTCAGGAAGGGTAGTCCTCCTATGCACGCTCGTGTTGGAACTGGCGTTTGGTGTCGGACCCTGGCAGGCGCACCAGACAGCCGCGACCGAGACTCAAGTTGTCCAAATCAAGGCCGTGGGAGGAGGATTCAATCCGCGCTGGTCCCCCGAAGACATTACTATCAAGTCCGGTGAGGTAACGTTCGCCGTCAAAAACCTTGCGTCGGTCGAACAAGATCACTTTTTTGCGATCCTGAATGCGGACGAAAAAAAGGTGGCCGAGACAAACCCGAAGTCAGACGAGGTAGCCTGTGATTGGAAAGGGGTCTCCCTCGGGTGCGGGAGGACAATCCATCTTGGACAGACTGAACAAATGACGTTCAAGCTCACTGCGGGCAAGTACACGTACATTTGTTTCATCCATACCTCGAGCGGTCCGTGTAAGCCTGGTAACGCCTGCCTCCGGATGATAGGCACGTTGACTGTAAAGGATTAGCCGCTAACACCGCTAGTACAGATCGGAGCACGGCGGGGCAACCTTCGCCACCGTGGGTCGTCGCGTCAGATCGGCAGGCCGCTGGGTGTGCCACTCCTCGACCAGCGTTTCCGCAAGCAGCGCCATCTCAGATCAAGCTCCATTTGCGAACAACCCAACCCGAGGCAAGATAGATAAGAACGTTGATCACGAAGAGTATGGCCAATTTATCTAACACCTTCCAGGGTGATTTCTCTCTGTAGATAAGCCAACAGAGCCTGACATATGCGACCACGGATCAGCACAAGTGCACACGCATACTGTTGAAGGTAAAATCGTTGCGGCAGGAATGGCTACACTCCACCAAGATCCGAGATACCCTGACTAGAGCATGCCGCTCGAAAGTAACCGCTTCAAGCCGGTCGCCGAGGCTAAGCCCAGCCTGTACTCTGGATGTATGCCCCGGTGGGTTCCTCAACGATAGAAACGATTTGATCTTTTGCGGCTACGTGCAAAATGATCTGAAGTATCCCAAAAGGCCACCCTATTCCGATGATGAGCCAGCAGAGGACCGCGTACAAAGCGTTGAACCGTTTTGGCTTCCGGAGTTGTGCCACGTTGCCCGATCTACTCACGACGAAGTATCCTTGTGCGGTCATCTTGACGATTGCTTCGTCCATATTCTTGGCCACAATTTCCATTTTGATACCCTGGTAAGTCACTATGACCGGGCTGCACTCAAGATCCGTTCCACGAGTTCTCGATCTCGGTCACACTACACTCTGTGATCCCTAGCCTGCGGGCTTTTGCCTGGACGAGTTCGCGCTCGGTGAGGATGGGAGGCGGCAGAGGGAACTCACCCATAGCCTCTTCGATGGAGCCTATGCTAACCCGAACAGTGAAAGATAGTGAACCTTTCTACCCTCCCGAGGCAGTTCCTCACGATGGGTCTCACAAACCCCGCGTTTACAAGGGGTTTTCTGCTGGAGACGATGGGATTCGAACCCACGACCTCCGCAATGCGAGGCCAAGTGACGTGCGGGCCCACCTGGAGAAGGTGCTGGCCGAACTACCTAAGCGCGTTCAGGCGTACCTGGAGGAACTGGAAACGCGTCTGGCCAAACGCCAGGTCGAGCGAGGCAAGGACATCCTGGCTAGCCTCGGTACGGAGGTAAAGATCAGCCCCGAAGGGACAGCGGAGATTCGAGGTGATCTGCGGAAAGTGCAGTCCTTCATGGGTGATCGGCAGCACAAGAGTATGGTTCCGTGGCTGGGGGAGGAGGAGTTTGCGGTCGGTTCGATAGCCATATGAGGTCCCTAGGGACAGCCCGGGAGTCTCGCCAGAAGAAGAAGGGGCCCCGCTCGTTTGAGCGGGTCTCTGTTTGATGTTCCTTACTCTACAGGCACCATCACGTGCTTACGGTCAGAATCCCCCCATAAACGTGACTTTGTGGTTAGTGGGGCCATTCGAAGACTATTATTGATAACAGCGTCATGAATGCCGCGATAGGGAGTGCCCAGTCAACTAGTTGACGAAGGTAAGGCGCATGCCCTTGTGTTCTCGTGACCACGACAGCTGCCGCGACCGCAAAAAGGAATTCACCCACTGCTATGATCAGATAATAGATTGCCTTCCCTGCGAGTGTCATACCGTTGACAGTGGGCTCATTGGCCTGGGTCGGGTGGCCAGGGCCTAGTTGAATCCTCTCCCCGGTTGCGCAGGTAGCATTGCGGGCTATTGTATGACACTGAATTCTTGAGTATGAACTTCGGTTCCGTGTTGGAGGGTCGCATCCACTCATAGGTTAGACGCGTCCAGCGCGACGGGCATTCTTTGCCTCCGTCGTTCACATACAGCGCCAGACGCGGAAACGCGAACTTGACACCTCCCAGCCCCACCTCGCGTTGGATCTCCTCCGATACAGTTTCGCTGGTGTACTCAACCGAATTCGGGACGAAACGCTTGCGTGAAGGGTGGAGTGAGAAGATGTGGATATCGTACCCAGCGCAACTTGCGCCACATGCCAGGACCTGGATAACCCATACCGCAGTGTCGTTGCTGGGGACGGCAACGCCGACGACGCTTGCTGCGAGGGTACCGTCGCAGCCGTGGATGGCTAGATAGGAGGCCGTATCACCCAAATTATAGGACCATCGCGCGATTCCGTTGCTGTCTTTGAGCACAATCCCCACCATTCTGCCCGCACCGCAGTCGAACCTTACCCCAACGTCTACCTCCGCAAGAGTAAAGGTTTCACCGCCGACGACCACTTTGAACGAGCGGGGATTAGCTGGTGCGCCTCGACCAGTCTGATATGTGCCGCTGATCGTTGCGATGAGGACGGCGAGCACCGCGAGGACCTTCGTGAACATGACATTCTTCATAATAGCGCTCCTATGCAGCGCGAGGAAATGTCCAGCGGGGGGTGGCAAAACAAAGCGCAGCGAGGTTCAAATAGTTGGCTGGGGGAGGAGACGTTCTCGGTCGATTCAATACCCGTATGAATGTCCAGTCCAGTCGCTGGCCGTGTGAGATATCCATCCGGTCGGACTCCGTATCGGTGTACTGCGGCTTCTCTATCGCGAGATCGTATAGGTCACCGGCGACCATGTGCGCCCGCCATCCAGAGTCTTCAGCAGAAGCGGGACTGATTGCCTAATTGCCCAGCCAACATGGGGCGAGATGAAGTCAAGTTGTTTCACTGCGCCGAAGTACGGGTTTGACGGCATCGTCATCCACCGCAGTCCACTGTCACTTGTCGCACGAAGTGCGCCCCCACCACTAACCCACGCGTGATTCATATCGGCAACTGCCTGCGTTCGGAACAAGTCTGACGGCTTGAAGAATGTTGGGGTGGTATGCGTCCATGTTATGCCGCCGTCGTGAGTGGCGTGCAGCACAAACTGAATCCCGGTCGGCTCGTAAGAATCGTCCTGAAGAGTATAGAACACGGATAGAAGACCATCCCGAGCGGTAAAGAATTTTGGCGGTGGCTGCGGGGAGCTTATCCACCAGTGGGGCGCCACCTTCACCTCATTAGGCAGGGGCATCTCTTGGTGTCGCCACGTACGCCCGCCATCGCGCGTGACAAATAGCCACAGAGAGTCAGACGCAATGTCCATCCCAGCGATCCAGCCTGTCGTGGAGTTAAGGTACGCGATGTCCGTGCAAGCGCACCCTCCTACTTTGACCCACGACGTGCCCCCGTCGGACGAACGATAGATGTCCCCCCCGTGTGTCCCGAATAGGCGACACCTCCCGCGAGAAGCCATCCCTCGCCGGGGTTGATGAAAGAGATCGCCCCCACCGTTGTGGCTGGAATAGCAACGCTTTTCCACGTGCGCCCACCGTCAGCGGTGCGGAAGATCTCAGTGGTCGCTTCACTGATGCCATTTGGCATGACCCATGCAATATCCGAGGAAAGCACGCTGATTCGGAAACTGGCAAACTTTCGCGCAGAAGCACTTATTGGCGTGACGTCTTTCCAATGGGTTCCGCCATTGGTCGACCGGAGCAGTCGGAAAGAACTCTCAACCTTCGCTATGACCCACCCGTTTTGCAGGTCGGCCATGCGGATCGTTTCCAGTGATTGTATATCACCCGCTGACGTCTGCCCATGCAGAGGTGGAGAGACCAGCACAAGGGTGATGAAGGTCAACATGACAGTGGCCAGTGCGGTCCGCATACTCGTTCACCTCAGGTTGGACCTTCGCAAAGAACCACAAAGTTCGTCGAGCAGTCCGTTGCCGAAATTGGCGGTCTCAACACAAATATGCCACAAACGGGCACCAAACTTGAGTCTTCCTTGGATATTCAATCGTTGAAGGTACTACGCAGCGGGGACCTGCAGGGTGTGCTGTCTCTGGTCAGCCGAGAAAAGTTCACTCTAGTGGCTGGGGGAGGAGGATTCGAACCCCCGCTAACGGGTTCAGAGCCCGTCGTCCTACCACTAGACGATCCCCCAGCGCCACTCTTGCCGCACGAGCACACTCATTATAGAAACGCAGTTCAGCATCGTCAAATCACGCGCCGCTCGAGTGCGGTTTCTAGTCAAAGAGCGCGTACTCCGGAAGAGAACGACCGTCCCCAAACTCCAGAGTGGCGTCTAGCCACTATCCGCAACGGGCAGGTTTCACGCAGAGGCACTTCATCCCCAGTCGTCCCCCCCGACGATCCGCCGATTGTACGCGTGCGCCCGCGCGGCGCGCGTCACAGACTCCGACGCATCCAACCGCTGGGTGGGCCTCCAGGGAGTGAGATATGTTCGGCCCGAAGGTGGGCGAACGTGTCATCGTCGAGGTCCTACCGTCCGGGGAGTCGTACCCTGGAGAAGTGGTGTTCCTCGACCACACAGGCATGGGAATCGCCCCCGCGATGCGGTGGGCGGCGTCGCCGGAACTCGGCACTGCCATACGTATTACTTTTGTCCGCAAAGATGGCCTCTACGAAGGTCACGGGGCTGTCGTCGCTACCTTGAGAGAGCCCGAGGTACTGGTGACGGTGCAGCTAGCCGGCGATGTTTCCCGGACGCAGCGACGCGACTTCGTGCGCCGCGATGCAAGTCTCAATGCTGATCTGGTGGTCCTGGGGCGCGCTCATCACTGCATGACCAAGGATGTCAGTGGGGGCGGCGTGAGTGTTCTCTTCGGCGAGATCCCGTCCTTAGTCGAAGGGGAGGCGTTCGAGGTCTTGCTCAATGTGCCAGATGGTCGCGATCCCATCCGGGCCCAGTGTCAAGTGAAGTACATTCGAGAAGTCC
>DASWFZ010000196.1:0-5874 GCA_036393975.1 bacterium | reverse complement strand
GTTGATCATCTCGGCCTAACTTTGCCCGAGCGAGCGAATGGGCGCGGCCAGGGTGACCTGTTCTAAGGACCTGCCACCGGATGGGAGGCGGCTCCGATGAGTGACCTCGCGTCGGTCGGCCGCCTGCTGATCGTGTTCGGGGTCGTCTTGCTAGTTGTCGGCGGGTTGCTCGCCGTGGTGGGCAAAGTGCCGCGGTTGCCGGGGGACATTCTGATCCGCCGGGATACGGTTGTCGTCTACGTCCCGCTGGCCACGAGCCTTCTCCTCAGCGTGATCCTCACATTGGTGTTTTCCTTCCTGATCCGCCGCTAATATTCGGTGATGCGTACGCACGCCAGTGCAGCCACGACGTGTCCGCGCGCAGTGGTGAGCATTGGGACACTACTCGGCGTCATGGCCACACTGCTGATGCTCTGGCCTCTGACGCCCGCGCGGTCCGAGTCGCAAATCATTCGGGTGGGCTTGCGCCGGGAGATCGAGCGCATTGTCGTGATGAGTGATCGGCCCTTTGTCCTGAGCGCGGGGACCGCTGCACCCGTTCGCGTCGAACCTGGGGCGTATGAGTTTACGCCGACGCTCACAGGAGTGGCCGCTACCGGTGTGGGGAGCTTTGATGCGGCTGTCCGGCTGGCGCCGGCAGACGGGGCGCGCCTGTACCTCGACATCCATCCGTATCGAGGTGTGGTCGAACTACGCCGCACTGCCGCGGGGCGTCTGACTGTGATCAACGAACTGGATTTGGAAGAGTATCTGTATGGCGTGCTTAAGAATGAGGTCGACCCGCAGTGGCCAACGGAGGCCCTCAAGGCCCAGGCAGTAGCCTCGCGCACATGGGCCCTGTACAGTCTCAGTCTCAACCGCTTTGCCTCCGAAGGCTACGACGTTCGACCCACGACCGAAGACCAGGTCTACAACGGCATGATGGCAGAAGACCCGCGAACAACTGCCGCCGTGGATGAGTCCCGCGGGGAGATCATGACCTACCAGGGGCGCCCGATCTTTGCTGCTTATCACTCCGACTCTGGCGGCTACACAGAGAGCAGCGAGCTCGTGTGGGGGGGCACCTACCCGTACCTGAAAGCGGTGGCTGATCCATATAGCGCTGGCGCGCCTCGCCACGAGTGGATTGTGCGGATGGATCTAGCGACTTTCGAAACCCGGGTGCGCCGGTCCGGACGCATGATCACAAACGTGACCGGGATCGAGGTCGCCGAGGTGACGCCCTCAGGGCGCGCGGCGCTGCTCCGGGTCTCCGGCGCTCACGGCATCTTGCTCCTCAAGGGAGCAGAGTTGCGCGCGGTCCTGGGGGCGGACCTGCGCAGCACCCTGTTCACCGTCCGTCTCGTTCCTGATGACCCGCCCCAAGTCGAATTCCAAGGACGCGGGTCCGGACATGGCGTCGGGCTCAGCCAGTGGGGCGCCCGCGGCATGGCGGAGGTAGGACGGCGGTATCAGGAAATTCTGAGTTACTATTACAGCGGAATTGCTTTCGAAGCCAAATAGCAGCCTCGCGCAGCTTCTACCCGTGCACCAGTCCCTTCCTCATCGACGCGTCGTGGGCTCTGCATGAGGCTTGCTGAATTCGACTATACGCTTCCTCAAGATCGTATCGCTCAGCATCCCACGTCTCCGCGGGATGCCGCAAAACTGCTCGTGGTTGATCGGGAGACCGGTCGTTTCGCGCATCGAATCTTTCGCGACCTACCCGAGTACCTGCGGCCGGAAGATGTCCTCGTCGTCAACAACACGCGGGTGATTCCTGCTCGACTCCGTGCCCGGAAGCCGACCGGCGGAGCGATCGAAGTGGTTCTGTTGCGCCCACCACCGTCTGCCCCCGGGCCGTGTCCATCCTTGCCGGCAGACGACGTCTGGGAGGTCCTACTCCGCCCGGGGCGCCGTGCTCAGGTTGGGACGCGTCTGCTCTTCTCCGACCAACTCACGGGCGAAGTTGTTTCCGTGGCACCGGGAGGAGCACGAATAGTGCGCTTTTCAGGGAGCCGGCGCGTCCTCGATGTCGCGCGCGACATCGGGGAGATGCCTGTCCCCCCGTATGTGCATGAACCTCTCCAGCGCCCAGACGACTACCAAACCGTCTATGCGGCTGTAGATGGGGCGGTAGCCGCGCCGACCGCCGGGCTGCACTTCACCCCAGCGCTGTTGGATCAGATCGAGCAGACGGGCGTGCGCGTGGTCACGCTGACGCTCCACATTGGCTTGGGGACGTTTCGGCCGGTGACCTCAGATGATCCCACGCTGCACCGCATGGATGCGGAGTGGTATGAGGTCTCCGAGGCGGCCGCCGCGACGCTCACAGCGGTGCCGGGCCGTGGCCGTGTTGTGGTTGTGGGAACCTCAGCAGTGCGAACGCTGGAAACGGTGGCATCCATCCACGGAGGGGTCCGCGCCGGACGCGGGTGGAGCGAGCTATTCATCTACCCGGGATATCGTTTTGCGGTCACCGATGCCCTGGTCACGAACTTCCACTTGCCCAAAACGACATTGTTGATGCTGGTGTGTGCCTTCGCGGGACGCGACCTGATTCTCCGGGCGTACGAGGACGCCATTGCCCACGATTACCGCTTCTACAGCTTCGGAGATGCGATGCTCATTCTCTGAGGGTGGGCCCCCGGATCGGGGCGATCGCTAGCGCTCGACCTTCGACCATCCCCCAAGTTCGGGGGTCCACTGCTTGAGGGGGAGTCGTCCGTATTGATCTTCCTCTATCTCGTATCCGGCCTGCGCGAGGCGGCGTTTGGCTTCCTCATAGTAGCGGTAGTCTAGCTGCCACACCCCACGACGCAAGGGGTTCTGATACGCCCCCAGTCCTCCGAGCAGCTTCTTGACGTTTTCGTCTTCAAGCTTATCGACCGTGAGTTCTACCCCTTGAGAGACGGTGGCAAAGGCCTTCACTTTGGGGTTTTGAGCTTTGGTGAAGGGACGACCAGCGGCGTTGAGCGAGGATACCGGTGTCTCAAGACTCGTGGCCAGTGTGGACGGGGCCGGCTGTCCACCAGGAGGTGCCGATGTCCTTTGCGCCCTAATGGCATCGGCTTTTGCCTTGATGGCCGCCAGGATCTCTTCGCGGCTCTTCCCTTGTCCTTCGTCCATGCTGCACCTCCGGGGGTGCGTAGAGGCTGTGGCAGCCCTCGCGCACCGTTCGCGTGTTCTGCGCAGAGTCTACACCTCCTGTGCCCGTTCTGCGCACTCGCCTCTATGCGGATCGCTCAGAGGCGATCTTCGGACCCGGATGAACCGAGTGATATACTCAGCGCGATAATGAACGGGTTCCGGTTTGCTCTTCTTCAAGACCACAATTCTGGACCCCGGCTGGGTCGGTTACAGACCCCTCGGGGTGCCGTGGACACGCCTGCATTCATGCCCGTGGGCACCCAGGCGACGGTGAAGGGCTTGACGCCCCAGGAGGTTCGAGAGACCGGCGCCCAGATGATCCTGGCGAACACCTTTCATCTTTATCTCCGCCCGGGCGCAGACGTCATCGCCCGCGCGGGCGGCCTGCATCGCTTCATGCGATGGGAGGGGCCCATTCTGACGGATAGCGGCGGGTACCAGGTGTTCAGCTTGGCGCGTCTGCGGCGGTTGACCGACGAAGGGGTAACGTTTCGATCCCCATTGGACGGGAGCGAGCACTTGTTCACGCCGGAGCGCGTGCTGGACATCCAGCAGCAACTGGGAAGTGACCTGGTCATGCCGCTGGACGCGTGCTTGGGATACCCGCTGCCCGATGACCAGGCCACCGAGGCCCTCCGGTGGACCCTGCTGTGGGCCAAACGGTCCAAAGCGCACGGTGTTGGTGAAGGGCAGATGCTCTTTGGAATCGTTCAAGGCGGTTTCAGCCCAGCGTTGCGCCGCGAGGCCGCACAGCGAACGGTAGAGGTCGGATTTGCAGGCTATGCACTCGGCGGCCTGAAGGTGGGAGAACCCCGCGAGCTCACGGGCGAGCTCGTGCACGAAGTGGTGACCCAGCTACCCCCGGACCGGCCCCGCTACCTCATGGGAGTTGGCGCCCCGCCCGATATGCTCGACGGTGTGGCTCGAGGTGTGGATCTGTTCGACTGCGTCCTGCCCACGCGGGTGGCGCGGACAGGCACCGTCTTCACGCGGCAGGGCCGCGTCAACGTCCGCAATGCCGCCTATCGCGATGACGCAGGGCCTCCCGATCCGCAGTGTCCTTGTGCGGTGTGCGCTCAGTACACGCGCGGGTATCTACGACATCTCTTCAACACGGATGAAATGCTCGGGCCCCGCCTGGCGACGTACCACAACCTGGCGTTTCTGGCTCAGCTACTGGCAGAGGCGCGAGGGGCGATTACCACCGATCGGTTTGAACCGTGGCGACGCGACTTCATGAGCGCGTATGCGACGTCGTGGTAACGACATGCCTGCCGAGACTCGCGCGGAAAGAGTCTCTAGCGTGTCGAAGGGTCCCGCGGTAGCATAGGGTGTGTTGTGGAACACGGTGTGAGCGGTCAGAGGTAGTGAGGGGGGTGCAGGGTGCCATTATCGCCGGTAATTTTGCAAGCTGGTAACCAGAGCTATGGTGTCATCATTCTCTATGTCGCAATCTTCGTGGCATTCTATCTTTTCATGTTGCGCCCGCAACAGACACAACAACGCAAACGGCGGGAGATGTTGGGCAAATTGAAGAAGGGCGACCGGATTGTCATCAGCGGGCTGCATGCCACGCTTCTCGATATCGACGGGGACACCCTGACCGTGGAACTCGCGCCCAATCTTCGGGTGAAGGCCGATCGCACCGCGGTCAGTTATCTGCGCAACCGCAAGCAAGAGTCGACGCCGGTTGCTCCGACTCCTCGGCCGGCGTGACGATGTACCTCCCTCCGGCGGCGGGTAATCCGGAGCAGAGAAACAACTAAACGACAGGAGTAAAAGAAGACCATGGCAGAAGTTTCGACAGGTCTACCAGGCGCGAAGCTGGTGACGCTTGACGACGTCAAGCGGGATCCGGAAGTCAGCGCCTTTATCGACAAGGCCAACGAGTACACGGGGGCGATTGGGTACACCGAACATGGCTCCCGGCACGCGAACCTCACCGCGAACATCGCGTACAACACGCTGAAGCGGTTGGGGAACCCGGAGCGGGAGGCCCAACTCGCGTCCATCGCCGCCTACATGCATGACATCGGGAACCTGGTCAGTCGGCTGAACCACGAACACACCGGGGCCGTGTTGGCCAATATCATTCTGGAACGGCTGGGCATGGAGGCCATCGAGCGCGCCATCGTCATGGGAGCAATCGGTAACCACGAGGAGAGGGGTGGGGAGCCGGTAAGTGCAGTGGGTGCGGCTGTGATATTGGCGGACAAGTCCGATGTGCACCGCTCGCGGGTGCGCAATCCGGATCCCACAACATTCGATATCCACGACCGAGTCAACTACGCGGTGGAACACTCCTTTCTGCGAGTCGACGAGAAGAGCCGCACGATCACTCTCGAGCTGAACATCGACACGAAGCTGTCCCAAGTGATGGAGTACTTCGAGATTTTTCTCACCCGCATGGTCATGTGTCGGCGGGCGGCCAAACTCCTCAGTTGCGAGTTCAAGCTGCAAATTAACGGGGCCAAACTCCTGTAGAGGTCAGGCCCCGAAGCTCGCAGGCGCCAAACCGCACACCGCTACGCCCGGTGAAGGCCAGCGTTGCATTCGCTGCAGGTACCGGTACGCTCCGCACGAACAGGATTAGTAGCAGGATCGCGAACGATTACATAGGTTTACCTAGAATCGGGGCGCACCCATCTTACCCCGCACTACGCTCTCGGTCGTGGGGCTCAACCACAAAACCGCACCGCTTGAGGTGCGTGAACAGGTGGCCGTAGACCCATCGGCATATGGGCC
>DASWFZ010000195.1:0-23224 GCA_036393975.1 bacterium | reverse complement strand
CGTGTCCACAGGGTACTGCTCATTCACCCAGGCGACAATACCGCCGGCCATATTGTAGACCTTGTCATAGCCTGCTTTGCGCAACGCATCGGTGACGTCCGCGCTGCGCTTGCCCGTCGCGCAGTGGATGATCACGGGACGATCAGTCGCGATCTCGTTCACGCGAGTGGGAATCTCCCCCATCGGGATTAGCGTCGTGCCACGGATGCGGGAGGTCACCCACTCCCAAACCTCACGGACGTCGATGACCTGTGCCTCGCCCTGATCCAGCATGGCCTTCGCTTCAGCCACGGAGACCTCGGCGGTGATGGGGGCCGCCGCGACGGCGACCGGATGAGACGGCTCGCGACCGGGAACTCCGCAGAACGCCTCATAGTCAATCAGCGCGGTAATCGTCGGATGGTCCCCGCATACCGGACATTGTGGATTGCGATTCCAGCGCAGCGTCCGAATTTCCCCAATCTGCGCGTCGTAGATCAGAAGCCGATTGGCCAGTGTCTGCCCGACCCCAAGCAAGATCTTGATGGCCTCCAAGCCCTCCAACATGCCCATGAAACCGGCGAGTGCGCCGATGATGCCGCCCTCGGCGCAGCTGGGCACGGTGCCCGGAGGAGGCGGGGTCGGGAACAGGCAGCGGTAGCAGCCCTGGCCAGGAGAGAACACGGTGGCCTGCCCTTCCCACTTAAGGATGCTCGCGTCGACCAGAGGCTTGCGCAGGATCACGCAGGCGTCATTGACCAGGTAGCGCGTGGGGAAGTTGTCGCTGCCGTTGATGACGATGTCGTAGTCGGAGATGATCTCGAAGGCATTCTCGCTAGTGAGCACAGTCTGGTGCGGGATGACTGTGACGTCGGGGTTGAGATCTTCCAGCGTCCGCCGCGCCGACT
Organism: bacterium; assembly: GCA_036393975.1. Lineage (GTDB taxonomy): Bacteria > Sysuimicrobiota > Sysuimicrobiia > Sysuimicrobiales > Kaftiobacteriaceae > 13-1-40CM-64-14. The sequence continues at coordinate 22,337 of DASWFZ010000195.1, read as the reverse complement.
GGGTCTTGGGGCGGCCGATGTCGTGCGTGAAGTGCATGACCTGGCGGTGAAGGTTCGAAAGGTCGACGCGATCGCCATCGACGATACCGAGCGTCCCCACCCCTGCGGCAGCCAGGTAGATCGCCACGGGGCTGCCCAGCCCCCCCGCTCCCACGATCAGGACCTTGCTATCCAACAGCTTGCGCTGTCCCTGCAGGCCAACTTCCTCTAGGATGGTCTGGCGGGAGTACCGCTCCATTTGCTCTTTAGTGAGAAGCGGCCCAGGGCGGGCTGTCAACGTCATGCGATCCTCCTGCAGATGATTCTGACTCGTTTTCCTGTGAATTCGATTGTATCACGACTTGCAAAACAGAATCTTCGTAACCCGTTCACGCGTGACCCCGCCGCAGCGGGGTGCCTTTCGTCCCCTGTTTTCCGGAAATCATATGATGGCAGGAACTTCCCTCTGCCTTTACATCGCCGTGATCCTGCCGTGACATGCTTGGCGCATGCTCGATGTCGCGCAGACACGGGTGAAACTATCCAGGCGTCTGTGAGCCCTATGCTAATCCGGCGAGGTGTGTGTATGCGACAGATGCGATGCACTCTAGTCGGCGGGATCCTGATCGCCGCTCTCGCGGCGTTTGCGCCCGCTGCATTCGGCCATGACGGTGGCATGGGCGGAGGCGGCGGCGACTCTAACCCCGGGACGTCCAGCCAGCTAAGCGCCGCCCGGACCTTTTACAACCAAGGGGAGGAATATTCCAAGAAAAAGAACTGGAACCTAGCGATCCAGGCGTACCTTGAGGCCGTGCGCCTCGACCCGAAGTTCGTCGAAGCCTGGAACAACTTGGGATCTTGCTATCGCAAGGTCAAGCAATACGACAAGGCGTTTGAGGCGTACAAGCAGGCGCTCGACCTCAAACCCGACTACCCGAACGCCCACGAGTACATGGCGCGCACCTATCTCGCTATGGGCAACAAGGATGGCGCGATGCGCGAGTACGAGATCCTCAAGCGCCTGGACGTGAAGATGGCAGCCGAGCTGATGACGGCGATTCAGGCCAACGACGCAGATCTGGGGGACGAAAGCTGATCGGCCTCGGTCCGAGTCCCGGACGGCCTGCAGCGCCTCTCCCGATCGGGATCAACCTAGCACTCTTACTGCTGAGGTTGGTCCTCGCTGCCGTTTTTGGGGCGTATGGGTATGCGAAGTGGGCCGGTGGCATGGATCGCCTCGTGGGTCTGTTCATGACGGTCCATATTCCAGTCCCCAACGTGTCCGCCCACGCCGTGGCCACGCTCGAGGTGGGAGGGGCGATGCTCCTCGTGCTTGGGATCGCCACCCGCTTGGTCGGGATCCTTCTAGCGATCGAGATGCTCGTTGCCATTACGACGGTGGTCTGGCGGCAGGGGTTTTTGGGAGGCTACGCGTTTGAATTGACCCTGCTGACGGTTGGGCTGGCACTGGCCGTGGCCGGAGGCGGCGCGTACTCGATTCCCATACCAGTGCGCCGCCGAAGTAACGCGACTTAGGCGCCAGGGCCTCGTTCTCTCCGACCATAAACCAGTCTCAGCAAAAGGCCAGTCGAATCCCCTGCGCGCGAAAGAGACTCTACTACCTGACGCTGTTCATTCAGGGTACTTTGGGGTACACGGCTGCGCCTGTCCGCCTGGCCAACATCCCGGAAGTCTGCGATTACTCCTTCTTCGTAGGCATAGCCCCAACCCCAAGACGCGAAAATGGGGGGGAGAATGATATTCAGGGACTTTAGGCAGACGAAGGCAGACCCAAGACCACGGGATCTTTGGATCATATGAGGGGGTCCTATCGAAATCAATCCGGCTGTCGTCGGGACGTTACGCTCGGCCTGACTCAGCTCACGTCTCTCGGGTGTGACGGGTTACAGGAAAGGAAGTGTACCAGTCTGCGGCTCTGACAAATGCGGCAATGATATAATGGCCTGGTTGTTGATGGAGGAATTCAGTAATGTCAACCGACGAACTCTATGATCTGACAATCGTCGGCGCGGGCCCCACGGGGCTGTTCGCCTCGTACTACGCCGGCTTCCGGGGACTCCGGACCAAGATCATTGACAGCCAGCCCGACCTCGGGGGCCAAGTCACGGCCCTGTACCCGGACAAGCTCATCTACGACGTGGCCGGCTTCCCCAAGATCCTGGGCAAGGACCTCGTCACGAACCTGGTGGAGCAGGCCATGCAATACCATCCCACGATCCACCTGGATGAGAATGTCCAGACGCTGGACCGGCTCGCCGACGGAACCATCCGCATGGGCACTGACGTGGGCCCACACCTGACCCGAGTGGTCCTCATCACCGCTGGCATCGGCGCGTTTACGCCCAAGACATTCAAACGCCCCGAACTGGATCAATGGATCGGCAAGGGCTTGTACTTCGCCGTCCGCAACAAAGAGGACTTTCGCGGGAAGCGGTTGCTGGTGATCGGCGGGGGAGACTCCGCGCTCGACTGGGCGCTAGGCTTGGTCGACTACGCCAAGCAGATCACGCTGATCCACCGGCGGGACGAGTTCCGGGCGCATGAAGACAGCGTGAAAAAGCTGTATGCGTCCCCGATCGTCGTGAAGGTGTTCTACGAACTGAAGGCCCTACGCGGCGACCAGCAGGTTCGCGAAGCCGTCGTCTACCAGAACAAGACCCGCGGCGAAGAAGTACTCCCCGTCGACGCCGTCCTCGCATTTTTGGGGTTGCACAGCAACCTCGGCCCGATCCGGGAGTGGGGCCTGCAGGTCGAAGACGACGCCATCGTCGTCACGACGAAGATGGAAACGACCCTGCCGGGAATCTATGCCGCCGGGGATATCGTCACGTATCCAGGCAAGCTCAAGCTCATTGTCACCGGGTTCGGCGAAGGCGCGACCGCCGTGAACAACGCGATGACGTACATCAATCCCAAGGCCTCGGCGTTCCCCGGGCACTCTTCTTCGATCATGGAGCAAAAGGAAAAAGCTGCAGAGAAAGCGGCCGTCAAGGCTGGGTAGGCTGTCGCAGACTGCAGGGCGAGGCTGTTAGCTGTCGAGGAATTTGAACAGCCGCCGCTTCAGCTCGACGGGCACAGGCCCCTCTTGGCACTTCGTCTCGATCAGGACCCGCAGGCGACGCTCAAAACTCACCCGCTGTTCACAGTGGGCGCAGTCCGCCACGTGGGCTTCAATCTCCTTGTAGTGGACCTCGTCCATCTCGCCATCCAGGAATTGCCATACGAGTTGCAACACCTTATCGCAGTCGATCTCGCTCATCGAGGCCCACTCCTCGCTGGAGGCGAATCCGCACTCACGTAGTGTGCCCGTTTCGCATACTCCCACAACTTCACTTGCAACTGGCGCCGTCCCCGGTGCAACCGCGACATGACGGTGCCGATCGGAATGCTCAGGATGTCCGCGATTTCCTGGTAGGAAAACCCCTCGATGTCGGAGAGGATCACCACCTGGCGAAACGATTCGGGCAAGCTGTCCAGCGCCCCCTTCACGTCCGCGTCCATCAAGCGCGATAGCACTTCCTCTTCAGGGTTGCCGGCCCGCCGAAAGTCGTCGCTTTCCTGCACTTTGGTGTACAGGTAGAACTCGTCCACGTCGTCGTGGTCGACGACCTCCGGCTCGCGCGTGGTCTTCCGGTAGCTGTCGATGTACGCATTCATCAAGATCTTGTAGAGCCATGCGCGGGCATTGGTGCCGGGCTGGAAGGTGCGGAAGGAGCGCCACGCGCGGAGGAAAGTCTCTTGCAGCAAGTCTTCGGCCCGCGTACGGTTGCGCGTCAGCCGTAACGCTGCCCCGAAGAGGCCATTCAGGTGCTCTTCGGCCAGCGTCTGAAACCGCTCCCGGTCATCTTGGGGCGTAGTCCTCGGTTGCGGTGCCGCCATTACTACTCCCATCGCACCCACCCTAACGCGGGCGGTGCTCTCCGCATTCCGGAAAAACAAACCGACCAGGGGCTCTGCCCTGGTCAGACGCCCATCCGGCCGTCCCCGGATGGGCTCACATCCGGGCCGCCGGCTGGCGAACCCGTGCGATGTCCGCCAGGGATGTCTCACCGAGCACTCGTTCCACGGCTTGGTTAATCGCTTGCCAGATCGGCCGCAGCCCACAGCCCGCGGCATAGACGCAATCCGGATCGTCGGTCTCCACGCACCACCACGGTGCGGTGGGTCCCTCCAAAACATCGAAGGCCTCCCGCAGCGTGATTGCTTCCGGCACCCGCGCAAGCACGTGGCCTCCGGTCGGACCGCGTTTGCTTGTGACTAAACCTGCCCGTCGCAACGCGGTCATCAACTGGTTCAAGTACGGCTCCGGGAGTCCCTGGCGGACGGCGATGTCGTGCGATTGCACCGGTCCCTCGCCGTAATGGCTCGCCAGATCCATGAGCGCCCGCAACCCATACTCGGCCCGCGTGGAGACCTTCATCGGACGATCACCCTCTCTTCGGCGATGCTTCCGTCGGTGAGGTGATAGGCGCGAATCGCGGGCGCCTCCGGACTGGCCAATGAGACGATAACGTAGAGCGCCTCTGGGTAGTAGGCGCGGCTCACGTCTGTCTTCGACGGGTAGGCGGGCGTGTGGGTATGCGAGTGGTAGATGGCCATCAGGTCTAACCCCGCCGCCTCCATGTCCTTAAATGCCACCAGTTGCTCGTGAGGATCCATAACGTACGTGTAGGGGCTGTGGTCGACATTGGTCCCTCGGTAGATCCGCTCCACCCGACCATGCCGTCCGGCCAGCAGCCCACAGCACTCGTTTGGAGCCTCCTCGACCGCGTGCGCGATGAGCGTCGCTGCCTGATCCTGCCTGAGCTCGAGCACCGTCATCCTCAACTATATAGCAGAAAGACGCGCCAAGGGGTAGCCAACTGGGCCTCCGCCCGACTCGAGCAGGCTTACGGCTAGCGCGCGCGCCACACGGCCGTGGACAGGTACCGGTCTCCACCGTCTGGACACAGCACCACGATCACACCTGCGCGCAGGTCAGTGGCGACCTCCAGGGCCGCGGCCACCGCCGCCCCCGACGACGGGCCCACGAGGAGCCCCGCCTCGCGCGCGAGGCGCCGGGTGGTCTCGTAGGCCACATCGGTCCGCATCGGAATTGTGCGGTCGTGCACGGAGGGATCATAGATGCCGGGGACGATCGCCGTGGCCATGTGCTTGAGACCCTCGAGACCGTGGACGGCACCATCGGGTTCCACCGCCAAGATCTGGACAGTAGGACGCAGCTCCCGCAGGCGGCGGCCTGCACCCACGATCGTTCCGCTCGTGCCCAATCCGGCGACGAAATGGGTCAGGCGGCCCCCGGTTTGCGCGAAGATCTCCGGGCCCGTCGTCTCATAGTGGGCGCGAGTGTTGCTGGCGTTGTTGTACTGATCAGCGTAGAAGTAATGCTCGGGGGCGTCGAGCGCCCGGCGACGGGCCACAAGAATCGCTCCATCCGAACCTTCCAGCGCGTCGGAGTACTCCACCTCGGCCCCGTACGCCTGAAGGATGTCTCGTCGCTCGGCGCTGATATTGGCGGGCACGACCAGGTGCACGCGGTACCCGCGCGCCGCCCCGATCATGGCGTACGCGATTCCGGCGTTGCCCGATGAGGAGTCCAAGATGGTGCGCTTAGAGGTCAACCGGCCGTCGCGCTCGGCGTCTACGACGATCTGACGCACGGAGCGATCCTTGACCGACCCGCCAGGATTGAACCACTCCGCTTTCAAGTAAATCTCGACGCCGGGGGGCCAGATGCCGATCCGTCGGGAGAGGGGGAGCAGGGGTGTATTGCCAATGGCCTCGAGAAGCGAGTCTAAGGGGTGGGCGGCGTTAGCGGGGGGCTCGGACACGCAGCAGGCTCAGGGACGGGCGTGGACTCACCACTACTCGTCAAACAGAAACGTCGCTTCCGGATAGTACCGGATCTGGTGATCGAGCAACTTGCGGTGGAGTTCTTCTTGCAGCCAGCGATTCTTCGCCGCCACATCGCCGGGCGACGTCAAGACGGACAAGGGAACGTTGAGCCTCAAGGCGCGGCCCGGAATGAGGTGTCGTGTGATCCCGGTAGGCAATTTCACCGGAGCGCGCGCGACCTCGACGATGTCGCGTTTGGTAAACGTGGGGAAGACGACCAACTCGCCGACGGCTCCATAGTCGGCCATCAAGGTGTCCAAATTAATATCCGTCACACGGTAAATGTGGTCTGTGGTCTTGTATGTGGCAACAACGGCCGCAAGGGTCTGGGCCAGCAGTCGTTCTGAAGGCAGGGAGACTATCAGCGCGCCCGCGGTAGTCAACACGTAGCAGGCGATAGTCCGTTCCGCGAGCTCCCGGGCGGCCTCAGAAGGACTGGCCGCCCGCAGCGTCAGCGCCTGCGCTCGTAGCCGCGCGGGAAGATCACTGGGTCGGACGAGCAGGTGGTGCCACACCTCCAACCGCACGGCCGGATCGGCGTAGTCGACTACCTGCAGGGGAATGACTGGGGCTTCCAACGCGAGAAGCGCGCTAGTGCGGTTGGCGCCATCGAGAACCACAAACCCTTCATCCGGTATGGACGCCGCAAGGGGGGGGTTGCGCAGCATCCCATCCGCCCGCACGCGCGCGACCAAGCGGTCCACCCGAATCTGATCGCAGTCCTCGTGAAGGTGCACCTGGGACCGGCCCACGATACGCAGGTCAGGAAGCGCCTTGCCGCTGGCCAGACGCAGCCCAGCGCGGGGGGTCTGCTGTGGGGATGCCATACACCAGAATCTACCTGATCCTTTAACGCTCCACAATCGAAACGCTGCTTAGCGCGCCAACACAACGCCAATCGGTCCTTTCAGACGCGGGAGGGCACGGGCGGATAGAGGAGCGAGAATGGGCGTCGCCGCACTGTTGAATAACAAGGGGACGCATCGTGGACGCACAGTTTTGGAACGCGTTAGGCTTGGGACTCGCGTTTTGCGCGTCCCCGGGAGCCCTCAACGCCGAGGCGCTCCGCCGGGGCCTGGTCCGAGGTTTTTCAAGCGCGCTCCTCGTCGAGGTCGGTTCTCTGATTGGCGATGCAACGTGGGCGGTGATTGGCCTTTCCGGCGCAGCGTACTTGGCAAAATATCGCTTGGCATCCGTGGCCTTGGCCGGCCTCGGGAGCGTCTTTCTCTTCTGGCTCGCCTTCAGTGCGCTCCGCGATGCGTGGCGAGGAACCCGCCCTCCCCCTCGCCCCGAGAGCCACCACGGAGATTTTGCCACCGGTGTCCTCATCTCACTGACGAACCCCTATTCTGTCGCCTTCTGGATGGGACTGGGAGGCGCGGTCTCGGTGATCGGGAGTGGTAGACCACTGGTGGCTCAGTATGCCGCGTTCTTGGAAGCCTTCATGCTCGGGGGCGTGCTGTGGTGCCTAATTGCGTCGGTCATGATTGGGTGGGGACGGCAGGTCGTGACGCCGCCCGTCTTCCGACTGATCAATGGTCTCTGCGGAACGGTGCTCGCGTATACCGGGGTCAGACTGGTGGTCCGGATGGTGCTGTAGGCGATACCACCCTAACGCAGACTAGAGTGGAGGTAGAAAATGGAGCACCGCAAAAAGGGCCCCCAAGAATATCCACGATTACATCGGAGATTTTCCCAAAGACGTTCAGCGCGTTCTGAGGAAGCTGCGATCGGCGATCAAAAAGGCGGCACCACTAGCAAAGGAAACTATTAGCTATCGTATTCCCACTTTTAGTCTTCGCGGATACTTGGTTCACTTCGCCGCTTTAAAGATCACGTGAGCTTGTTTCCATCTTCATCTCCAATGAAGGCATTCAGGGGGAGCTGTCGCCGTACAAGGTGTCGAGAGGCACGATCCAGTTTCGAGGCGGCCTGGGAGAAGCTAGGGATTCTTCGGTTCAACCGGGCAGCCGCCCGCGCCTTTGGAGCTTGGACGGATGCTGCCCATCCTGACCTGATGACTGACGCCAACCTGGCCCGCTATCGCCAGCGGCTTCGTGGGGACACCGATCGTCGCTTGCGCACCCGCATCCGCCACCATAGGTGACGTGCGGCCCACATTCGGGAGGACTCCCGCCCGCCTTGACGCCTTTCGGGCGTATGGAGGATTAGTGGCTCAGCGGGTCAGTCTTTTGGCCAGATGATCGATGACGTCAATCTTGGTTACGATCCCAACCACCGCACCGTGATCGACGACAACCGCGGCATTCGTGGAGAGAAAAACTTCAGCCAGTACTTCGATCGGGCTGTCCGGGGCGACTGCCGGCGGGGCTGGGTCGATGATGGCCTGAATGGGATCGGAGGGCCGATGCGTCCCATCCAGCAAGTAAGTGAGCAGATCCACTTCGCTGATCATGCCCACGAGCTTGCCGTCCTCGAGGACTGGGAGCTGAGAGACGTCATCTTCTTTCATCTTCGCGATGACCTCGCTGACAGCGTCTGTCCGGCGTGCGGTCACGAGCGGGATGGCCTTGGCGCGCACCAAGTCTCCGACGGTTCCCAACTCCAATTCGAGGAAACCGTGCTCACGCATCCAGTCGTCTGAGAAGACCTTCGAGAGATAGCGGGATCCTGAATCGGGTAGGATTACTACCACACGCAGCCCGGCACCGCCCTCAGGCAACGTGCGCAGATATTTCACCGCCCCCGCCACGGCCGCGCCGCTGCTGCCGCCGCAGAATAGTCCCTCTTCACGGACAAGGCGGCGGGTCATCAAGAACGCCTCGCGGTCAGTCACTTGCACGACCTCGTCCACCACGGAGAAGTCCATCGTCTTGGGTAGGAAGTCTTCGCCAATACCCTCGACCTTATACGTCACCGGCTGAGGCATCTGACCGGTCCTGAAGTACTCGTAAAAAACCGACCCGACCGGATCTATACCGACCACGCGCGTGGTGGGTGACTTCTCCTTGAGAAACTTGCCGACTCCGGAAATGGTCCCCCCGGTGCCCATTGTGGCCACCAAGACGTCCACGCGACCCCCAGCTTGCCGCCAGATTTCCGGACCGGTCGTGCGATAGTGCGCCTGCGGGTTGGCGGGGTTCGCGTACTGGTTGGCGTAGTAGCTGTTGGGTGTTTCCTCAGCGATGCGCCGGCTGACTTCGTAGTAGCTGCGCGGATCTTCCGGGGCGACGGCCGTGGGAGTGATGATAACCCGTGCGCCGAAGGCGCGCAGCAGCCGGATCTTTTCATCCGACATCTTATCCGGCATGACAAAGATCGTACGGTAGCCACGGATCGCTGCCGCAATGGCCAGCCCAACCCCGGTATTCCCCGAGGTCGCCTCGACAATGGTGCCCCCAGGCGTTAACAGGCCGCGCCGCTCCGCATCATCGAGAATCGCCGGGCCGATACGGTCCTTCACTGATCCGCCGGGGTTCAGATACTCGAGCTTCACGACGACGTCAGCCCGGACGTCGCGGGTCACCCGGTGTAGCCGCACCAGTGGTGTCCCGCCAACCACCTGCAAGACCGTGTCGCGAATCTCATCAGCGTGGGCGATCGGGACGGGCCCCCTGCCCGCAGGAGTTCTACCGAGCCGATTGGCCGCCCCAGGACGCCGCCCAGTTGAACGGGAGTGCGCGGTCTTCAGTTTGCGGGCCACGATCTCCACTCCTGACTCGGGCTAGATGAGAGCTGATCGGACGCGGGAGTGTCGGTTACTCTCACTTTGTACCCATCTGTGGGGTCCCGCCAGCCATGGCGGGAATAATCGACACCTCATCTGTCTCGGTCAGCGCCGTTGCCAACCCCTGTAACTGGCGCACTTCCGTGCCGTTGACGAAGACGTTGATGAAGCTCCGGATTTCGCCAGTCTCACCGCAGACCTGTTTCCTCACCCCGGGATACTGGCGCTCCAGGTTGGTCAAGACTGTCTCTAGCGTGCGCCCCGTCACTTGAACCTTGCTCTGCCCCCCGGTAACCCGTCGGAGCGGGCTCGGGATATATACAATTGGCATCAGCCTGACTCCCTCGGAGACACCCCTGGTTAGCGCGCGCGGTCGAGTGCCTGCTTGAGATCGTCAATGAGATCCTGCGCGTGCTCGATCCCCACCGACAGCCGCAGCAGTCCCTCGTCCACTTGCAACGGAGATCCTTCTAACGAAGAATGCGTCATGCTCGCCGGGTGATCTAGCAGCGACTCCACGCCCCCTAGGCTTTCGGCGAGAATAAAGACGCGCGTGGCGGCGGCGACTGTGCGTGCCGCCCGGCCGCCGCCCTTCAGCAAGCAAGAGACCATCCCCCCAAAACCTTTCATCTGCCGACGCGCGACATCGTGGCCGGGGTGATCGGGCAGGCCCGGATACCAGACCCGCGAGATCGCGGGATGGTCCCGCAGGAACTGGGCCACGGCCAGGGCATTGGCGGCGTGCCGGTCCATGCGCACGCTTAGCGTCTTCACCCCCCGCAGCACAACCCAGCAGTCAAAGGGTCCCGGGATGGCCCCCGCCGCGTTCTGGTGGAATTTCAATGTCTCGTAGATCTCTTTGCTATTGGTGATGACCGCGCCGCCGACCACGTCGCTGTGACCGCCGAGGTACTTAGTGGTGGAGTGAACGACCACATCCGCCCCCAGGACCAGCGGCTGCTGAAAGTATGGCGAGGCAAACGTGTTGTCGACCACGACGAGGGCGTCGTGGACGTGGGCGAGTTCGGCGATCCGCGCAATGTCCAGGATCTTCAAGTAGGGATTAGTCGGCGATTCGAGCAAGACTAACCGCGGGCGCGCGGCCATCGCGGCTTCGACGCGTGCCAGATCAGTCATGTCCACGAAGCTCGAGGCGATTCCGTATCGCTGGAGGATCTGCACCAGCAGCCGGTAGGTGCCCCCGTAGACATCGTCGGGGGCGAGGACCCTGTCGCCAGGATTCAGCAGGTAAGCGATCGTGGTAATCGCCGCCATGCCCGACGCAAATGCCAACCCATACGTCCCCTCTTCCAGCGACGCTAAGCAGCTCTCCAGTGCCGTGCGGGTCGGATTGGCAGTGCGGCTATAGTCATACCCCTTGTGAACGTTGGGTTCGGACTGGGCATACGTGGATGTCTGGTAGATCGGGGTCATCACCGCACCGGTGGTGGGATCCGGCGGCTGACCGTCGTGAATGGCACGGGTCTCGAAGCGCCACCGACTCATGATCCCCTAAGCAGGCGTGGCCGCGCGCGATCGCGGGCGATCTGAGAGGATGGGATGATGCGGGGACAGTGCGGGCGGCTCCGATACCCAGGGCTCCAGGTCTGTGCGGGACACCGCCCCTAACGTCAGATCGAAGACGTCGGTGAAATACCGCACGTAGCGCGAGCGCACCTCGTCGACGGGAACTGCATGCCCCAGCACCTGCGCCACCGATGTGACTGGGCGTCCTAACCCGCAGGGATTGATGTAGTTGTAGTGCGCCAGCTGCGGATCCACGTTGAGGGCGAACCCGTGCATCGTGACCTTACGCTTTACCGCTACTCCCACGGCTGCAATTTTCTGGTCCCCCACCCACACTCCGGGGAAACCGCGCAACCGCTGTGCTGAGATTCCGAAGTCGGTTAAGGTCCCGAGGATTGTCTCCTCGAGCGACCGCATGTACTTGACGACATCTTCGTCATAGGCGCGCAAGTCCACGATGGGATAGCCGACGAGTTGGCCCGGCCCATGGTAGGTGACACTTCCGCCCCGCTCGATGTCATATACTCCAAAGCCATTCGCGCGCAGGACTTCGGAAGAAACAAGCAGGTGATCGGCGCGAGACGTGCGGCCAAAGGTGAACACCGGTTCATGCTCGAGCAAGATGAGGCCGTCACGGATTTCATTTCGCTGGCGCGCGGCTACGAGCGCCCTCTGCCACCCCCAGGCGTCCGCATAGGGGGTGAGGCCGCCCCGCAGGTCCCACAGCCAACCAGTCCGCGACATTGTCGCCATTGTAGCAGTTGCCCATGTCGAATGCGGACACCCCTTCTCGACTCTGGCCACGGCGGGATTAGATATCGAGATGGGGGCACGCACCCTGTCCTTAGGGTAACTCAGCCTCGACATGAATGGGAAATTGGGGATTCCTGTTTGAGAGCGCGGAAACTCTAGAGGCCAGCGACAGTGAGCACGACGTCAGTTCCGTACGCGACCAGGAACCCTATGACCACCCCCCACGCTGACCACACCGGCCGCTGGAGGCTGCGCCCTACCGCGAACATTTCTCCGATCAGATAGAAGAGCGCACCTGCCGCCAGCGCCAGAAACAAGACGAAAGCCAGAGGGGAGTTGACCCCGTAGCCCACGATCGTGCCGAGCAAAGTGGGTCCACCTGCCATCAGGCCTGTCCAGCCGAGAAAGGACCATGTGGGCACTTGACCGCCGACGAGCAAGGGGGCGGCGATGGCAAACCCCTCGGTGATGTTGTGCAGTCCAAATCCGATGATCAGGATCGCCGCAAACCCGATCGCCCCAGTCGCTGCCGCCTGGGCGATCGCCAAACCTTCCGAAAAGTTATGCAGCCCCAGCCCGATCGCAATCATGACCGCTAGCTGGCGGGGAAACCGCGGCGTACCGGTAGATCGGCGCAGCACCTTATGGTGAAAGCTCACAAGACCCACCATTCCTCCGACCAATCCGGCGACGAGCATGAAGGCCAGAGCAGTGAATGCGCCCCAATGGCCCGACTTTATCGCTTCTTTCAGCGCGTCCCCCAGGCGGTCGAGGGCTTTGGCCAGGATATCCCAGACAAGGAAAAGCAACACACCCAAGGCGAGGGCATTGAGCATACTCTGCACGCCGTGGGGCCGCCGGCGTAGGCGTGCTACCGGCAATCCGAGGAAAATCGTGAACCCCGCGACCGCCCCCAAGATGATGACCTGCCACATCGTCACGCGAACGCCCCTCCGTAGACGCTCATCCAGACCGCGTTACCCGCGCCGTCCTGCCCTCGCTGATAGCGCATGCGGCCCGCGCCAGATAAGCCTAGATGAGTTGTTGAGTAATTTAGTCGAGAATTATCGCGAGTAGGCTAGCCTACTTTTGCCTTTCGGTCAATCCCACGTGAGCCAGTGGAACCAGCGATCACCATTTTGAATGCGGGAGGACCAAAGACGCGGACGTCGACATGGGCGGCTGGAGCCCCCGAAGAGTGGCGTGGAGTTACCATCAAGACCCAGGAATGGTCTTCCGGCGAGTCTGCGCTCAGTGTCGGTATGCAGGCCGGCCGCCTCCCACGCCGTCGGCCTGCGAGGCGGTTAGGGTTGAATAGCCGCGAGTTCCCGCACTGCCTGCTCCACCTGCGCCTGCGGGTAGGCGAAGTCCTCCAATCGTCCCGCCAGGAAGTCCTCGTACGCTTTCAGGTCGAAGTGTCCATGCCCGCTGAGGTTAAAGAGGATCACGCGTTTCGCGCCCTCTCGCTTAGCTGTGAGCGCTTCGTCGATCGCCTTGCGGACGGCATGAGCCGACTCTGGTGCGGGAATGATCCCCTCCGTCCGCGCGAACTGAATCGCAGATTCGAAGACGGGCCTTTGGGCATAGGCGACCGCCTCGATGTACTTGTGATGAAACAAGAGGCAGACGAGCGGAGCGTCGCCGTGGTAACGAAGGCCGCCGGCGTGAATAGCCGGCGGGATGAAGTTATGGCCGAGCGTGTACATCTTAATGAGCGGTGTCGTGGCTGCAGTGTCGCCAAAGTCATAAAGGTAGAGTCCCCGGGTGAGCGACGGGCAGGCCTCCGGTTCCACTGCCACAATCCGGACTTTCTTTCCCTTGAACTTGTCCGCCAGGAACGGAAAGACCAAGCCCGCCATATTGCTGCCGCCCCCGATGCACCCAATAACGACATCGGGGTATTCTCCGGCCTGCTCCATTTGCCGCCGGGCCTCCTGTCCGATCACGGTCTGGTGCAGAAGCACATGGTTGAGGACGCTACCCAGCGAGTATTTCGTGTCGTCGTGCGTGGCCGCATCTTCTACCGCCTCGCTGATAGCGATCCCGAGGCTGCCTGGTGATGTGGGCTGCTTGACCAAGATGCCTCGGCCGGCATTGGTGCGGTTACTCGGACTGGGGATGACGTCAGCGCCCCAGGTTTGCATCATTACCTTCCGGTAGGGCTTCTGGTCGTAACTCACCTTAACCATGTACACAGTGCACGCCAGGTCGAAGAAGCGGCAGGCAAGCGCCAGCGCGCTGCCCCACTGTCCCGCGCCGGTCTCCGTCGCCAACCGGCGCACACCAGCCTGCTTGTTGTAGAACGCCTGAGCCACCGCCGTATTCGGTTTGTGGCTGCCGGCGGGACTCGTGCCTTCGTACTTGTAGTAGATGTGGGCGGGGGTGTCGAGCGCGCGCTCGAGACGGCGGGCGCGATGCAGGGGGGTCGGCCGCCACAACCGATAGACGTCCCGCACCGGCTCGGGAATGGGAATCTCGCGCTGCGTGCTGACCTCTTGCAAAATGAGGTCCATGGGAAACAGCGGCGCGAGATCGTCGGGCCCTATCGGCTTCTTGGTGCCCGGATGGAGGACGGGCGGCAGCGGCACCGGCAGGTCGGCGATGATGTTGTACCAAGACGTGGGGATTTGATTCTCATCGAGCAAATACTTCACAGTCTCAGCCAATGGATCTCCCCCTCCGCTGTACTCGTGGTAATTTCGCGCGTTTCGCTTGGCGACCTGGAATTCCTGCTTGAGTGAGCGGGGTACTGTCAACACTTTCAAGCTTCGAGGGCTTGCCTTCGAAGAAAACGACTACCCTGATTTCCGGACGGTCAGAAGCATCGCCCCCCGAGCCTCAGAACGGGTGGGGTGGGTCAAGGACACGACAGTCAACTTTCTCGCAGTGAGCTGTGGCTCTAGGGCGCGATGTTCTGATTTAGCCGGAAGAAGTTGGTCGGATCGTACGTGTTCTTGAGGGCAACGAGCCGTTCGTATTTTCGCGGGCCGTAGGCGGTTCTCACCCGTTCGCGGCCCTCGTTGCCCAGGAAATTCATGTACACGCCGGTGGAGAACGGTTGCAGGGCGTTCCAGAACTCGCGCACCCACCTCTCGTGTGTTCGGTCTTGAGCCGGATCCGTCCCGACCGCATTGATGTTGATGGCATAGCCAGCGGTCCGACCGGTGAAGGCGGTCTCGCCGTCGTCACGTCTGGCGACCGCCCCTCCCAGCTGGAAGAGGATGGTGTAGGACTGCGGCGACGGCGTCTGCCAGCCGTACCTAGTGATGGCGTCGATCACGCCATCGCTCAGGTCGGGAAGGTAGTGGGACTTCCAGTAATAGCGGAGTCCATGCGGAACGCCGGCATCGAATATGGACTGGTGCCCAGCATATGCTGTGGGGCCGATGAGATCGACGAGTGGGGGGCGGAACGTCCGTAGCGGGAGGAGCGCCCGCTCGCCCTCCTCGATGGGCCCCGAATAGCACGCGCCGACGACGATGACCGGCGCGCCGTGCAGGTGACGCGGAAGGAGGGGCAAAGGTGCGGCATGTCGGAAGGTGACGATCGTAGTCAGCTCGTCGGGTGCGGTCGCCGCGAAGTCCCGATAGAAGCGCAGGACCTGCTGGGCCTGGTCTGCGGGGTAGAGCACCAGCCCCGCGAGGACCGCCGGCCCAACCGGGTGAAGTTGGAACTCGAAGGACGTCACGATCCCGAAGTTGCCGCCGCCGCCGCGAATCCCCCAGAAGAGGTCCGGGTGCTCCGTCTCGCTGGCCCTGACGAAGTGTCCGTCCGCGGTGACCATGTCCGCGGCGAAGAGACTGTCGCACGTCAGGCCATGCTTGCGCATCAGCCACCCGATCCCGCCGCCGAGCGTGAGCCCGGCGACACCCGTGTGTGTAACGATGCCCCCAGGCACCGCAAGACCGAAGGCCTGGGCTTCGCGATCCAGGTCACCCCAGAGCACGCCGGGCTGGACGTGCGCCATGCGTCTCGCCGGATCGACCGCGGTCCCTTTCATGGGCGAAAGATCGATCATCAGCCCGCCGTCGCAGACCGCCGTTCCTGCCACATTGTGCCCGCCGCCGCGGATGGCAACAAGCAACTGCTCGCCCCGGGCGAACTTCACCGCGGCGAGCACATCGTCAACGCTCGCACAACGAGCAATAAGGGCGGGCCGTCTGTCGATCGCGCCGTTCCAAATCTGCCTAGCCGCGTCGTATCCGTCGTCTCCAGGGTGGAGAAGGCGACCGCTGAAACCTCTACGCAGATCGCTTACGCCGGCTCTGTTCATCTGCGCTCCACATGCCATCTGCGTACATGGCATGATAGTCTACCGCGATCCGGAGAGGAACCGGGCGTCCCGAGTCCCTGCTCTGCTGGGTTGCCACCCGGCCGCCTTAGCATAGGTCCACCACTCGCCCTTCAGTTCGTGAACAGATACCGCAGGTAGCCGGACAGGGACATGAAGGTCCTCTGTGAGCTGAACTCTTTCAAGCTTGAAGTATGCGGGTCCCCCCCAGTGGCCCCGTGTCGCGGTTGATTTACGGACTCAGTCCCTCGACGCACCTGCCCGCGTCCTCTCCGTTAGATGGCCAACACAGGGTCCACGCGACCCTGTTCGAATCCTCTTACTGAGTGACGGTCACCGGTTTTCCTTCCTCTCCCATGAACACAACGAGGACGATGGCTGGAGTCGTCCCCCGGTTGAAGGCGTTATGCCACGTCTGCGTAGCCCCAACAAAGGACTGTCCGGCCCGGTACGTCACGATGTTCTGGCCCTCGATCTCGATGGTCACCTCCCCTCCCAACACGTAGTTCGCGCTTGGTACCGGGTGCATGTGACGGCCTGACTGTCCTCCGGGGGCAATCTCCAGGAGCAGCATCGTGACTTGAGGGTGACCGTTCGGATACTGAATATCCTGACCCACCTCCGTTTTCGTCGTTTTCATCAGAGGAGTCGCTCTGAAGCCAACCTGGCTCCAGCCTGCGCTGGTAATGAGAGAAACGAGCAAGGCGGTCTCCAACGCAATCAGGCACCTGCGTGACATGCTGATCCCCCCCTTTTGTTCGTGACGTATGTTACGGTGTGGATTGCCCTAGGGACGCACCGTCACGCCGTGAACGGCGCAGTTCATGCAAGTCATCAGATTGAACGGACCCAAGGGCGCGACGACAGGGGTGTAGGTACGACCGGACATGTTCCTCAGGTCCACGACAGCAACTTGGCCGGCGGCGCGCAGAGACACCGGGAGCATCCCACCCTGGATGGGCTCACCGCCGCCAAGGGCATCGGGCTGGTTGGCGCTTAAACCGGGTAGTGCGGTAAGGGCCAGGGTTCCCAGCTTCCGCACAGGGTTTGTGATCAAGTCGATGAGCACGATCTCATCGCTGTGGGGCGAGGTTCCGATACCCAATCGCTCATCGGGCGTCATGTTGAAGCTGTGCCAGTCCGCGGCCCCCAGTGTACCGCGGTCCACCAGCGTGCCGTGCTCGAGGTCCAGCGTGTAGATGTGCCCGCCGCTGCCGCTCGACGCCACCACCGCATGTGAGCCATCCGCCGACCGAATCATCCCGCAGGCCACGAATCCGTCGGTGGCAAGCATACCGAGAAGCGTCATGGAGCTCACATCCACGACAGCCAGGCCATCCGGGAACAGGGATACGTATGCGCGCTGGCCGTCCTGCCCGAAGACCGTGCAGACCGGTGCCTTCTGGAGTTCGTCGAGCGAGAGCGTGCCGGTGGCTGCCCAAGTCCCGCGGGATTCGTCCACCGCCAAGCGAGTCAGCGTGCGGTTACCTACTGCGGCCACGATGGCCGTGCGCCCATCCGGAGAGACTCGCACCTGATGCGCGCCCCCCGGCGCCACCTTCAGGGTCTTCACAACCTGCCGCGCATCCGCATCAAGCACATATAGCGTCCCATCCCCCATCCCGCCAACATATGCATAGCGGCCGCGGTGAAATGTTGTGATGTGCGGCTGCGCACCGGCCGGGAGGGCAATCCTGGCTAACCGCTCCATCTGGGGGAACCGAAAGACGTAGAGGGCATCAGTCCCCTGGCTGGTCACCCACAATTCCCGTGCCCCCTCCCCTGCGCGGCCTGGCGTGGTCGCGCCACCAACCCATACGAATAGTGCAACGGCTATGATCGACGCCAGTCCAGTCGCCGCGATCGCGATCTTGCGCATACCAATCGCCCCCCTGCACATTCACGCCACCGGAAATTTCTCATCGGCTGCACTGACAGTGTAGGAAAAGCGCGTGGTGAGGCGAAGTGCAAAAATTACACTGGCCGGTGCACACGCGACGGAGGAGGATCGAGTCATGGAGGCAATGGCGTCCTACGGGCAGTACTGTCCTGTGGCAAAGGCCGTGGAAGTCCTTGCCGACCGTTGGACGCCGCTGATTGTTCGTGAGCTGCTCGCCGGCGCATGCCGGTTCAACGAGATCGATCGCGGCTTGCCGGGGATCTCGCGACCGCTGCTTGCTCAGCGCCTGCGGCGTCTGACGCGCTTCGGCGTGGTGAGGCGCCACGCATCTCCCGACGGGCACCCCGAGTACCATCTGACTGCAGCCGGGATTCAGTTGAAAGACGTCATTGACGCGCTCGGCAACTGGGGCGCTCGATGGATCCTTGCAGACCCCCGCTCGATGGAGCTCGACCCGGCCCTCCTCCTTTGGCGGATGCGGCGCCGGATAAGTGTCGCGCAATTGCCGCTGAGCCGCGTCGTCGTCGAGTTCGAGTTCCACGGGGCACAACGGCAGCAGGCCTGGCTCGTGCTCGAGCCGATGGCGTGTCGGTTTGTGTGACCGATCCCGGCTTTGACACCGATGTGCTGGTGACGGCAGACACCGCCGCCTTCCACCAGGTTTGGCTCGGCCGGATGTCTCTAACGGAGGCGTTGCGCGACGGTGCAGTGGAACTCGACGGGCCGCCGGCTCTCGTGCGGGCTTTCACGCGCGCCCTTCTCTATAGCCCCTTCGCGGACATAGTGAGGAAGTCGGGGCTCGAACGTCCGGGGACGCCGGCTGGCGTTCGCTGAGAAGGCATCGTTCGTCTGGGACGGCGGCACCGTCTCAGCGGTCTGGAATCGGCCTCGCACCGAGAAGACTTGCCTGATGCTCAGCCACGGACGCCCGACGGTTAGAGCTGAGTCTAGGTTTTGACGCGGAGGGTTCGCAGACGATTCAAGGCCGCCGCCAACTCATGCCGGCGCACCAGGGCGAGGTCTCCGGGGATCGAGTCACTTCCCACTAACCCTTCCAATCCGTGCTGCGCGATCTGCATCTCAATTAACCCGAGAATCTCGCGGATCGTGCGCATTCCGTCTGCCAACCCCCGATCGGCCGCGAAGATGAGCGCGGCGGCAGTCGCGCGTGCCTGCGAGGGATCCACGAGTTGTTCGATGACCCCCAGGTCAACCATGTCGCGGCCAATGACGACGCTCCGCGCATTGTGGGGTCCCCCGTGCCCCTCGCCTCGGAAGCGGCGTCCTTTCAGGGGACTGAGGCTATCGGCCAAGGGCACGCGATTGGGAATGCCTCCAAAGCGACTCTTGCTGGCAGGAGCCCCCTGACTTGGGTCCGCGGCGCGTTTCGCCTCGGCGGTCACTGCGCGCACCCGAAACGCGTCCATCCCGATGACCGTGTCGGCCACGCCTACGTAGTCTGCCCCGTGGCTGGTGATCAGGATTGTTGACACCCCGTGCTCTTCATACAACGGACGCACCACATCAGCGAGCGGTGTCACCGGCTGAGCGGCATCGGGGGCGAGGTGGCGCCACACCGCATCACGGGCCAACAACCCCGGAGCAGACGTATCTTCGTCAATGAGGAGCAGCGTGGATCCCGCCTCCAACGCTTCCACAATCCCCGCGGCCTGGGAAACGATATCAATGGCGTGATCGCTGCTGTATCGGGTGGGGTCCTCGCCACTGGGCGGCGCACTGAGGAACGCCGCCAGATTCACCCCCTCGACACGGCGGCCTTCTTCCACCCGCACCAGCACCGCGTCGGGCACCGCCGCACAAAACTCGCGACCGTCCCCGGGCAGGTGTGTGTACACAGACGCGGCGACCGCCCGAAGTAGCGTACTGCGGCCCGAGAAGGGGCTGCCGAGTATCACGGTGACGCCCCGTGGAATGCCGAGGCCGGTCACCGCTCCCCGGTGCGGCAACTCAACGGTAACGGCGAGGGCGGGAGGAGCTTGTAGGGGAACCAGGTGCGAGAGCAGCGGTCGGTCAGTTCCGCTCTCCCGCGGCAGCACTGCCCCGTCGGCCAGGAACGCCACCAGACCGCGCGCGGCCACTTGCAGCCGCAGCGCCTCGGCGTCCTCGGCGACCTGGACGTGATGCTGCACGGCCTGCGGATTCTGGCCCGCGTAGATCAGGGCCGCAACAACCACCTGCGGGAGGTCTTCCAAGAACACGGCCTGGGCGGCCTTGGCCGCGATCTTACGGCCTTCTGACGGCAGGTAGACTCCGCAACGGACCTCGACGAAGTCCTCGGCAACCCGGCAGGCCGTGCGTTGGAGCATTTGCTGCCCGCCGATATCGATCACGAATGCCGGCCGCCCTCCCCGCGTGCGGCCGACTTTGCGGGCGGCATCTGCCCACTGCCGCGCGATGAAATCCTCTAGTGCGACCTTCCCGGCGCGCGATCCCCACAACGCCGATGGAAATTGCGCCTCTGCCTGATCGATGCGCACCCGCAGGGGCAGGGGAACGGCGGGAGGCTCGCCGATCATGTGATCGAAGTACAGCACGAACCGGTCAAATCGGTATGCACCTTCCAGACCAAGGGAGGGTTGCACGGGCTTCCCTTCCAGGGCCAGCAACTTGTCACGAAGCCTCTCCCAAGGCAACATCGCAGTCCTCTCGCCGACGGGATCGTGCTTCAGGTCGCGCATCCTTTGCCCCTTACCGCGCCCGCGTTCTGCGGCGCGTTGTCGTCCCGCCTCGAAGGCGGCTGCCACGGCGCGGGATCTTGGGCAGGGGGTGGGAATCCAGTCCGCGCAGAGCGTCCTCTAACAACGACATCAGGTCACCAGAGTCCTTATAACGGAGAACTCTGAGATGAGGATTGCCCTCGACCAGTGCCGATAGCGCCACATCCGCCTGACACAAGCAAACGATGGGTTTGGCCAGCTGCTGAGCGGTCGCCAGCTCGAAGCCCACTCCTAGCGATGGCACGGAGACTTCGGCCACCATGAGGTCGCACGCCCGCAGCCAGCGCATATCGCGCGCGTAGATGTCTGCGGCGGAAGAATTTGTGCGGCGCTCCCGCGCCAGGACGTCGGGGGCGGCGACGTGTTTTGTCAAAACTTCCCAGCCCCGTTTCTGCAGGAAGGTCACAATTTGTGCGTACACCGGTTGCAGGGCGCGCCCGCCGCGAATCGCCCCGCAGAAATAGACGCTGGGGGTACGGGGGAGGCGAGCGGAGACGACAGCGGCTAACGGTTCGGGGAGCACTGCTTGCGGCGGGATGTGCAGGGCATCCAGTATGCGTCGAATGGATGCCCCCGCGGCCTCAGGATCTTCGCCGGCCACCTCGATTTCGGCCATCGATCCAACGCTCTCGACGTCTTCGATCACTAGCGCTCCGAGCTCTGAGATGTCCCAAAACGCGCAGTCGGTCTTGCGCACAATCAGCCACGGTTCGTACCCGAGGGCGTCGACAACGGTACGGCAGGCCTCAACCGTTCCCGTGTACACACGCACCTTACCTTCCGGTAGGCGGGACCGCTTGAAGGACAGTCCCGCGGCGTGAATCATGTCCGTCCACGTCACCAGTACTTCTGACGCTTGTGTGGGCTGGTGGTGCTCGCGAATCCGCATCGAGCGCGTGCGCGGGTCCCACGCGCTCCCCGAGGGCCGGTAGTAATGGTCGGCAAACGCATAGCGGAAACGGATGCTGCCGCCCCGCTGCGCCAGGGCTCGCTCGAACGCCGCGCGGTCTGGAATGAGAAACCGAACTTCGCACTCAAACGGGGCGGTCATCCCAGCCTGGCCACCCCGCGCACGCCGTCTCGCCCAATGCGCGCCATCAGTCAAACGGCCATTTTGGCAGCGTGACCCGCGTAGGTTTGTCCTCCCTGTACCCGAGCGCGTAGTCGGCCTGCAGCAGAGTGTGGATCTCGCGCGTCCCTTCATAGATCACAGCGCCTTTGGCGTTACGGTAGAACCGCTCCACGGGATACTCATCGGAGTAGCCGTACGCCCCGTGGACTTCGACCGCATCTCCCGCCGCCTGCTCTGAGGCGACGGTGGCGTACCACTTCGCGAGCGACGTCTCACGCGTATTGCGCTGGCCCTGGTTTTTCATCCACCCCGCCCGCAGGTACAAGAGCCGGCTGACCTCATAGTCGCGGCTCATGCGGGCGATCATCTCTTTGATCAACTGGTGCTCCCCGATGGGGACGCCAAACGCACGGCGCTCTTGGGCGTATCGCACGCTGGCATCCAGGCAGGCCCGAATCAGTCCTGTCGCGCCC
>DASWFZ010000194.1:0-47181 GCA_036393975.1 bacterium | reverse complement strand
TGCGCCACCTCGACGACCTTCGGGTCGAGTTCGGCGACGGCGATCGTCATCTGAGGGTAGTCTCGCCGGAATCGTTTCTGGACCGAGCCGCCGCCGAGCCCGACCATGAGCACTCGGGTCGCCTGCGGCCGGAAGAGCAGTCCCAGGTGCATATACGCCGCGTACAGGAAAGGGCTGTCAAAGGGATCGGCGAGGTACATGCCGCTTTGCAGAGATCGATCAAACCGTAGGTACCGGGCGACTCCGTCTTCAGCGACGATGATGTGATGATAAACGCTATCCGCTTCAAAGACGACTCGATACTCCGCGGCTCCCGCGATCGCTCCGCTCGCCACCGCGAGGGTTACCACTCCCCAGATGAGACAGAGGAATTTCGTCGCGGGAGCCATCGTTCTCGCCCCGTTGTCTCCGACCCGATGCTGAGGGCTGCACGTTGTCCTCGACTCGCTTGCCTCACGAGATCGCATCTATCCCCTCTTATTCTGCGGTTCCCAGATTCCCGATCATGTACCCGAAGATTCCAGGTTCGACGACGTTGGCCGTCAACTGCGATAAAACCACAATGCCGCGGTCAAAAGGGCAGCGGAGGATTTCAAGCTCCTCGAACGTGTGGGGGCTGACGATGCGTCCCAACACCTGCCCGCCGGTGACGTCCCCGCCCATCGTGATGACTTCAGGCAGGAGCAGCCCGCCATGATGCGGGCGCAGGGTAGCGATTTCCCGCAGCACGATCTGCGCGGGAGGCGGCGGGGGATCACCGGGGAGCATGCGCAGGGTTTTCAGGATATTCGCGAGCCCCGCGATTCCGCGGCGGACATACGCGGTCTGATCCACATCTCCGCCGCCCAATTCCACCACGACCGAGGGGGTATTGTGCGAACGCGTGACGCTGATGGACGTTCCGGACGGCGCATCTTTCGGCCGGTACAACAGGCGTGAGCCAAACGCGCGGGAGAGGGGTTCGGCGTTGAGGATGTACACATAGTCGACGGTCGGATACGCGCCCCCGGCGTGGAGGTCGACGTAGTAGTCGAGTCCCGTCAAGAATCCTTCGGCCATCTTATGCGCTAGCTGCTCGGTGAGCATCCCATCGGGGTTGCCTGGGAAGACGCGGTTGAGGTTCATCATATCGATGGGCGTGTTGCGCGTGATCGCCGCGTAGGAGAACGGGTTAGCGACCGGGAGGACCCGCAGCCGCCCGGCCAAGCCGCGGAGATCGTAAGACGTGAGGAACCGGTATACGATTTCTACGCCGACTGCTTCCTCGCCATGAATCGCCGCCGAGATGCCGAGTACCGGCCCGGGTCGATCGCCGGTGACCTCGTGAATGGGCAGGACCAACTCCGTGCCGCTCGCCAGCGTCGAGACGGGGATGGGTCGATACGTTCTGGTGACCATGTGTGCGCCTCCAATACTATTGTGGTCTGAACCGGGGATCGAGCAGGTCGCGGATCCCGTCTCCCAGCAGGTTGAAACCGAGCACCGTCGCCATGATCGCCAGGCCGGAGAACGTGGCGATGTGGGGCGCATCCCGCAAGTAGCGCGTCCCAAAGGCGAGAGTCCAGCCCCAGGAGGGCGCGGGCGGCGGTACGCCCATCCCGAGAAAGGACAAAGTGGACTCTGCGACGACCGCAGAGCCCATTCCCAATGTGGCCAGAATCACCACCGGGGACGATACGTTGGGCAGGATGTGGCGGACCACGATGTGCAGATCTCCGGCGCCGATGGTCCGTGCCGCGTCGACGTACGCGCGTCCTTTCTCCGCCAGGGTGGCCGCCCGTACGATCCGCGCGTACTGCGTCCAGGACACCAGGATCAAAGCGGCAATCACACTACCCACGCCCGCGCCGAGAACGGCGACTAGCGCGAGTGCCAACAGAATCGCGGGGAAGGCCAAGAAGATGTCGACGATCCGCATGATCGTCGTATCGATTCCGCGTCCATAGAAGCCGGCCGCCAGCCCCAGGGTGACGCCGACGCCGACGGCACCGGCGACGGACGTCACAGCCACCAGTAAAGAGGAACGCGCCCCATATACCAATCGCGTGAGAAGGTCCCGTCCAAGATGATCGGTTCCCAGCGCGTGGACTGCAGAGGGTGGGGCTAGTCGTGTGATGATATCTCCGTCCTGGGGGTCCGCACGTGTGAAGAGGCGAGGGACGAAGGCCACGAGAAGGATCACCGCAAGTAGTCCTCCGCCCACCCACCCCGACACGGTCAGGCGCCGGCGAGAAGCGTAGCTCTTACTCGTAGCGGATGCGCGGGTCAATAAACGCATAGAGAAGGTCCACCACGCCGTTGACTAGGGAAAAGAGCAGGGCGAGAACCAAGACCGCTCCCTGCACCACGGGAAAGTCTCTCTGGCCGATCGCCTGCACGACAAGCCGGCCCATCCCCGGCCAGCCGTAAATAGTCTCGGTCACGACCGCTCCGCCCAGCGCACTGCCGAACTGAAGGCCCACAATGGTTACGACCGGGAGTAGCGCATTGCGCAGGGCGTGGCGCGTGAGCACGATCCGCTCCCGCTGGCCCTTCGCCCGAGCTGTGCGCACGTAATCTTCTTCCAAGACCTCAAGCAGGGCCCACCGTGTGACGCGGCTGAGCAAGGCGAGGTTGAAGAAGGCCAAGGTGACGGCGGGCAGGAGAAGGTGGCGGAGGCTGTCTGCGAGGCCGGTGAGGTTGCCGGTGACGATACCCGCGATTAGCGGTGCGCCTCGACCGAACGACGGGAGCCAGTTCAGTTTCACGGCAAACAGCAAGATCAGGAGGACGCCCAGCCAGAAAACCGGGACAGACACCCCCAGTTGCGCGACCAGCATAGCCAGGGTATCCGGAAACCGTCCCCGCCGCCGCGCGGCGAACACGCCGAGTGGGATGCCACACCCCACAGCGAGCACGAGCGAGGCGACTGCCAACTCTAGGGTGGCGGGCAGGGTCGAGCTGATCAACCCCAGGACCGGCGTGTGCAACGTGACTGACGTCCCGAAATCTCCCCGGGCAATCCGCAGGAAATACAATCCCAGCTGTATCGGGATCGGGCGGTCCAGGCCCAGGAGGTGGCGAAACCGCTCGAGTTCTGCTCCTGAGACCTCCTGGCCCAGTAACGCGATCGCCGGATCGCCCGGCAGCAAGAGGACCAAGGCAAACGCAATTGTTGCAGCGCCGAGCATGACTGGAACGAGCAGCAGCAAGCGGCGGACGAGGTAACGACCCATGTGAAGGCCACGAGGGGGCGACCCTCATGCCGTCCTCTCGTGTGAGGGACTATGGCACGCTAGTGTTCCACAGAGCGCGGAAGTTTCCCGTGGGATTGGGGACAAAACCCACCACTCTCCGCTGAACGGCGACGATATAGCCCTGATAGGTCAGAATGTAGTAGGGAAGATCTGTCGCGATGATCTGAGCCACCTCGCGATAGATCCGCGCGCGGTCGGCAGGGTTCGACTGTTGCCGCCCCTCGTTCAGCAAAGCATCGACCTGCGCGTTGTTGTACTTTTCCCAGTTTTGGCTCCCCTTGCTGTTGAACTGATTGAACATGCCCCGGTCCGGATCGACTAACCCGAGCCATCCTAATAGAGCGACCTGGTAGTTCCCGGCCAGCAACGCCTGCGTGAGGGCAGGGAATTCCGTGATCTCGGCGCGAGCGTCGATGCCGGAGGAACGGAGGATACTCACAAGGAGCTCGACGACCTGGATCCGGTTGGGATCTTCGCTGTGAGTGCGAATCACGAGCGATAATTTCTGGCCGTCTTTGCTCAATGTACCATCATCCGTTGCTCTCCAGCCGGCTTCAGCGAGCAGCGCCTTCGCACGCGTGATGTCGTGGGTCGGCTGCGCGATGTCACCGGTGAAGATGCCCGACCACGCGGGGAGGAGGATCGATGTGGCGGGCCGATCCATCTCGCGATAGATGTGTTTCACGATGGTCTGCTGGGGGATCAAGGAGGCCAACGCCCGGCGCACGCGGACGTCCCGCAAGATCGGATCCACCGTGTTCATGTTGAGGTACGTGAGGCCCAGGCCGGTCAGCTCCGTGACGTTGATGCGCGGGACTGTTTTCAGCCGGGTGACATCTTGCGGGGACAACGGCGAGTGAATTAGGTCAACGTCCCCGGCCTCGAGCGCCGCCGCCCGGGTCGTATTGTCCGGAATGATGTTGAAGACGACCTGGCTCAGCCGCGGTGTGCCCTTCCAATACGCGGGGTTGGCCTCCAGGGTGATGGTGCTGTTTCGCTGCCAGGAGACGAACTTGTACGGGCCCGTGCCGACGGGGTGCGTAGCATAGTCGGCTCCTATCTGCTCGACGGCCTTTCGAGACACGATGCCCATGTCCGCGTACTTGAGGAGCGGCGCGTACGGGGCGCTTAGCGTGATGCGGACTGTCGCATCGTCCACCGCCTCGATTTTGGTGATCGGGATGTAGAGACTCCGCAACGGCGCGCGCAGGGTTGGATCGAGAAGGGTTGTGTATGTGAAGACCACGTCGGCGGCCGTCAGGGGCGTGCCGTCGTGGAAGCGCACGTTCTTCCGCAACTTGAATACCCAGACGGTCGGCGAGACCTGCGACCACGATTCGGCGAGCGCTGCGTGCGGCTGCAACTGTGGATCCAGCTCGACCAGCCCGTCGTAGATCTGTTCGATCACGCGGCGAGCCGTAGTGTCGTTGGCCAGCCGAGGATCGAGCGTCCCCGCATCGACGTCCATCCCGATGCGCAGGACGCCGCTCGCAGGTGCCGCGCGGACGGAGCCACCTGTCGCCATTGTTAGGACAGTGATCAAAACCAGGGCCAGATGAGACGATCGGAAGCGCATCAATCACTGCTCCTTTCGCGGTTGCGCACCTAGAGGTTGGGGATTTGTCGGCGTGTTCGACTGCGCGGAGAGGTTTCCTTCCACGCGCCATCGCTCGCCTGGAGGAGACCGGTTGCGTCGCGCTATCCCTCTGACAGGCAGATAGGTGTTTAGGTCGGACTCGATTGTCTAGGGTGACAGGAGCTTGACAATGCGACCCCTCTTACAACTCACACGCGGTAGAGGAGGGCAGATGGTTCCCGCGATCGCAGCCCGGAGGGGACGCTTTTCGGTCCATAGAACTAGCCAGCGACATTCCCCATGGAGGTGGAATCCAAGATGACTGCAAACCGTGCGCGGGCGTGCATTGCCCTCTTGCTCTTTGTCGTCCTGTCGCTGGCTCCGCTGCCCGCGACGCGTGCTGATGCGCAGTCCGGAGGCGAGCTGGTCCTCGCCACGACCGAGGAACCTGACACCCTTGATGCCCAGAAAACCAGCACTGCGGCGACAGGATTGCTCATGCGCTACCTCGGCGACACGCTGATCACCAAGGATCTGCAGGGCAACGCGATTCCCGCGCTGGCTCGCTCCTGGACCGTGTCAGGAGACGGGCTGACGTGGACATTTCAGCTGCGCAACGACGTTAAGTTCCACGACGGGACGCCGCTGAACGCCCTGGCTGCAAAGGCGTCCATCGAGCGAGCGCTTGCGCCGGAGACCAAGTCGCCCATCGCGGGGTCTTTGTTCGGTCCGGTGGCCTCCGTCCAGGCGACGGGTGACTTTACGGTGGTCATCAAACTCAAGGAGCCGTTCGCGCCGTTCCTGGACAATCTGACGGACCCCCGGGCCATGATCGTCAGCCCTCAAGCCGTCCGCGACCTGGGCGACCGGTTTGGCCGGTCGCCGGTAGGCACAGGCCCGTTCAAATTCCAAGAATGGCGCAGCGCAGATCGCATCATCTTTGCCCGCAACCCGGACTACCGATGGGCGCCATCCTACGCCCACGCCGGGCCTCCGTTCGTCGATCGGCTCGTCATGCGGATCATGCCGGAGTCAGCGGCCCAGGTGGCGGCGTTTGAACGGGGCGAGCTGTCCGTGTTGGGCGTCCCGCCAACCGACGTCCGCCGGTTGCAAGCCACGAACAAATACCCCATCTTCTCCTTCCTGCGCAAGGGCGTCGGTTTGTTCATGGAGTTCAACGTGACCAAAGAGCCCTTCTCGGATCCTCGGGTTCGGCGTGCCCTCAACTATGCAATTGAGAAAAAGAGTGTGCTGCAGATCGGGTTGGAAGGTCTCGGGGAGGTCGCCTACGGGCCTCTTCCTCCATCGATCTGGGGGTACTGGGAAGGGATCAAAGACTACGCTCCCAAATACGATCCCGCTAAGGCCAAGGCGCTCCTAGCGGAGGCGGGATGGCAGGTCGGCCCCAGCGGGATGCTGTCGAAAGACGGCAGGCCCCTTTCCTTTGTGTTGTACACGGCCCCAATCGACACCTGGACTCGCTCTGCGCAAATTGTGCAAGCGCAGCTGCGCGCATTCGGCATCTCGATGGAGATCCAGACCTTTGAATTCGGGACGCTGCTGAGCAAACTCAAGGCGGGTGAGCACCCGGCCGAGTTCATGGGCTATACATACACCTCCCCCGATATCGTCCAGATCTGGTTTCATTCGTCCAACATCGGGACCGGGCTGACGCTCAGCCACTACAAGGATCCGCAACTCGACGGGCTGATTGAGGCCTCCCGCCGGGAGACCGATCAGGGCAAACGGCTCGCTCTCTATCGTGACATTCAGAAATACGTTGTTGACCAAGCCCTGTGGGTGCCGCTGTGGAACAACATGACCTATACGGCCGTGCAGCCCAATGTGCAGGGCGCGAAAATCCATCCTGACGGGTTCCTGGTCGTGTCGGACATCTCGCTGAAGTAGCTCGGAGCGCGAGATGCGGGTCTTCCTGACCCGGCGGCTCCTCCTGCTCGTTCCGACGCTGCTCGGGGTCACCTTGGCGACCTTTTTAATGCTCCATCTGACGCCGGGCGATCCCGTCACGATCATGCTCGGCGAGTTCGCCTCAACGGCAGACGTCGCCCGGCTGCGCACGGAACTCGGGCTCGATCGTCCCCTCGTCGTCCAGTACTTGAAGTTCCTGGGCCGCGTGATCCGGGGGGACTTAGGCGATTCCATCCGCAGTCACCGGTCTGTCGCCGAGGAGATCGCCGAGCGTTTACCTCCCACCTTGGAGCTTGCGCTCGCGGCCCAGGTGCTGGCGGTCGGCCTCGGGGTCGCCGCCGGCGTGACCGCCGCCGCCGCGCGTCATCCGGCGGTGGACTCCGCGATCGTGACCATTAGCCTTGTGGGACTGTCCATGCCGACGTTTTGGTCCGGTCTCCTGCTAATCTTGTTGTTCTCGCTGACACTCGGGTGGCTGCCGATTACGGCGTCTGGGGGGTTGCGGGCTCTCCTGTTGCCGGCTGTGACACTCGCTGCGCCGGCGGCCGCCGTGCTGGCTCGGATCACTCGGGCGAGCGTGCTTGAGGTTCTGCGGCACGATTACGTCCGGACCGCCAGAGCGAAGGGGGTCTCCGAGCGGCTGGTTGTATACCATCACGCGTTTCGCAATGCGTTGATTCCGATCGTCACGGTTGCCGGTCTGCAGTTCGCGGGTTTGGTTGCGGGGGCCGTGATCGTCGAATCCGTCTTCTCGCGCCCGGGACTGGGCCGCTTGGCCGTGAACGCAATTCTCGCGCGAGATTTCCCGCTCGCCCAAGGAATCGTTCTGATCGTGGCCGCTCTGTACGTATTCGTAAACGTGGGTGTTGACATTCTCTACGGGATCCTCGATCCGCGGATCCGCTATCAGTGATGACGGCCGTCTCGGGTGTCCCGCGGGTTGTCCTGTCCGTCTCTGCGCCGCGGACATCGCGCGAGGCGCTCCGCCATTTGCGCCGGCGACCTGTAGTGCTCGGGGCGGCCCTGGTCCTCGCGTCGTTTGTCATTTTGGCGCTGGCGGCCCCTGTCCTCGCGCCTTACGATCCGTCCGTCCTCATCCCGGGGGCGGTACTCCACCCGCCATCGCGCGCGTTTCCCCTAGGGACCGACGAGCTCGGCCGGGACGTCCTCAGTCGCGTCATTCATGGTGCCCGCATTTCGCTGCGAATCGGATTGGTGACGATCGGGATCGCCGTTGTCCTAGGGACGCTGATTGGGCTCCTGGCAGGTTTCTACGCGGGGCTGCTGGACGGTGTGCTCATGGCGGTCATGGAAATCCTGCTGGCTTTTCCTCAGATCTTGCTGGCGATGGCCATCTTAGCTATGCTCGGGCCCAGCCTGACAAATGCCATGATCGCCGTCGGTCTCTCCGCCGTCCCCGTCTACGCGCGAACCGCGCGAGCAGCGACCTTGGGCGTGCGGGCGATGGATTACGTTGAAGCGGCGCGGGCGATGGGGGCGGGGGACGGGCGGATCCTCGCCCGCCACGTCTTGCCGAACATGATTTCCCCCCTTGTGGTCCTGGCCACTGCAGGGGTGGGCATCGCCATCCTGATTGCCGCCGGTCTCAGCTACTTAGGACTGGGGGCCCAACCGCCCACCCCAGAGTGGGGAGCGATGCTCAGCGAAGCGCGGGCCTATCTACGCAGCGCCTGGTGGATGGCGACGTACCCCGGCCTTGCGATCACGCTGGTTGTCATCAGTCTGAACCTCTGCGGCGATTGGCTTCGAGATCTGCTAGACCCACGGATGCGCACATGACGTCGCTCCCCGTGCTGCAAGGCATCCAACGACTGGCCGCGCAATTCAGCGGCGCACTCGGCGTGTGGAGTCAATCGCTCGCCAGCGGCGAGACGATCGAGTGGAACGCCGAAGACGTCTTCCCCTCCGCGTCGGCGATCAAACTGCCCATCCTCTACGAGGTATACCGGCAGGCCACAGACAAACGCTTCCACCTCACGGACACGCGGACGGTCGAGGCGACCGATGTAGTGCCGGGATCAGGGATTTTGAAGGAGCTGACGCCGGCCGTCACACTGTCGATCCGGGACTTGGCGACGTTGATGATCGTGGTCAGTGACAACACGGCGGCGAACGTCCTGATCGATCTCGTCGGCGTCGATGCGGTGAATCACGCGATGAAAACTCTGGGGCTCCACGCCACTGTCCTGGGCCACAAATTCTTCCGCGCGCCAGCGGGGGCGGTGCCCAATAGCGCGACGCCAAACGATCTCGGCCGCCTCTTGGCCCAGATCGCTCGCCACCGAGTGCTCGCGCCGGAGGCCTGCGAGGAGATGCTGCGAATCCTGCGGCAGCAGCACTATACCGACCACATCACCCGCAAGATCGTGGACTACGACGGCTACCTGGAGGCCGGCGTGGAACCGGTGGTCACGGTGGCCTCGAAGAGCGGTGCGATTCGAGGGACGCGCAATGATGTTGCCCTTGTCGAACGCCGCAACAGCCGGTATGTAATCGCCATGATGACCCGGGACTGTGCAGATCGCCGCTTTTACGTTGACAACGAGGCTGCGGTGCTGCTGGCCAACGTATCGGCGCTCATTGATGAGCACTGGCAGGGAGAAGCGAAAGGAGCGGCGGCGCGCCTGACGTAACCATCGAGTGTCTCCTCGGAGGGTGCGCATGTCCGAGTTCCGTCCTGCGGACTCTTTCCGCTCGCCGCGCTTTGCACAGCTCGCGACGTTCATGCGGCTGCCCCACACACGTGACGTCGCCGGGCTGGATGTGGCTCTGCTCGGCATTCCCTTCGACGGGGGGAGCTCATACCGACCGGGGTCTCGGTTCGCCCCCCGAGAGATCCGACAGCACAGCAGCCTCATCCGGCCCTACAACCCCGCGCTTCAGGTCAGCCCGTTTGAACTGCTGCGCGTGGCGGATGTCGGGGATGTCGATGTCAACCCGATCGGGATCGAGGATACGTTCGTCCGCGTGGAGCAGGCCGTCGGTGCTCTCCTCGATGCGCAGGTCATCCCGCTGTGCGTGGGAGGGGACCATTCCCTGTCGTTGCCCCTGCTGCGGGCGGTGGTCCGCCGCCACGGGCCGGTGGGGATGGTGCACGTTGATTCCCATCAGGACATGTGGGAGGAGTACTTCGGGAACAGGTACTTCCACGGCACTCCGTTTCGGCGGGCCGTGGAGGAGGGGCTCCTCGACACCAAGCGCGTCGTCCAGATCGGGATCCGGGGGCCGGTCTATGCGGAGGCAGATTTCGACTTCGCGCGGCGGAACGGCATCCGGTGGGTCACCGCGCCGCAGCTGGCCCGCGAGGGGCTCGGTTGGGTGACAGACCAACTGCGGGCCGTGCACGGGGGGCCGGTCTACCTGTCGTTTGACATTGACGGCGTAGATCCGGCGTTTGCGCCGGGGACGGGAACGCCCGAGGTCGGCGGCTTGACGAGTCGGGAGGCTCTCGAGCTCGTCCGGGCGTTGGTAGGTGTCCCGCTTGTGGGCGCGGATGTCGTGGAGGTGTCCCCTCCATACGACCATGCAGGGATCACCTCGCTGTTGGCCGCGAACATCGTGTTCGAGATCCTCTCCGTGATCGCGGCGACACGACAGCGCCGCCACAAGGATTCGGTCAGGGCTGCGGGTAACCCTTAGAGCACTCGGAGGTGAGATTTCATGATGGGGAAATTAGGAGCTGTTCTCCTCGCTGTCGCATTACTGGCGACCGTGTTCCTGATGCCCGCGGCGGCCCCGGCGCAGCAAGTGTTGCGAATCGGGTATCCCGTGTGGGTGGGGTACGGCCCGCTGTTCCTCGCGGACAAGAAAGGTTTCCTCAAAGACGCCGGCGTTACGGTTGAGTTCATCAAGATGGAGAGCTCGACTGCCCGTTATGTGGCCCTGGCCGCAGGCCAGATCGACGGCCTGATGACCACGATCGACACAATGGTGCTGCGGGTGAAGCCCGACTTCCAGGTCGCCGCGGTCATGGCGTTTGACGACAGCAAGGGCGGCGACGGTCTCGTGGCGCGTAAAGAGATCAAATCGGTGAAGGACCTGAAGGGCAAGCAGGTCGCGTACGGCGAGGGCTCCGTCAGTCAATTCTTCCTCGGGTACATCCTGCAGCAGAATGGCATGTCGTTCAGCGATGTGGTGACGGTGAACATGAACGCCGATGACGCGGGCGCGGCATTCGCAGCCGGTAAGGTGGACGCCGCCGTCACGTGGGAGCCCTGGTTGACGAAGGGCAAACAGGCACCGCACGGGCAACTGCTCGTGGACTCCTCGCAGACGCCTGGGCTGATCGTCGACGTGCTGGTCTTTCCCAAGAAGGTCCTCACCACCCGCGGCGCGGTCGTCTACAAAGTGGTCGACGCCTTTCACCAGGGTGTGGAGTATGTGAAGGCGCACCCCGACGAAAGCAACGTGATCATGGCCGATGCCGTGGGCGGGTGGTTGAAAGACCCCAAGGAATTCGCTGCGACCCTCACAGGGATCCGGTACTACGACGCCGCGATGAACAAAGCGTTCTTCGCCCCGGGGGGAGGAGCGTATAAGACGGGTCAGTTCGCGATCGATTTCTGGGCCAAGCAGGGCAAGGTCCAGATCGAAGGTCTGAAGGCCTCTGACATCATCAACCCGGGATTCATTGCCAAGTAGCCGTCCGCTGTCTCGCGCACGTCGACCGGCTCCGCGCGCATCCAGCACGTTGCGGAGCCGGCTCGTTTCCGCCTTCAACGACGCGCTGCGGCCGCACGAGCCGGTGGCGCCGCGAACCTACGTCAGCGGCGTCGCCGCTTCTGGGGCCGTTCTCGCCGTGGTCTGGATCGTCCTGACCTACGGCGGCTTCGTCCAGCCTTTGTTCCTGCCGTCTCCGTCTGCTGTTGCCCGAGCCGCCGTGGACCTGTTGCGCAACGGCAGCTTGATCGTCAACGCGCAGGCGAGCCTCGCAGTGATCGTGACGGGCTGGGCCCTCGCCGTTCTCGCCGCTGTCCCGTTGGGGATTTTGATGGGTACCTTCAAGCTCGTGGAGGCGGTGGTCGAACCGGTAGTCGATTTCGTCCGGTACCTCCCTGTGAGCGCGATGATCCCCCTGCTCATTTTGTACGTCGGGATCGGGACGGCGGAAAAGGTGGCGGTGATTTTCATCGGGACATTCTTTCAGCTGGTCCTCCTTGTCGCTGATGTGTCCGCGAATGTCAGTAAGGATTTGCTCGATAGTGCCTACACGCTGGGTGCTAAGCGGCGGACTGTCTTCTCAAGGGTCCTAGTGCCCGCGACTCTGCCCGGGGTAATGGATACCCTGCGCATCACCATGGGCTGGGCCTGGACCTACTTGATTGTGGCCGAGTTGGTTGCTTCTAGTCGCGGTCTGGGGTACCTCATCCTGGACTCCATGCGCGGGCTGTATACTGACCGCATTTTCGTGGGAATCTTGACCATCGGCGTGCTTGGCCTGTGTTTTGACGTAGTTTTCAAGTGGCTGCATCGGAAGTTGCTGCCGTGGTCTCCGAAAGTATGACACCGCATGGCGGCTCCCCCGCGCTCCGGCGGGGAAGCGCGAGGAGGGCGGCGCGGGCATGACCGACGCGAAGCTCATCATCCGCGACCTGTCGGTCGTCTTCCATCGCCGACGGGGGGGCGAGGTCGTCGCCGTCGACGGTCTCAGCCTCACCGTGCAAGACAAAGAATTTGTGTGCATCGTTGGCCCTTCGGGCTGCGGGAAGTCGACGCTCCTGCGGGTCATCGCGGGGCTGAGCCGGCCGCAGGCGGGCGAGGTCACCCTGGACGGCGAGCGGGTGACCGCGCCGGGGGCTGATCGCGGGATGGTGTTTCAATCGTATACGCTGTTCCCCTGGCTAACCGTTCAGGGCAACGTGGAGTTTGGTCCGCGCTTAAGCGGACGCCCGTCGGAGGAGTATGCGCAGGTGGCCCGCCGGTACATCGACCTGGTGGGGCTCGCCGGATTTGAGCACGCGTACCCCAAAGAGCTGTCGGGAGGGATGCAGCAGCGCGCGGCCATCGCCCGCGCGCTGGCAAACGATCCGGAGATTCTCCTCATGGATGAACCCTTCGGTGCGCTCGACGCGCAGACACGGAGTCTGATGCAAGAACTGCTCTTGCGGGTATGGGAGCAAACACACAAAACTGTGCTGTTTGTCACCCACGACATCGAGGAAGCCATCTTGCTCGCGGACCGCATCTACGTCATGACCGCGCGGCCCGGTCGGATCAAACACGAGGTCAGGGTTCCCCTCCCGCGTCCACGGACTGTGGCCGTCCTCGACTCCGACGGGTTCATTCGTCTTCGGCGCGAGGTCTATCAGTCAATCCGCGAGGAGAGCTTGAAAGTTCTCGTGACGACAGAGGATGAGGGGTAGCCTCTCGGGCATGATACGCTCATAGGACTGTTCTTTCGGATTCTCCCCCCTCGGAGGAGTTCAAGGACCGGGGGATGGAGTGGACGAGGTGTCTCGATGGTCAATATCAATGGGTTGGCGGCGCTACTGACCGGCATTGAGGTCGTCGTTCTCGTCCAGTGGCTACGGCTCACCACGACAGCCGCAGTGGCGGTGGCGGCGGGGTTCCTCCTGGTGGGGATCTTGATCGAAGAGCTGGTCCGGTTCCGGGGGATCAAAGGCCTCTTCCCTCCGGCTCGTGAGCTGGGATTGGTCGTCGCGGGTGTGGCCGTCGAGGCGGTTGCGTGGATCCTCCCGCTGGTACTGAAGACGCCTGCGTGGCAGACCTTTGCGATTGTGTTCGTGGGGCTGGATATTGAACATGCGATCATCAACCTGGCCACAACCGGGACGTTCAGCCTCAGACGCGTCGCAGACTTTACCGCGGTTGAAGCTGTCGGCGGGGCGATCTGGTTAACATCGCCCAGCGCAGTGACTATCGCCATCCTGGTGGTCGCGAGCGTCCTGGAGCATGTGCAAGGTGTGCGTCAGGGACTGCGTCTAAGAAACTAGGTCCGCGTCCTCCCGCCCAGACGATCCGCTCCCCCGCAGAGATCTTCGTACTGCCCTCAGCCTTTGATGCCGACTCGGGCCATGCCCTGGACGAAGTATCTTTGGGCGGCGAAGAACAAGACGACAACGGGCAGGGCAGTAAACACGCCAGCGGCCATGAGCAGGTCCCACGATGTCCCTTGTTCAGAGTGGGTAAAGACGACCAAGCCGAGGGGCATCGTGCGCATGTTGACCGAGTTCGTCACAATCAGCGGCCAGAAGAAGTCATTCCAGTGCCACATAGTGGTGAGCAAGGCGAATGTCGCGAGCGCGGGCCGGGATAGAGGGAGACACACGTGCCATAAGGTGTGCAGGTGGTTCGCGCCGTCCACCGTGGCCGCGTCAAACAGTTCTTGGGGGATGGACATGAAGTGTTGGCGGATTAGGAACGTGCCAAACCCCGTCGCGGCGAACGGGAGAATGAGAGCCCCGTAGGTGTTCAGCAACCCCAGGTTCTTCAGCGTAATGAAGTTCGGGATGAGGGTCACCTGGCTCGGGACCATCATGGTGGACAGGTACGCTACGAAAAGCACGTTCTTGCCGGGGACGCGCAGCCGGGTGAACGCGTAGGCGGCCAGGGAGGCGGTTACCAGCTGAATCCCTGCGATCGATGCCGTAACCACAGCACTGTTGAAAAAGAACCGTGCAAACGGCGCCTTGGTCCAGGCCGCCGCGAAGTTGCCGACCTTCCACACCGAGGGGATCCACCGCGGAGGATACGTGAAGATCTCGTCGTGGGGTTTCACGGCGGTCGTAAGCATCCACACAAAGGGGAGCGCGAAGACCACCGCCAGGGCGACGACCGTGATGTATGTCCCGATGCGCCCGGCTCGTTGGCTAGTCATACGTGACCCACCGTTTGGCCAGCCCCATCTGGGCCGCGGTAAACACCAAGGCGATCCCGACGATCACGTACGCGATGGCCGATGCGTAGCCGACTTCCAGGAACGCGAACGCTTGACGGTAGAGGTGGAAGACAAGGGTGGTCGTGCTGTTCGCCGGCCCCCCGAGGCCGAGGGTCATGACGTAGATCGGATCGAAGACGCGGAACGCTTGGATGGCCGACACCACGATCAGAAACAAGAAGGTCGGCGACAGCATCGGGACGGTGATCCGCCAGAGGAGTACGCCCCACCCGGCGCCGTCGAGCCGCGCCGCTTCCTGCAGTTCTTCGGGAACGTTCTGCAGCCCGGCGAGTAGGATGACCATGTTGTAGCCGGCGGTCTGCCAAATCATCATCAGCACAATGGCCCACAGAGCGGAGGTCGGGCTCTGCAACCACGTACTGGTGGGCAGGTGCAGCTGCTGCAGGGCGTAGTTCATGAGTCCAAAATGAGGATCGTAGATCCACAGCCACACAGCGGATAACGCGGCGAGTGGGACCACTGTGGGGAGAAAGAAGATCCCCCGCCACAGCGCGCGCAGTCGCAAGGGCTGGTTCAACAGGAGCGCAAGGACAAAGCCGACGATGACGCCGATGGGGACGACGGTCACCGTATAGAGGATCGTGTTGGCGAGAGCCTGGCGGAGGACCGCATCGCGGGGCATTGCGGCGTAGTTCGACAGGCCGACGAACTGCTTGACGGGCGACAGCAGGTTCCACTTCGTCAGTGATAGATATCCGGAATCCGCGAGGGGATAGAGCGTAAAGAGGACGAGGGGCAGCAGGGACGGCAGTAAGAAGGCGTACCCGACTAGCACGTCGCGCCACCGGGAAGAACCGTGCCCCGTCACGCAGAGGGGAGGACGGGCGCTCGCCCGCCCTCAGCGCCTACTTCCCGAGTTCGGCGGTCGCCTTCGCCGCGGCGTCGTCGAGCGCCTGCTGAGGATCCGCGCTGCCGAGCAGCACGGCCTCCAAGGCGGGGTTGAGGAACTGGCGGACGCCTTTTTCGACGTTTTGCACGATCATGCGCCCTCGGCCGTATCGCAGTGAAATCTCCAGTGACTTTTTGGCCATAGGGTACGAGCGGTAGTACTCTTTCAGCTGCGGGTTCTCGACCGCGCTCACGCGCACGGGCAGGTAGCCGCTGCGCATTGAATAGAAGGCTGTGTTAGCGGGTGAGGTCATCCACTTCAGGAATTCCCAGGCGGCCCGCTGCCGCTCCGGAGTGGTCTTGGCGAAGAGGACAAAGTTCCCGCCGCCGGCGTTGTGGACCGGCCCTGCGGGTCCCGCAGGAATGGGAGCGACGCTCCAGCGGAAACGTGCATTGGTGGTAATGAGGGACAGGGCGAAGGAACTGTGGACGATCATCGCCGTCCGCCCCGCAATGAAGTTCTCGATGATCTGAGAGAAGTTGGGGTTCACGTTTAGGGTGCGGTCTTTCTTGGAGAGGTCGCGCAGCATCGTGAGCGCGCGCACGGCCGGCGCCTCGTTGAACACCGCGCGCTTCCCGTCGTCACTGATCACCTTGCCGCCATAGGAGTACACAAGTCCTTCGAACAACCAGTCCTGATTAAAATTCCCCTCGATCGCATAGCGCGTGATTTGGCTGCCTTGCCGCACGGTGAGTTTGGGC
This sequence comes from bacterium, assembly GCA_036393975.1. Classification (GTDB taxonomy): domain Bacteria; phylum Sysuimicrobiota; class Sysuimicrobiia; order Sysuimicrobiales; family Kaftiobacteriaceae; genus 13-1-40CM-64-14. Next base: position 30,911 of record DASWFZ010000194.1, on the reverse strand, counting down.
CCGAGGCGCTGGACGTCGTCCCAGGTCGCAGGGGGTGAGAACTCCGGGAGCCCCGCTTCCTTGAAGGCGTCGATATTGTAGTACATCATCGTCGTAGACCGTTGCCAGGGGAGGGCATAGAGCCGGCCTTTCCAGTAGGAGTTCCCGAGCAAGGCCGGGGCAATGTCTGAGAAGTTGAAATCGGACTGCTTGGCCCAGTCGTCCAGCGGCGCGAGCACTCCCGCCTGCGCGAACTCGGGGATCTGCATCAATTCCATCATCGCGGCATCCGGCGGGGTGCCCGCGACAATGGCGGTCTGCAGTTTTTGGTAGTTCTGCCCGTAGTCCCCCGTGAGTTCCAAGTTCGCCTTCACGTCGGTCTGCGCGCTGTTGAACCGGGCGACGAGGTCGTCCATCGCTTCCTTCAGCGACCCGCCGGTGGGAAGGGGAAACCATACCGTAATGGCGACCGGGGTGCGCTGGGCAGCGGCGGGGATCTGCCACCCGGCAGTGGACAGCGGCACGAGCACAGCGACTGCGACAAGCGCACGCCACGACATCAGGTTCCCTCCCCCGATCACATCGAGGAAAAGACTTATGGTTTTGTCTTCTGTGGCACGCAGCAGATGAACTTTAGGGTCGTCTGTCCCGTGTTCTTAATCTGGTGCTTTTCATAAGGGGCAACCCAGAGGACGTGGCCCTCTTTAATGGGAGACTCGCTCTTGTCACTGACCAGGGCTCCCTGACCGTCCAGGATGTACATCTCCTGTTCGTACCAGTGGTTGTGTAACGGAGTCGCCGCGCCGGGGTCGACCTCAAAGACGCGCATGGCGAAGTTCTCGGCGCCACGCTTGCGGTCGATGACCCAGCGGATCTTGACGCCGGGCATGTTCTCGGGTTCCTCAGCTGGCACGTCCTCAGGGCGGAAAATTTCCATGAGGATGATTTCGCGGGGGACCTGAGGGGGCCCTGCGCCGCGCGGACCGGGGATAATGGCTTGAGAAAACGTGGCGGGCGTGTTATGCGGCGTCTCCGCAGCCACAGCGATCCCGATAGGGGCAGTTCTTGGCCATCCAGGCCGGGCAGGGTGGCAGCTCCGCAGGAGGTGCTCCCGACTCCAGCAGGTGAAGACGGCGTTCGAGCTCAGCGCGGACTGCGGGGAGGTCGGAGAACATCACGTCATAGACCATGAACTTGTTTTCTGGGATGGCCTCGTAGTACAGGACTAGCCGGCCTATCTCCGCTCCGAGGAGAGCGCACTGGAAGGCCAGCGTGTCTACATTCCACGGGCGTTCGGCCGGCAGGCGCTTGCGCTCGATGAAGTCCCGCGCCTTGGACGATTTCAGGATGGTGGGGACACCGCGGCAGAGGCGGACACGGTCAGCCAGCTTCCCGACTCGGACCGGAACGCTGGTGAAAGCCCCGGGCATGCCTCGGTAGAGCACGTCGTCCAGCGCCCGGAAGAAACCGCGGCGGTTCAACTGTCCCAGCCGGTCCTGCGTCGTCGGGGCGGCGTCGTCGCCATCGTCAAGGAGACCGAAGGCGGCCTTGCGGGGGAAGGCGAGGTGGTAGAAACGGAAGCCGGATAACTGCTCCTTGCCCATCTGTAGTCGGCCGGCGAACAGGGTCTCTAACTGCTCGTCAGGGTGGATGCTGACGCTGCTTGCCCCCACAAGCGGGCCAATCTCCGGCGCACTTTCGCAACCGCACAGTTCCTGGTATTCGCACCGACCGAGCCAGATGCAGCGGGGCAGGCCGGTCGGGTCGCCCGTCTCTAACGCATGGCGAAGGAGATCGCGGCGGTGGAGCATTTCGGTCCCAATGCCCGGAAGATCCGTGAACTCGACCTGGAATGCGCGGAGCTCCGGCGGTCGTCCAAACTCTCCCCGGCCATAGAGCAGGAGGTGACCGCTCATCCGTCCGGTCATCACGGCGTACGCGCCTAACTGATCGACGTACTGGGGGTAGATGGATTCCAGCCCGGGGCGCAGAGATCGTGTCGTCTTCAGTTCCACCGGGAGGTCCTCGTAGATGTCGATCTTTCCCACGATCCCTTCGTACTCCACCAGCTGCTCGGCGAACTCTTCGGTAGACACCGCGCGTTCGAACTCGTTGTGAAAGCCCGTGCCGGCCAGCATGGCCTGTGCCCGGTCCGCGGACGGCGGTACTTCCGGATGCGTGCGGCTGAAAAAGGCTTTGCGCGGATTGATGAGATCCGTCACGGAAATGCGCCGACGCGTGGATTGCAGCTGAATCGCCGCCGCGAGCTCGTCTTTGACGGAGCGGTTGGCGTCGATGACGCGGATAAATTTGGCGGAAAAAGCTTCAGTCATCCCGAACTCACCTGTGGACTTACTCTAGCATCGGGGGTGACTCGATGGCCACGGCCGCATCCTATCCGGTTCGCTTTGACGTGCAGTATCCTGGGCGGTTCTTGCGGTGGATGGTCCTTGTCAAGTGGCTGCTTGCTGTACCACACTACGTCCTCCTCCGGTATGCCTTTGGGCCTCTGCAGTTGGCCTGCTCGGGTATCGCGTTCTTTTGGATTCTCTTCACCGAACGCTATCCGCGCGGATTGTTTGATTTGTGGGTGGGGACGGCGCGATGGAGCGCGCAGGTGGGCGTCTATACAGGGTTGATGCGCGACGCGTACCCGCCATTTAGCTGGGCCCCCGGGGCGTACCCCGTGACCTATGAGGTCGACTATCCGGAACATCTCTCGCGGTGGCTGATCTTTGTGAAGTGGCTGCTACTCGTCCCGCATTACATCGTCCTACTTGCCTTGTGGATCGCGGCAATTGTTGGGTACATCATCGCCTTCTTCGCCATTCTCTTCACGGAGCAGTTCCCGCGCGGGTTGTTTGACTTCCTCGTGGGCGTGGACCGCTGGACCTACCGCGTTGTGGCGTACTTTGCCCTACTTCGCGATGAATATCCGCCCTTCGGTTTGAGCTGAAGTCCATCTAAGGTTCGCCGCACCATTGCGAGAGTCGGGGGTGGATTCTGTGGCGGCCAGTTTCCGCCGCAGTCGTTGTCGGCGGTGCATCAGCCGTTGCTGAAGTGCGGGAAGGTTGCTACCGAGAGCGGCGAAGGACTGGTCGGCGTATGCGAGGGCGCGGTGGGGGTCGCGGAACTCCCACTCCCAGATCATCGCCAGACGCTCTAAGGCCAGCCAGCGCGGGAGCACGCCCCGCTCGACCTCCCCCGCCCACAGGGTCAGCAACGGAGCCCGTTGCCCGGTCCGGCGGTAGTGGCGGGCCAGCGCGGTGACCGCGCGGCGCCGGACGCCGGGGTCGCCTTCGTCCTCAAGAGCCCGCCGATAGCACTCAGACGCGGGTTCTGCCCGGCCGCGTTCGTCGAGCAGACGGCCCAGGCCAAACCAGTCGACCGTCACGGGGACGCGCTCCGGATGGGCGAGGACATCTCCAGCGATCCCGTGGAGCGCGATGAGGGAGAGGATGTCGTGCGCGTTGTGGGCGAACACCGGCTCGAGAAGATCGACATCGCCCGTGTGCAAAAACTGCACATACAGGGACGGGATCATCCACCCGGGGACATCGGCGGCGCGCTCGACCTTCAGGATGGTCTGCTCAAGCAGCGCCATGCTGTAACCGCCCAAACGGCGGTGCCACAATCGCCGTGCCAGGCCCATCACGTCAAGGTGGTGAGTGATTTCAAGGCCAGCGCGGATGCGGCAGAGGAGAAACCGGGTCTGGAGCAGCGGTAGGTCGAACCGCGTGCCATTGAATGTGACGAGGGCGTCGAAGCGATGGAGGTGCGTGCCGACATTATCGAGCATCTCAGGTTCGGCGGCGAGGTCGCGGAGGAAGTATTGAGTGAGGCTGATGCCGCCGTCATCCACCGTCGCTACGCCGATGAGGAAGACGTAGGTCCCGGTCCCCCCGGCTAAGCCGGTGGTCTCCGTGTCGAGCCACGCGACGGAGGTGCCGGCAGGCCCCGCGGCGCGTCCGACCTCGACAGCGTCGGCGAGCGAGTGCACCCCGTGGACACGGTCGAGAGGCCAGGTGCGGGTGTGGATGTCGTATCCTGCGGTCCCCATGCCGTCCCGGTTCACGCCGTGGCCATCGCCGTCGTGCACGCATCGCGCAGGATGGCGAGACAGTCGGCTTTGCCCGTGCTGCCGACGTCCAGAACTGGGCCGACGCAGCTCGGGCAGCCCCGCTCGCAGGCGCAGGAGGCAACTAGGTCACGCGCGGAGGCGATGAGATCATCGTGCAGACGGAACGATCTCTCCGCGAGGCCCACGCCGCCGGGGGCGCGTTCGTAGAGGTAGATGGTGGGAGAGCCGGTGTGCGGGGAGCGAATCTCGTACACGCGGCCGAGGTCGTGAGGATCACACATCAAGTACAGGGGGGCGACGTTGTGGAGGGCATGAGACAGTGCGGCTAGCGCCCCCTGGAGACGGTCGTTGGTCCAGGGGACCGATTCGAGCCTGGTACTCTCGGGGGCGATCGACCACCACGCGCTCGTGGTGTGCATTGTCGTCTCCGGCAAATGGATGCGCCCCCAGCCGATGTTCTCTTGTGTAAAGAGTTTCAGTTTCTTGAAGATCGTGGGGCGGTAGGTCACGACCACATCGCCGTGCGCCCGGGGCAGCCGCCCGCGAGCAGTGGCGTCTTCTCTGAGCACAGTGATGCCTACGGCGATCTCCGCGTCAGTGTAGTAGTCGACCTCCACGCGCTTCACGTACGCCTTGCGTTGCGCCCAGTCCAGCCGCTCCACATGGTACTGGCGGCTCAGGTGCATGTAGATGGCGTGCTCGTGTACCAGGGCGGGGGCGGAGGCGAGATCGACTTCCCCGACGACGTGAGGGGTGGGATCGGTGTCATCGATGATGACCACATTTTCCGTCGACGCCGCGCGCAGGCTGATCTCCTCCGCCGGGAAGCGTTCGGCCACGTAGTGCCAGCGCTGCCCATCGTCGTGCACAATGCGCTGTCTCTGGAGGTGTTGCAGGATCTCGACGGGGACCGCGGCCCCGTACGGCTCGGCGTGTTCGAGGGGGAGCTCGAATGCCGCACATTTGAGGTGGCTGGTCAACACCAGCAAGTTGTCAGGGTTTATCAGGGCGTGCTCAGGCGACTGGTCGAAGAAGTACTCCGGATGGTTCATGAGGTACTGGTCCAGGGAGTTGCTGGTGGCGATGAGGCATGCCGCGGAGAGGTCGGTCGTGCGGCCCGCGCGGCCCATCTGTTGCCAGGTCGATGCGATCGTCCCGGGGTACCCGGCCAATAGAGCCACCGACAGCTGCCCGATGTCCACGCCTAGTTCCAACGCGTTGGTCGTGGCCACCGCACGGATGGTTCCCTCCCGTAGCCCCCGCTCGATCGCGCGGCGTTCGGAGGGCAGATAGCCCGCCCGATACCCCCGCACCATCGCTGGGTCGTGCCCGTGCTCGCGGGCGAGTTCGGTCAGGTAGGTTGTCAGGAGTTCGGCGGCCAGCCGACTGCGTCCAAAGACGATCGTCGGAATCATGTTGCGGATCAGATCTGATGCCAGATCGCGAACTTCCAGCAATGTGTCGCGGCGAATACCCAGTTCGCGATTCACGACCGGAGGGTTGATGAACGCGATGACTTTCTCTCCGGACGGCGCCCCGCTGCGATTGATGAGTGTGACAAGCTGGCCGAGCAGTCGCTCGGCGTGCTCCTGGGGATTCCCGATGGTCGCGCTGGTGCAAATGAACTGCGGGGCGCTGCCATAGAATCGGCAGATCCGGTGGAGACGGCGGATGACGTTGGCCACGTGGCTGCCGAAGACCCCGCGGTACTGGTGCAGCTCATCGATGACGACGTAGCGGAGGTTCTCGAACAGACGCAACCACTTCGTGTGGTGCGGCAGGATCGCCGTGTGCAGCATATCGGGATTGGTGACGACGACGTGGCCCGCTGAGCGGATGGCGCGGCGGGCGGACGCGGGCGTATCCCCGTCGTACGTGTAGGTCTTGATGTCGGCACTGAGGGTGTTCACCAACTGGTGCAACTCATCCACTTGGTCGGCGGAGAGTGCTTTGGTGGGAAACAGGTACAAGGCCCGCGCGCCGGGCTCTTCGAGGATACGGTTGAGGACGGGCAGGTTGTAGCACAGCGTTTTTCCGCTAGCTGTCGGCGTGACGACGACGATGTTCCGGCCCTGGTGCACGGCCGTGAATGCGTCAGCCTGGTGAGAGTACAAGGAGGCAATCCCCCGCCGGCGCAACGCCCCCGCAAGCGCGGGGGCGACCGCGGTGGGGAAAGGCGCGAATTGGGCTGGTTGGGCGGGGAACTCTCGCCACGCCGCGATTCGGGACGCGCGGAGGGGATTCGCTCTGAGCTGATCGAGAATCTGATCCAGAGTCATTAGAAGGGACCTATACGAACAGGTGTTCGATATCTCTGGGACGCACTCCTCCCTCCCCGTGTGTCGAATACAGTTAGTTAGTTGCGCTCCGGTTTGCGGGGCGAGTGTTCACCATGACCTAAACACGAGGTGGTTCGTTGGATGCGTTAGGGGCATCACTCACTCAGGTTCTGGACCTGCTGCATGCCGATATTCTTGCAGCGGTCGACCCGTTAAAGGAGGAGGAAATCAACTGGGTCCACCCATCCCTGAGCAACACGATCGGCATCCTTCTGCGTCACATCGCCGCATCTGAACGCTATTGGATCGGCGAGGTTGCGGGGGGCCGGGCTATGCAACGTGACCGCAGCGCGGAATTTGGACGCGAGCGACTCTCAAAAGGGCCGTTGGTGGACGACCTGCGCCGGGCCCATACAGAGGTGCGCGAGGTGGTGCAGAAGCTCACAGGGGCAGACCTCATGACCGAAGTCGAGGTCGAGCTGCGCGGCAGCCGGCGGCGCGCGACGCGCGCGTGGGCGGTGATGCACTCGATGCAACACACGGGCTACCATCTCGGCCAGATCCAGTTGTTTAAGAAGATGGCGACATCCCGCTAGGGTCAGGAGTCTTTACGTGAGTCGATCAATCTTTGGCCAGATCACCGCTGATCTGTTGCTCGCAAAGACGAGCCTCCGCGACCGCTTAGTGCCTGCGGTGACCCGGCAGATTCTCCGCGCAGCCGTGGTGCGCAAGAAGCGTCAGTACCACCCCGCCCCGGGGGTGAACTTGGTCGGGATCGGTATCGGCGAGAAAGTCGTGGCGAACCAGCGGACGGGGGAGCTGTGTGTGAAGGTGCTCGTGGCCCGGAAGTACCCCAAGGGCAAGATCGCACGGTCTGAGCGGATCCCCTCGACGATTGGTGGGATTCCTACGGACATCGAGGGAGTGGGCTACGCCAAAAAATTCCAGATTCCCAATCAGCAGCGGCATCGTCCGGTGCCGGGAGGCGTGTCGGGGAGTCTGGGACCCGAGGCGGTGAAGGCGCGCTATGCCGGGACCCTGGGCGTGATCGTCTCTGACCAAGCGACTCCCCCGGCCCGTTACGTGTTGAGCAATAACCACGTGCTCGCAGACGAGAATCGGGCGAGCGAGGGCGCCAGCGTCGTGCAGCCGGCGACCCTGGATGGTGGCGGCCCCGGCGATCGCGTCGCCACGCTCGCGCGTTTTGTGCCCCTCGTGTTCAACAATACCCCCAATCTGATGGATGCGGCGATCGCGCAATTCGACACCGCGATGACAGGAGCCCCTGCGATTCTGGGCCTGGGAGACCCGACCGGGGCGGACGATCCGACGCTCAACCTGCTGGTGCGAAAATCTGGGCGGACGACCGGCGTCACGGAGGGCATCGTCCGCACGCTGCACTTCGACGCATTCAATATTCGCTACGAACAGGGGGTCGTCCGGATGGACGATGTCATGGTCATCGAAGGTGTTCAGGGCGCGTTTAGCCGGCCGGGCGACTCAGGTTCGGCCATCGTGGACGCCGCTGGACGGGTTGTCGGCCTCTTGTTCGCCGGAAGTGACACCGTCACGTTTGCGATTCCCATCCCGCGCATCTTGCGCCAGTTCGCTGTGAGCCTCCCCGCGTAAGGGGAACCGGTACGCATGGCAGCACGTCTTCCGGAGAAGGTCCAGCGGGCAAAGGAGACCCTGGTCAGGGCGCTCTCCGCCGAGGAGGGATTTGTGGGCGCCGGGATCGCGAAACGAGGCTCGGGCCGCTATGAGATCGTTGTCATGGTGGTTGAACCCGCGAGCCCTGTGCGGGCCAAAGTCCCGCATACGTGGCAGGGGGTCCCCGTGCGGATGCAAGTCAGCGGCGTCCCGCGTAAGTTTTGAGGGGCCGCGCGGCCCTGTTCCACCACCCCAGGAGTCGGGGCATCGGCGCCTACCGGACGATGATGACGCCCTTCATGCCCTCGGGCACGTGGACAATGCACCAGTACTCGTAACGCCCAGGCGTGGTGAAAGTAAGGCTGTAACTGCGCGGGACATTCCCCGGGGTACTGGTTGAGTACAGGAGGCCAGAGTTCACGTAGCCTTTCCCATCGTAGGTCTTCTGAGGGGTTACGGCGACGGTTTTCGGGTTGAGCATGAGCTTGGGCGGACCTTTCGGCTGCGGTTGCACGAGCACAAAGTCGGGGGGTTTTTGCCCGCTCGTGAAGGTCACCGTGTGGATCTCGAAGGGATCCTGCATCGTCCACGTCACGGTCGCGCCTCGAGTCACGGTCAGCGGCAGGCGCGAGAAGCGCAGTAGCGAGTAGCCGAGGGCAATGCTCCCCACCATCGGGGCCACCACCGTGGAGCCTTGGCTGGTGGGTTTCCACGCCGCCAGGGCCGCCGTTCCCGCCCGGAGCGTGGCCGCCTGATCGCGCCCTCCCTGTGCGGCGGCTGACGCCGGCGCTCCCGAGACCCGATCCTGCACCTCTACCGTGCCGCCCATGCCCGGTCCGTGCACGACGCACACGTAGTCGTACGTGCCCGCCTTGGTGAATGTCAGGGCGTAGGTGTACTTCACGAAGAGGGCAGGGTTGTCTGGGGACATGCCGGAGTTGTGGTAGCCGGTGCCGTCGTAGGTCGTGCCCCCCGCGGGGAAGGCAACAAGCGGGTTGAAGGAGAGCCGATCCCCCTCCGAGACGAACAGCGCGGGAAACTTTTCTCCCCCCAAGAACGCGACGTTATGAACCCCTGCGAACTTCCAGATGACGGTATCGCCAGTGGCAATCTCGATCTTGCGCGGATAAAACGCGTTGGACCACACGCTGAAATCTCTGGTGGTCCCCCCGACTGTGACCGTCCACGTGCGTACCGCGCCGAAAGCGGGCGTGCTGGGCGCGTTTCCTCCTGCCAGGATAAGCGCGAGCACAAGTCCTGCCACCGTGGTGCGTCTCACGCCGCTCCCTCTGCGTCAGATCCCATCGATCCCATCGATTGGCTTATCCACCCGCTCGAAGCTGGGCGAGGTCATGGACGATCGCATCCGGATTTAGGTTCGTGCCATAGGCACCGAGGACGACGCCGTCGCGATCGATGACAAACGTCGGCGAAGTGTGGTCCTGGAGGTTCCCGCTGCGCGCTTGCACTGCGATTCCATACTGTTTGTAGACGGCTTGAGTCGCGCCCAGATCGCCCGTCAAGAAGTGCCACCCGCGAACATCCGCCTTGTAGCGGGTGGCGTAAGCGCGCAACACCGTCGGCGTATCCCGGAGCGGATCGGTCGTGATGGTGAGAAACACGACGTCCTTGGTCCACCATCCGCGGAGCACCAACTCGCGCTGCACTCGGGCTAAGGCGGCAGTCGTGAGGGGGCACACATCGGTGCAGTGTGTATAGATGAAGTTCAGTAGCACGAATTTGCCGCGGAATTGATCCACCTGAACGCGATGGTCGTCCTGATCGATGAGGAGAAAGTTTGGTGCCCTTTTGCCGATGACAGGGAACGGAGCGGGAGCCGCGATCCCGGTTGACACAATCAAGGCGGCGAAGAGGATGGCGCCGGCGCCACGGGCAGCGCACGAAACCCTCTCTGTAACCACGCAGCGCGCTGCGCCAACAGATTCCCTCAGATGCACGGAACACGACAAGATGCCTTGGGTTTCTCGCTGAGAATGGCGCTTCCTGCGTTAGGGAGTGGCGGGACTCAGCGGGGGCTGGTCTGCTCGCGGCGTGCGGGCAGGAACGTGGCAGCGTGATAGCGGCTCGCGGGGTTCCATAGGTACCAGCCGGATGTCAGACCGGCATCATAGGTTGCGTCCATCTGTTTGCGGATGACGGAGGGCGGATATGCCGCCCCCATATCAAAAGCTTGCAGCCACGGGCGCAGCTTGGCCACATGGTCGATCGGAGAGGTTCCATCGACGCCCTCGGGTAGGGTCCCCAGGAGGCGCGCAAACCGATGGCGACGCTTCTCCGCGTATTGCAACGAGTAGTGCACAACCTCATAGGGGTGCTCCGCCGGATTGCCAAACTGTAGGAATCCGGACGCGTAGTGCGAGGGATAGACCATGGGAGAAATGTAGTCGAAGTACAAGAAGGCATCTTCGAGGATTTGGCCGATCCCCAGATCATCCGGACGCACCGTAGCATATCCAAACAAGTCTGCGGAGAGATGCACCCTGGTGGGGCGCAACGCCGTCGTCAGGTACTCATAGAATCGCCGCAGGACTTGTCGTCGAGACTGATGAGTAGCGTCGGTGACGGGGAAGCGCATGTCCTCGAGTCTGCCATCGGTAGGGAACCGGACGTAGTCGTAGTTCAATTCATCGACGCCGGCCCGCACCGCGGCGCGACTGATCTCAACTAGGTAGGTCCACACCTCCGGGGAACCCGGGTCGACCCAGCCCAACCCCCGCCGATCGCGCCAGATCTGTCCTGTCGCGTCCCGCACCGCCAGCGACGGTTTGACAGTAAGTAGGTGCTGGTCTTGGAAGGCGGCGATCCGGACGATCACGTAGATGCCCTGGCGGTGAAACTGCTCGGTAAGGGCCGCGAGGTCGATGCGCGATCGGTCACTCCCCAGCGCCTCGATCAGAGGGTTGTGGGTCGTGAAGGCCACGACACCCGAGTAGTCCTTAATGTCGATGACCACGCCGTTGATCTCGGTCGTCTGCGCTAAGGCCAGCGCCTCGCGCACGAGTGCGGGCGTCGCGGCGGCCCACGACGTCAAGTAGATGGCACGGACATCGTGCGGGGATGGCCGTGGCGCAGCCGGAACGGCCGCGCGCCTCTCCTCAGCCTCGGCGCGTAGGGTAGATGTCATCACGCCCGCCAACGGCCGGGCGGCGATCGCACCCGGGGGGACGATGTGTCCACCGAGTGCGGCGACGTACCCGAGTTGCATCAGAGTGGCCCCCATCACGGCGATCGCGATGAGCCGGACGAAGTGTGTCCGGGTCAGGCGATCTTCGTGCACCGGTCCGGCAATACGGGGGAGGGGGTGGAGAGGCCGGTGGGGGGGGGACTGCCGCCACATAGTAAGTTTCTCTGCTAGTGCGGTCGGAAGGTCAACAGAATGCTAACGAGTAGCTGGAGCTCATCGGCCAACTTCGTGGAGCCTTTTGCCGTCGTCCCGGTGACCACGTACGCGTGGGTCCCCGCGACCGTCACCAACTGCATTTGGTAGAGTTCGGTCCCGCCATTCGTCCAGGTGTAATAGCGGATCAGCGCGGGATACGCATCGATGACCGTTTTGTCCGTGCGCAGTCGTTGGTACCCATGGAACAGCATCCCCTGTCCGGACTCATTTTGGGCATCGTATTGGTCCAAAGGAGTATTCGCGCGGACTTCCTCGTAAGAGACGTTGATGTTCATCTTGAACGTCGGCACACTCGCCGAGCTGGGGCCGATGGCCATGAACACAATCCCGGTTGGGTTCTTGGATACGGTCCAGCCCCCGGGATAGCTCAGGGTGAATCCCAAATCGGGATGCGTAAACGTCTGCCACTCTGAGGCGGCCAGGGTGCGGGTCGGAGCAACGAGTAGGAGGATGCCGAGCAACGCAGCCAGACAGTGTGACAACCGTCGTGCGAAAGCGTTCGCGAGGATCACCATGACGCTGTGATGGCGGAGGTGAGTGGGAGCGAGACGATGAGGGTCAGGCTTGAAGTCAAACGGACCGGCATGCCTCAAACCTCCGTGAACGCAGGGGTCATTCAGGTCTCTGCCCGCCTGCCTAAGGTGACAGACTTGGGGGGATGCGGGGGCTTACGTTCGGGCCAGCGACACGCCCGCGAGCACGATCGCCGCGCCAGCGGCCTGGAGCAGGCCCAGCGTCTCGCCGAGCAGCACCCAGGAGGCGACAACTGTGACAATCGGGACGAGGTTGTTGTAGACCGCCGTGCGGGGTCCACCGACTGCCTGCACCGATGCGTACCAGATGATGTAACCGAGCGAGAGGGAGAAGACCGTGTTAAAGACAACGGCCGCCCACGATGCCCAGCTCACCGCTCCCCAGGGTTGCCGGACGAGCTCCGGCAGCGATGCGAGGATCAGCACGGGGGTGCCCGCGGTGATGGTGAGTGTGGTGAACTGGAGCGGGGACATGATGCGCAGGAAGGGGCGCGAGAAGACAGTGTACGCGGCCCAACACAGCACAGAGAGGAGGATCAGACCATCGCCCGCCAGCGTCGCGCGGCTGAGGTGCCGTCCAGTGGGGTTACTCACAAGTAAGAATAAGCCCACGAAGCCAAGGACGATGCCGATCCACGTCCGCGGAGAAACGCGCTCGATCCGCAGCGCCACGGAGAGGCCGGCCACAAAGAGCGGGACCATGACAAAAATCAGCGACGTGTTGTCGGCCGTCGTCCGGGCCAGACCGTGAATGAACGAGATTTGGTACACTGCGTTGCCCAGGAGGCCGAGGGCGATGATGCCCGGCCAGGCGGCGCGCGGAACCGGCGGGGTGCCCTCGCGTGCCCCGATCGTCCAGAGCAGGACGATGGCGCCGCTGAACCGCAGGGCGTTAAAGACCATCGGCGAGATCTCACGGAGCGCGATCTTCACGATCGGGAAGTTCACGCCCCAGACGATGACCATGGCGAGCATCGCAGCATCGACCCGGCGGAGCATTACCGGTTTATTCTACACGGTCATCCCGCAGGGGAGGCTTCCGGATCCGTGGAAAGCAGCGGCTGATCGACGCACGGGAAGGTGATTGTGACTGATCCGGAAATCATCACAGTCTACGGCCGCCAGCTCCGGGTCGTCATCAACGGGCCGGATAGCTCGCGGCGGTACAATGCGGTCGTCACGGTTCTGGACTCCGGACGTCTCCTGACGCGGAGCCCCGTACGGGGCCGCAGTCCCGCCGATGCGCGCGACCGCGCGTTGGAAGTCATGTACACGCTGTTGGGGATCGAGCGCTTGCAGGAGCAGATCCTCGCCGTCGCAGCGGAAATGGCACCGGGGGCCACAGTCGAGCTCACGGAAGACGCGCAGTCGATCCACGCTGATCTGTCCGGGGGGTGGGAGTTGACGGCCCCGCTGGCGGTGGCCCGCGACGTGGTCACAGACCCTGGAACGGATTTCGCCGCCCTGCACGCTCAGATTGAAGGACATTTTCAGACTCACCTGCGCCGGCTCGCGCGGTAAAAGACCGACAAGACCTCGTCCGGGTGTGCAGCGGTTGCTGCTGTAGTCTAGGGAGGACCACGCCTCCCACGTTGATCGTTCCCGATCTTTAGACAGCCAGGAGGGAACGGGGAGGGGCGGGGTCGTAGATTCACTTTCGATGAAACCGAGGTGGCGCATGTCGCGGGTGCAATCCGTAGTGGTGGCGCTGGGAGCGGCCTTGCTCATGGTCGCCGGCGCCGCCGCGCAGGGGGGGCCGAAGGTCTCGATTATTGAGCTCTGGCCCATCTCCGGCGAGTCGATGGGCGATCCCGTCAGCATGGACAAGGGGTACTTTGGCAACCTCCAGGTGCAGATCGTCAGCAGTCCGGGGCAATCGCCCATCGAGCGCGTCCTGACCCTGGCACGCGCCGGCGAGATCGTCTTCGGCATCGATTACCCTTATAACGTTCTAGAGGCGCGGGAAACACAAAAGCTCCCGCTCGTGGTTGTGGCGCACGATTTTCAGAAGTCGGCGCTCCACCTACTCTCCTGGGTGCCATTGAACTCGCCCAAAGACGTGAAGGGGACCGTGGGCACCTGGAGCGGATACGACAAACAGATTAAGGCGATGATCGGTCCGGGTTGGGAGCAGCGCATTAAAATCGTCACCCAGCAGGGAGACCCCGCCACGATCGGGGCCTGGATGAACAGACAGTATGAGTTCGCCCACGCCATGGGCTACAATGAGGTTTTGGTCGCCAAGCGCGTCGTGAAGGACAAATACTTCGTGTACTCCTACGCCGATGACTTCGGCATGCAGTGGCCCGAAAATGTCCTCTTCACCACCGAGAAAATCGTCCGCGAGTACCCGCAGATCGTCCAGCAGTTCGTCACGGGACATTACAAAGGGTTCCAGTACGCCCTCGATAACCGGGAGGACGCGGCGGGGATCCTCCTCAAGTACAACCCAAGCCTGGACCGGGCCCACGAGATCGACGGGATGGACTTCCTGGCATCGGTCATCCAGACTCCGGCCGCGAGGCAGTATGGGCTGGGATACGTCGATCCGACCGCGTGGAACCGGCTGACCCGGGATCTCGTGGGCGCACGGATTTTCCTTTCGGTATCCAACGTGGCGGCCGCCTACACGACGAAGTTCCCCAGCGGTGTGAAACCGTAGCCGCCTTCGCCTGCGTCCCGGGAGAGAAGACTGAGGTTTTGAGTAAGACGCCCGATACCCCGACGACGCTGCGCCCTCCCCAGGTCGCCATAGGTCGAGGAGAGCCGTGACCGACCCGCTCCCCACTCCTGAACTCGCGCAGTGGGCGCAAACGTGGGAGCAAACCCGCCGCCTCACGTATGACCTGCTGCACGCGTTGCCGTATCCGGTGATGAATTTCTCCCCTCAGCCGGAGTTCGGGACGCTGATTCGGCAACTCCGTCACGCCGCCGAAATGCAAGAGCGTTACATCGCGGCGATCCGCAGCGGGCGGATGGAGATCTCTCCTCAGCCCCGGCAGCGTAAATTGGAGCAGTCAAAGGAAAACCTTGAGGCCTACATGCGTCACCTGGATGGGGACCTTCTCGACGCGCTGCGCGGGCTCAGCCCCGACCAACTAGGGGGCCCCATTGAGTGGGGACAGACGGCGCTTACGCTTCGACAGCACCTGTTGCGGTTGTTGCAACATGAGACCCTGCACCATGGCATGTGGGTGTTCTACGCTAAGATCGCCGATCTGCCGCTCCCTCCCAGCTGGCGGGAGACGTGGGAGCGGATCTAGGACCGGGCCTGGACGAGGCCGGCGTCCTCGTCGCTACCGTCAGTTTCCCCTTGACACCCGCGCGGCGCGTGTGCCAGAGTGTTAGTGGTCTAACCAATAGACCACTCCCACTCCGCAGTCGTGGAGGATCGCGATCTCCTCCCACGCTCCCACAATTACAGATGAGCTGGCACCAGTCCGCAGGACTCGTGTCTATGAGGAAGTCGTTGCCCAGATCCAGCGGCTAATCGCCGACGGGCGGTTGCGCGCTGGTGATCGCCTACCCCCGGAACGAGAACTCGCCGAGCGATTTGGTGTCAGCCGCACCTCGGTCCGCGATGCTATTCGCGTTCTTGAGTTCGTTGGGCTGGTCGAGCCCCGGCAGGGAGAGGGCACGGTCGTCCGCGATCTCAGCCCTGATGCTCTCGTCACCCCTGTCGCCTCGTTGTTGGCCCGCCACCGGACCTTGTTGGCCGATTTGATGGATGTCCGTAAGATGATTGAACCCGGCCTCGCCGCCCGCGCCGCCTTCCATGCTAGCGAGGAAGATCTCGAGAAACTCGCCCAGATTGTCACCCGCCAACGCGATCGGGTCGCACAAGGGGAGTCGGCGATCGAGGCGGATTCTGAATTTCACTACGCGATCGCGACGGCCGCGAACAACCGGGTCGTCTTACGCGTGGTCGACGTCCTCATGGGTTTGCTGAAAGAGAGCCGCGAACGCTCGCTCCAGGTCACGGGGCGACCAGAACGGTCATTGGCCGGGCATCAGCGGATTCTCCAGGCGATGCGCCGCCGCGATGCCCAGGCGGCCGAGGGCGCGATGCGCCAGCACTTAGAGGAAATCGAAACCGTCGTGCTGGGATTGCAGACACAACACGTGGGAGGGTAACCTGTGGGACGCCTCTTTGCAGTCGAGATTGTGTACCGCGGAATCTTCCAGAAGAACCTCGCGAAGAATATCAGCCGAGGCATTGTCCTCGCCGCCAAACACGACGGCAAGATCGGGATCTCTTTTGGACGGTACGGGGATAGCCCCGAGCGTAACGGGATCCCCGCCAAGAGCTTTGCCATCATCGCCACCGACGAGGAAACGCTGCAGGAAGGGATGGCCAAGTACGAACCCAAGGAGACCGATATCAGCATCTCGGTCGACGACACCCTGTGCAAGGGCGTGGAGTCCTGGGCGTGGTACGGTCTGCAGCCCATCAACCGCCTCCTGAAGCCCGGCGGGACGTTGATCGTGACGTCGATGCAAGACCCGGACACCATTATCGGCATGACTCACCGGAAGGACTTCCCATACCAGCTCGCGCTGTTGCGCGGCATCCCCAGTTTCTCCGGCCTGTGGGTATACAAGGACGACCATACCGACGTGAGGATCCTCGGGACTATCGCCAAGGTGCTCCCTGAGTTACTCAGCTTGGACGCGGTGGAGCTGGCGATTAAAGAAGAGTGGCATGACGACTTGAAAGTGAGGTCCGCTCGGAAATCTTTTGAGCGGGTGGAGATGCGTGTCGTGGGACCGAGCGAGGGGAACCCCGAAACGCCCTACTCGTTTGAGCTGCCCAAGTGGCAGGACCTGCGCGAAGGCCTCACCATCCCGGCGATCCCCGCCGGCAAGGCGATGACCGATCCCCAGACCCAGCAGGCCGGCGGGTTCCGGCCCGACCGAAACCCGACCTTCAAGAAGTTCTCCACCCGCACGATGCGCCCGGTGGTGGACTTCGATACCTGCGTGAAGTGTACGCTGTGCTGGCTCCAGTGTCCCGACTCCTGCTTTGACGTCACCCCCGACGCGTACTACGACGCGAATATGGAATCGTGCTGCGGGTGCGGTGTGTGTGAGGCGGTCTGTCCGGTCGAGCACTGCATCACGATGGTGAACGAGACGGCCTTCGCGGACAACGCCAGTCAGTGGGAAGCCTGGAGGAAGGACAAGACAGGGTACCAGACCTGGGTGCAAGAGAAGATTACGCACCTGCCGCCACGGGAGCACGGGTTCCGCATCCGCGGCCAGTACGAAGAGGAAATCAAGGATCTCGTGAAGGTGGGCGTCGTGGACACCGGGGATGAAAAGATTAGCGAGCAGGTGGTAACCGACCCCCACGAGTCCGGTGCGGGGTAACGTGTAAAGAAAACCTCACGGGCCGATCGGAGGATGAGCATGGCGAAAGTCATCGAGAAGGCGCAGCAGGAGAAAGAAGCCCTCATCAGCGGCAGCGAGGCGATCGCGGTCGCCTGCAAGCTGGCCGACGTCGACGTCATCACCGCGTATCCGATCCGCCCGTACGACACGGTGATGCAGTACGTGGCCAAGCTGGTGGCCAACGGGGAGCTGGATTGTGAGTACATCGTGGCGGAGTCCGAACACTCCCAGTTTGAGATTGTCAAGCACGCCTCCGCCGTAGGAGCGCGCGTCTTCTGCGGCAGCAGCGGCGTCGGGTGGATGTACGCGTTTGAAGCTCTGACCGTCACCCCCGCCCTGCGGATCCCGATGGTGGCGATGGTCGGGAACCGGGCCCTGGATGACCCCGGCGCCTTCGGGGTTGAACACAATGACGCGCTGGCTGTCCGCGACCTTGGCTGGCAGCTCGTCTGGGTTGACTCCGCGCAGGAGGCGCTCGACACCGCGCTGATGGCCTACCGCGTCGCCGAGGACCGCCGGGTGTTCCTGCCCTGCGCGATCGCCTGCGACGGGGCCTTTCTCACCCACTCGCAGTCGATGGTGAAAATCCCCCCGCAGGAGTGGGTGAACGCCTTCCTGCCCCCATACAGTCGCGGTGACCTGCAGCTGCATCCCGATAACCCCATCACGATCGCGCCACAGGTGAACGAGGACTGGCTGATGGAGTTGCGCAAGCACAACGACGAGGCCATGAAACGGTCGCGCGACGTGGTCATTCCCGAAGCCTACCGCGACTTCGAGCGCATCTTTAACCGGTCGTATGGGAACCCGTTCTTTGAGGAGTACCAGACCGCGGATGCGGATGTGGTGCTGGTGGGCATGGGTACCCTGTCCATGCCGGTGAAAGTGGCCATTCGGCAGATGCGCAAGGAAGGCAAGAAGGTCGGGTTCGTCCGCCTGCGCTGGTTCCGGCCCTTCCCGGCCGAGCAACTGGCCAAAACGCTCAGCCGCTTCGGGGCGATAGGCGTCATCGACCGCGACTTCTCGTTTGGCGCGCCATACGTCAGCGGGGTGGTGGCCACAGAGATCCGCGCCGCGCTGTACCCGGTGGACAAACGGCCGCCGCTGCTGGACTTCATCAGCGGCTTGGGAGGCCGGGAGGTAACGGTACCCGATGTCCGGCGCATGAGCGACATGCTGTTTGCCGCGCGGGCCGGCACGCCGCAACCGTTGACGACCTGGGTGGGCGTCCGCGAGTGACGCCCGAGAGACTGAATTCGCAGGACCACATCGTGGTCGGGGGTGAAGATGATGGCTGACGCGGTCGAAACGCTGCCTACCCAAACACTCGATCCGTTTAAGGGTGTGAAGAAAGTCCCGCTGGAGGAATACTTCACCTCCGGCCACCGGACATGCCAGGGCTGCGAGTCGGCCCTGGTGATGAAACTCATGGTCAAGGCCGCGGGTCCGCGCACGATTGTGCTGGGCAGCACCGGCTGCATGTATGTGGCCAACACGACCTACTACAGCACGTCGTGGGTCGTGCCGTGGATGCACACGCAACTGGGTAGCTCCGGATCGGCGGGTCTGGGTACGGCGGCGGCCCTCAAGGTGTTGATGCGCAAGGGCAAGATCAAGGAAGAGCCCATCAACGTCATCGCCTTCTGCGGTGATGGGGGCGGCGCGGATATGGGGCTGTCGGCGATCTCCGCGACGCTGACGCACCCGGAGTACAACGTGCTCATCCTCCTGTATGACAACGAGTCGTATGCCAACACGGACATTCAGGCGTCCGGGATGACGCCGTACGGGGCCCACACCACCTTCAGCCCGCCGGGCAAGGTGAAGCGGATCATGCATACCCGGTGGAAGAAGAATGTCGCCGGGATGTTGGCTGCGGGCCACCCGGAATCGAAGTATATCGGGACCGTCTGCGCCTCGTATGCGGTCGAGATGATGAACCGCGTGCGCAAGGCGTTGACGATCGGCGGGCCGACGTTCATTCACTCGCTCGATCCGTGCCCGAAAGGTTGGGACTATGACCCGATGCTGTCGCACGAGCTGGGTGAACTCGCGGTGAACTGCGGCATCTGGCCGCTGTACGACGTCGAAGACCATCGGCTGCGCCTGTACGGTCGAACGAAGGCTCTGGCCGAGAAACGGGCCAGGCGTCAGCCGGTGCGAGACTTCCTGGTCCGGCAGGGTCGCTTCGCCCACCTCACCGCGGACGATATCGACTACTTCCAAGCCAAGATCGATCAGATGTGGGACAAGTGGCTGCTGCCCGGCGTCCTGCCGATCTGGAAGGACATCGAGGTTGACAACCCTCCCGCGTCGTAGACGATCCAGCCTCGCATAGAAGTCGGGCCTGCCACCCTGGGTTGTGCGCCCAGGGGGCAGGCCCGATGTTTTTGAGGCGGATTGCGGAGTGACGCGGGAACCATGGTCGATCGGGTTACCTGCCCTCGTTGATCGCGCGATTCTTCATCGGGACTCATACGCGTCGGCCTCCGGCGGGCGTGTGCTCGCCGGTGGAGGAGGGAACTTGTTTCTCCCGGTTCGAAGAACACGTCCTAATGGCCGAGTACCAGTTTGACGTGGTGATCGTCGGGGGCGGCTCAGCGGGCTGTGCCGTCGCCGGTCGATTGTGCACCACCACGGACTTGCGCGTGTGTCTCGTCGAAGCCGGGCCGGATTATGGGCCGGTGGGGGAGGGATACTGGCCGAACGATTTGACCGATGTGCGGATCCTGCCTGCCAGCCACGACTGGGGATACACCGAGGAGCGCAACGACGGGTCGGTCATCCCCGAGCCACGGGCGAAGGTGATGGGCGGCTGTTCCACGCACAACCATTGCGCTGCTGTGTGGGGGATGCCGGAGGATTACGATCGCTGGGCGGAGGCGGGCAACGCGGGCTGGGCACATGCCGCGCTGCTCACGTTGATCGATAAGGTGGAACACTGCGAGCAATCGGCCTCCGTGCATCGCGGCAAACATGGGGCTCTGCCGACGCGGCCGTTCGGGGACAGTGAGCTGTGCGCGTGGCAACAGGCGTTCTTACAGACGGCCGAAGCGGCGGGCTACGCCCGACTCGATGACCTCAGCTTGCCCACTCCGCCCCTTGGCGTGGCGCCCCTCCACGTCAACATCGAGGACCATACCCGCTGGAACGCCGCGTTCGCGTTCCTGGACCCAGTGCGTGAGGTCCTGAGGGTCCATCATCAAACCCTTGCCGACCGCTTTCTGCTGGACCAGGAAACGGCCACCGAGTTAGTCTGCCGCAGCGGGGAGGGGGAGATCGCGTTGGCGGCGACTGTGTTCATCCTCACCGCCGGGACCTACGGGTCCCCCGCGATTCTCATGCGCTCAGGCATTGGGCCTGGCGATCACCTCACCGAACTCACTATCCCCATCGCCGTCGAGGCCCCTGGTGTGGGGGGCAATCTGCACGATCATCCTGGTGTGCCAGTGCGCTTCGGGCCCACGGCGACCGCGCGGGCGGCGATGGAGGATGAACGTCATCGCGGGGCGCTCTACCACAGCCAAGTCATCCTCCGGGCTGCGAGCAGCCAGGCTGCGGGACGGTTCGATCTACACCTCCTCCCGTATCTCTTCGAGACGGAAGCTGGGTCGCTGGAACTCATGATGCTGGCCTATGATATGGCCCCGCGCTCGCGTGGGCAGGTGCGCCTGCGCAGCGAAGATCCCGACCAGACCCCTCTCATTGAACGTCGTTTTCTCTCCGACCAGGACGGCGCCGACTTGAGTGTGCTCGTCGATGGCTTCAACCTCATCCGAGAACTGGCCGTCCTTGAACCCCTGACCTCCAGTATTGGGATGGAGGTGGATCCGGGCCCCCGGGCGCGGGACCTGGGCATGGTGCAATCGTTTATTCGCAACAGCGTCGAGGGCTATCGACATCCGGTCGGGACGTGCAAAATGGGTCCGTCCTCCGACAGCCTCGCGGTTGTGGATGCGACAGGTCGCGTCCACGGGAGTACCAACATCTACGTGGCTGATGCCTCGATCATGCCGGAGATCCCGCGGGCGAACACCAACCTCACTTGCATGCTCATTGGCATGAAGGTCGCGGACGCTGTCGCGGCAGCCATCCGCGATTTGGGCTAGATCAGCGGTCGAACACCGATCTCCTTCACCGCCAGCTGAACAGAACACGGAAGGACAGCGCAGACGACCGAGGCGTTGTCGAGGAGTGGCTCATGTACATTACCCGTGGAGGGATCCGATTGGCCTACGAGGAGGCGGGAGCCGGGGTCCCGGTGCTGCTCCTGCATGGGTTTCCGTTTTCCCGACAGATGTGGCGGCTGCAGACCCCGCTCGCGCGGACCGTCCGATTGATTACGTGTGACCTGCGCGGGTTCGGCGAGTCGGAGGGCACGCCATCGTCGATGGACGAGTTCGCCGAGGACGTACATGCCCTCGTCACACACTTGGGGCTCTCGACTTTTGTCCTCGGGGGATTCTCAATGGGCGGGTATGTCCTCTTTCGTTACTTGGCCCGCCATGCGGATCGTGTCCAGGCCTTGCTGCTGCTTGATACCCGCGCGGACGCGGATTCCCCGGAAGGACGCCAGCGCCGATATGACGCCATCGCTCGCATCGAGCGCGAAGGCCCCTCGGGCTACCTCGATGACTTTGTAAAGTTGGTGGTGTCTCCGAAGACCCTGCAATCCCGCCCTGACCTGGTCCGGGATCTCCGCGACCAGATGGCCAAGCCGCGACCCGCTACACTGACCGGCGCACTCCGGGCCATGGCCGAACGCCCGGATAGCACGCCCCTACTACCGACGATCCGCCTGCCGACACTGATTGTCGTAGGCGAAGACGATAAGGCCACGCCCCCGGACAGCGCACGGCGGATGCACGCGGCGATCGCGGGGTCTCGGTTTGTCCTCATCCCGGAGGCCGGCCACGTCAGCAATCTGGAGCAGCCCGAGCCGTTCAATGCGGCGCTGGCGTCCTTCCTCCGCGCCCTGCAGTAGCCATCACCGGTTTCGGTCAGAAGTGTCGGCTTCTAGCCCTTTCCACAGCTTGGGGGTCAGACGCGGACGATCTTGATCACGCTGCGTCCGTCGCGTTCGCGACAGAGAGATTAGGCGGGGAGTTTCCCGCTCAGGTCCTCGGGGCGAAACGGACCGGGCTGGGCGATCAGAGCTCGCGCGTTGTCCACCTGCCCCCAGACATTCCACAGCAACACGCCGCGCACGCGGCCGTCCTTGAGGTAATACACGACTCCTTCGCGGAAAGGCTCCTTCCAATCCTCGACCGTGGCGAGGCGCGAGTCGAGATCCCCGACGGCTTCGTAGCCCCAGTCGAACAGGTCCGAGTAGAAGAACGGGAGGTGGTGGTATGGCGCCGCCTGCCCGGCCATGTTGCGGCCTGCGGCGTGGCCCATCGTGTTGGCATTATCCTCGTGCTCCACCCGGAGCCGCATTCCCAGGGCGGGATTGAAAAAGCGCGCGACGTCTCCGGCGGCGTAGATATCCGGATGGCCGGCGTGGAGGAATTCATCCACGAGAATGCCGTTGTCGGTGGGAAGCCCCGCGGCCGATGCCAACTCGTCGTTCGGCTGGATGCCGAGCCCGGCGACAACGCCGTCGGCGGTGATCTCGCGGCCCCCTTGGGTAGTGAGAATTGTCTGGTCCCCTTTCATGCGCAGATCGGACACTGTCTCCCCGGCCAGCACCTCCACGCCTTTCTCGCGATAGTACCCGTTGAGCCTCGTGGCCAAAGACGCGGGGAAAACGCGGGCCCCGATGCCGGCTTCGGGGAAGAGCATGACCACGTGCTTGCCGTTGAGGGTCAATGCGGCGGCGATCTCCGAGCCGATGAATCCGCCGCCGATCACCGCGAAACGCTGTCCGGTCCCCGTCAGCGCACGCAGTCGGCGGTAGTCCTCCACGGTTCGGTAGTAGATGATGCGATTGCCTGTGGTATCGAAGGGAAGGTGGCGGGGGGTGCCGCCCGTCGCCAATAAGAGCTTGTCGAACGTGAATACCGTGCCTCGGTCGTCCACCACTGACTTGCCAGTCTTGTCCAGCTGCATCACGCGACGGCCGAGCTGTAGGTCAACCCCCACCTTGGGGGTGTCGCGCCAGATCTTTTCGAGTTGTTGGTCTTTCCATAGGCCCTTGGACAACGGCGGGCGATCGTACGGGGGGGAGGGCTCTGCGCCGATGAGGCCGATGGGGCCTGTGGCATCCATCTCACGGATGCCTTTGACGGCGGAATCCCCTGTCATGCCTGCGCCAACGATGAGCCACTGGTAGTGCGGCATGACGGCCTCCTCAGGCAGGTTGCGTCTTGTGGGGCATCATCCTCATCGTGCTGACATCACTGAGCGGGCATGTCCGAGGAGCGGCCATACCGCGCCAATAACGCAGTGCGGGAAATCCACACATGCCCAATGTCCCTAAAAGTGATCTCCAGCCGTTGGCGTCCCAGGGGGTGATCCCGGGCCATCAGCATACGCATGTACCACCCGAGAGACCACCGTTGCCACAGATTCGTGAGAGGTCCAGATTCAAGTCCCAGCATCCGGGCTTCCCGCCAGAACAGCGAGAGGCCATGAAAGGCGGGCAGGCCCTGGTAGCGGGGGTCTTTCGCGGCCAGGGCAGCTAGCGCCTCCAAGGATTGTATCAGCTCGCGGCGCAGCACTAATCCGACCTTTCGCGGGGGGAGCTCGCGGTGCATCCGCAAGATGTGGTCGCGGCGGAAGTGGAGTTCCCCGATCATATCTCCGGGGTGGATTTCGGTCCCGTCCCGGAGTGAAACGAGACGGCCGCGGTGTCGGGTCAGGCTGATTGCCAGGGCGCCATCATCGGTAACAGGTTCTTCCCCAAACAAAGCCGCCCAGGTGCGTTCATACCAATCCCACATCTTCTCGCGCAGGCTGCGGGGTTGGGCAGACTCCGGGACCAGCAATTCGTTGAGCGGGAGGCATTGGTATCCGTACGCCCGCAGCGCATCTAACAGTTGGGGGAGCGCTTGTGCGGTCCGCGCCGGAGTGCCTGACACTCCGCCCCCGTCGTGGAGATCAATGATCGCCCCCGGGTGGAGGCGTCGGATGATAGTTCGGACGATGGCGTCAGGGGAGGCCGTCGGCAACCAGCCTTCAGCCCGCAGCGACCAGAGCACCCGCATCTCGCCTAGCCGCGCGGCGTGACGATACGCTGCCCAGTTGAACTTCCCCCAGGGAGGACGGAAGTACCGGGGAGCCTGGCCGGTAAGAGCCGTAACGACATCGGCGCACTGAGTGATCTCGCGCTCCGTTTGTCGGGGGGAGCGTAACCACAGGTGAGGATGGGTGAACGTGTGGTTTCCGACTTCATGTTGTCCTGCGGCGATGGCCCGCACGATCTCGGGATGCTTTTGCGCGCGCTCCCCCACGATGAAGAACGTCGCACGCGCGTGATACGGGGCCAAGGTGTCCAGGATGCGCGGCGTGTGGATCGGGTCAGGGCCGTCGTCGAAGGTCAGGGCCACGGCGCGCCGGCGGGCGGGCCCGCGGTGAACCGTCCCGATGCCCGCCGAGGCGATCAGATGCGCACCGAGCGTGTAGGCGAGTCCTCCCACTCCGGCAACCGAGAGGATGAGCGCAGCAAGGGGGATCACCGCACTGCGGGTGCCCGCCGGCCCGACCCCGCGCGCCACCAGAGATGGAAGATGATGGCCGCAGCACCAAACACGACTGCCGCGGACCGAAACGGTGCCGCCAATCCCTGGACGTCGGCGATCCACCCACCTGCGGTGGGTCCCAGGGCGGCGCCCAAGCCCTCGAGTGCCATGATCAGACCGAGAATCGTGCCCCGACCCTGCTGGGGGACTCGGTCCAGTAACACTGCGTTCCACGCCGGCAGCACCAATGCATAGCCTGCAGCCAGGGCGGCGGTCAGGGGGGCGAGGCACCAGACCACCCCGCAGGCCGGCACGGTCCACAGCACCAGCGGCGCCAGCAGGACGCCGCCTCCGACCACGCGCAGCGGCCCCAACTGATCCGCCAGACGACCAAGGGGAATCAACAGCAGCACGGCCAACCCAGGACCAGCAGTCAACAGAACGACTAGTTCCACACGCGTGAGGTGCAGCACGTCGCGGGCGTAGGGTGTCAACACGGGCACCAGCATCCCGCCGGCGAACGTCTGCAGGAACATTCCCACGGCGAGCAAGTGGAGTCGACGGACGACGACTCGGGCGGCTGCCGTAGCCTGTGGAAGCGCGACGGCATGCGTGCTGCCTCCGCGCCCTGCCGGCGCGGCCACGAAGGTTACCACTCCTGCGAGCAGGGCCGCGAGCGCGAGCAGCCCAAAGGCTTCCCGCGCACCGACGACGAGTAATCCGGCCGTGAAGGCCGCGCCTAACCCGGTGCCGCCTAGCCACGCGGTGAAGATCTGTCCCATCACATGCCCGCGTTCTTTTGACCGGGCGGTGGCTCCGAAGACCGCCGCGGGCCACACCGGCGATGCCCCCGCGCCGTGGATTGCACACCCAAGGAAAATCATCCATGGCGCCGTCGCTTGGCTCAGCGCGAGCAAGGACAGAAGAGAGAGTGCGCTCGCGACAAGCAGGGCAAACCGGCTGCCGAACCGATCGACAAACCATCCGGCGGGCACTTTGAGGGCCAAATCGGCCAGCCCGTATGCGGACAGCGCCAAACCCACCGTTCCCAGAGGAAGCGCGAGTTGGCCGCGCAGGTAGACGGGCACGAGGACGAGCAGCAGCCCGCCATGGACGAATTCCAAGAGGCTGACGACAGCGGGATAACTCCACACCCGGGCGGGGGCGGCGACGGAGCGCACAGCGTTCAGCGCCGTTCCCCGGCGAATGCCCTTCCTGCCGGGAGCAGCGCAAGAATTTCGGCGGCCCCTCGTGCGGCCGCGCCCGCACGCCCGACCCGGTGTGCCGCATCCCGCATCAGCTCCAAGCGATCGGGATGCGTGACGAGATCGAGGACAGCGCGGTGCACCTCGGCGGGCGTTGCGGCTACGACAGCGGCTCCGAGCTGGGTCAGGTAGGACACGTTCTCTTCTTCCTGCCCTGGCACGGGGCTGACCAACACGAGCGGCAATTCCGCCGCGAGCGCTTCCGATGTCGTAACGCCGCCCGGCTTGGAGACCATGAGATCGCTCATCGCCATGAGTTCGTACACATTATTCACGAAACCGTAGACGCGCACCGGATTGCGAAGGGCGGGGGCGAGAGCTTCGGCGGCGCGGCGCAGCCGTTCGTCGCTTCCACAAACAAAGAGGATCTGGACGGCGTGTGGGAGATTTGCCAGAACTCGGTAAAACTCGAGTGCGAGCGGCTGTGGAAGCAGGTTCGCGGCGCCGACCATCACCAGAATCGTCGGACGGTCTGTCTCCAGTCCGTGAGCCTGCCGCAAAGCCCGGCGGTCGCCCGAAGCGGCGAACCGACCATCGATCGGAATCCCGGTCGCGCGGATTCGTTCCGCAGGGATGCCGCGTGCGACCATGCCCTCGCGGACGAATTCGCTGCTCACAATGAAGAGATCGACACCTGGATGGACCCACTGGCTATGCACGGCGTGGTCAGTGACCACCGTGGCACACGGGACCTCCGTGCGTTTGGCCAGTTTCAGCTCAGAAATGGCACCTGCCGGGACGCAGTACGTGCAGACGACGAGATCAGGCTTCTGGGTTTCGAGGAATCGGGTCAGGCGGCGTTTACCCATTCCGTTGATGAACCGCTGCATCGGGGAATCGTACGGAATGGCGCTGGTCGCCTGGTAGAACCACCGCCACGCCCACGGAGCCCAGCGGACGCTGCCGATGTACAGAAACGTCGTGATCGCGTTGTAGACGTGCCCGATGAACGTTTCGATGTAGTCGTACTCCTCGACGACGGACCCCGGCAGGCGGCGAAACTCCTGGGCCAAGACCTCTGCCACGCGGTGGTGTCCCCCGCCATACGTACACGAGAGGACAGTGATGCGCAGGGCCTGGGGATCTGCGCCCGCCCACCGGTCCATCAGCTTGGCGTGATTCCGTTTCCCCGCCCTGACCGAGTCGAGCACGGTCACTCCGAGCAAGAGGTACGCGAGGCCACCTGCGTAGCCCCCGAGGACGTCGGTGGCCCAGTGCACGCCCAAGTAGATCCGGCTGAGTCCCATGCTACCGATCAGCAGAACGCCTACAACCACGAGAAGGCGCCGGTAGCGCGTGGGGATGGTGGGCAGCAAGACGACGATGAGCAAGCCGAAGACGGCGAGAGCCGCGAAGGTGTGACCGCTGGGGTAACCTAGAGGCTCACCATTAGGGCGGACCCTGTGGACAAGGAGTTTCGCTGCTTGGATGATCACCGGAGCACCAATGCTATAGGCGATAACGTAGGGGACGGTTGGACGATCCACCCGCCACAACCAGCCGGAACTGATCACGACCAGGGAACCGACCCCCTCCGTGCTACCCAAGACGTCGAGGGCCTTCGCGGTCTGATCCAGCCCTGGTGTACGCCAACGGGCTACGACATTGCGAGCGAGGGGATCCGCACGGAAGGACGTTCCGTCCCTGACCGATACTCCCAGGTCGATGAAGAGAGCGGCCGACAGTAAAACTCCGACTAAACGGAGGTTCGTTCGTGTCACGCTGACGCGCAGGGCGATCCCCCGGTGAGGCAAGGAGGAGATGCGTAGGCTCTTCTAATGGAAGGAGTCATGGGCATCACCGGCAGGTCCAGGTGCGTTTGCACCGTCCCGCGACGGCGTCGCGGAGACGCCGGACGATTACATCGCGGTTATGGTGAAGTGGTGTTGCTGCACCGCAAGTGGGGCGGGCTCGGCCGCAAGGGAATAGGCACACACGTATGGTGTTTCAAGTCAGTCGCGACAAGTCCCTGCGTCGCCACGGAGTAGCGGACGATCCATCGCCCCAGGACAGGCCGCAGAGGAGAAAACCGATTTCGCCGACGGTGTGCAACGGGGTGTCGGGTATTGGCAGATGCACGCATCTTCAGATTGACACGGAGAATGGCGACCATGGTAATATACATCAATAACCGGCCGCGACGCCGGCGCTGGCATTTGGGTGCTTTCGGCGGAGGCGCGCGGCGATGAGTCAATGTCACTTCTGCGGTACCCCGGATACCGCAACGGTCTTGATCAAGTGCCAGTGGTTTGGCCGGGGGACCAAATGGCTGTGCGTCCAGTGTGTGCGCACAGTGACCCTACGAGAGACAAGTCCGTCAACTGCGAAACCGCGTAGTGCTCGCGCCGTCCGCGGGCGAGTGGGCTCGGGAACTGGACGAACGATCTTGTGATCGGCACTCGAGGAAGTTGAGAAATAGGCAGGCAAGAGTAGGACCGGCGAGGAAGTGCGCCTAGGGTTCCGCCGCACTTACCCGGTGCGGGTCTGGTTCTAGCGGCGCAGGCCGGCGAAACTGCCGGCTACACCGTCGGGAGAGAAGCCCGAGGGGGAAGTTCCTCATCCGGAAGGCGCCTAACGCCTTCGGGACCTGGAGACAGGATGAGGAGCTGTCCTCTCGGGCTTTTTTGTATCTTGCGCGGAGGTACCGTGCGAATGAACGGTTTGCGAGTCGGCGAAGAGCGAGACGCCTGCGGAGTCGGATTCGTTGCGGACGTGCGGGGACGCCGCAGCCACGCCATTCTGCGTCACGCTCTTTCCGCTGTCGCGAACTTGAGCCACCGCGGGGCCACCGATGCCGACGGTCGGACTGGAGACGGCGCGGGGGTGCTGACGCAGCTGCCCTATGCGCTGTTGCGTCGGGACCTGGCGATCCAACACCCCGATGACCACCTGGCAGTAGGGATGCTCTTTCTTCCGCCACCGCCCGATGAGCGCGCGAGAGCGGTCGCGCTGGTGGAGAAAGCCATTTCCGACGAGGTCCTCGGTCTGGTCGGGTGGCGCCAGGTACCCACCGATTCCCAAGCGTTAGGCGCGCACGCCCAGACGACGCAGCCCCATGTGGCGCAGGTGGTGGTCTATCAGGCGGAAGATGCGTCCGCGGACGAGTTTGATCGGCGGGTGTATTTGTGTCGCCGAAGGATTGAGCGGCAGGCCGCCCAGGCGAACCTCGCCATGTATGTGCCGTCGTTTTCGCGCCGGACGATCGTCTATAAAGCCCTGCTGAGTTCTCCGTGGCTGGCTCGATTCTATCCCGATCTCACCGATCCGGCCTATGACACGGCGCTGGCGGTCTTCCACCAGCGCTACAGCACAAACACGTTTCCTAGTTGGAACCTGGCCCAGCCATTCCGGTTCCTGGCTCACAACGGTGAGATCAACACGCTGCAGGGGAACATGCATTGGACGCGGGCGCGGGAACCAGAGCTCGAGTCCAGGGTCTGGGGGCCGCGGACGCAGGATGTAGTTCCAGTGATCCAAGAGGGCGGGAGCGACAGTGCGATGCTGGACAACGTCGCCGAGCTGCTCACGCTCTCGGGACGCGACTTCGCCCACGTCATCACGATGCTGGTGCCGGCGGCATGGGAAGCCGATGCCGAACTTGCTTCGCCGCTGCGCGCGTTCTACGAGTATCACACGTGTCTGACCGAGCCCTGGGATGGTCCGGCTGCCCTCGCGTTTTCGGACGGGGTGGCAGTCGGCGCGACGCTCGACCGCAACGGGCTCCGGCCCGCACGGTTCCTGGTGACCCACGACGGTCTGGTGCTGATGGCATCTGAGGTCGGCGTGTTGGACATCCCTCCGGACCAAATTCAGGAGAAAGGCCGCCTGGGGCCGGGGCAGATGCTGCTCGTAGACACATCTAGGGGCAGAGTTTTGCGCGACGCGGACGTCAAAGCCGCCCTCGCCGCGGCCCAACCCTACAGCCAGTGGGTACGTGAGAACCTCGTGCGCCTGGGGCCAGTTCCCGTCAACGGCGGTGCAGGAGACGCATCTGCTCTCGCCCAGCAGGTATTTGGTTATACCCTGGAGGACACCGAACGGATTTTGCAGCCGATGGTAACGGAGGGGAAAGACCCGATCTTCTCCATGGGCGATGACATCCCCCCCGCGGTGTTATCGACCCGACCGCGACTCCTTTACAACTACTTCCGGCAACGGTTCGCCCAGGTCACCAACCCAGCGATCGATCCCTTGCGTGAACGCGGGGTGATGTCCCTTGCGGTCTACCTCGGTCCGCGCCCGACGTTCCTGGAGGAATCGCCCCATCATGCCCGTCTGCTACAGCTGCCTACCCCGATCCTAGGGCCCGACGAGTTCCGCTGGTTGCAGACCCAAGGGCCGTTTTCCACCCGCATCCTCCCTGCGCGATTTTGGGCGGCCGACGGACCCGCCGGGCTCGCACAGGGGTTAAAGGCGCTCGTCGACGAGGCGGAGGCGGCGGCGCGAGCGGGAGCGTTGATCATCCTCAGCGATCGA
Source organism: bacterium (assembly GCA_036393975.1). Classification (GTDB taxonomy): domain Bacteria; phylum Sysuimicrobiota; class Sysuimicrobiia; order Sysuimicrobiales; family Kaftiobacteriaceae; genus 13-1-40CM-64-14. The sequence continues at coordinate 217 of DASWFZ010000194.1, read as the reverse complement.
GAGTTTGATGCGCGGTGGGCGCCGATCCCCATGCTGTTGGCCGTGGCCGCGGTTCACCACGGCTTGATCCGTCGAGGATGTCGCATGCGCACCAGCATTATCGTCGAAACCGGAGAGGCGCGGGACATCCACCAGATCGCCTGTCTGATTGGCTATGGCGCGAGCGCGATCAGCCCGTACCTGGTCTTCCAGACGCTCGCGGCCGATCCCCGGATTC
>DASWFZ010000193.1:0-2652 GCA_036393975.1 bacterium | reverse complement strand
CGTCCCGTGATCATCCACTGCGCGACGGGCAAGCGCAGCGCGGACGTCACCGATGCGTTGCGCAAAGCAGGCTATGACAAGGTCTACAATATGGCCGGCGGTATTGTCGCCTGGGTGAATGAGCAGTACCCTGTGGACACGGGCCCGACGACCAAGCAGTGACGGGACCGAGCCCCGCCCGCCGGATTTAGTCGCCGTGCGGGGAAGTAAAGTGGAGGCCGTAGGTTGAGTTCTGATCGCCCGAGTGCACAGGCCATATCCACCGGACTCCCGTCGCCGTTCAGAAATCTTTCGACGCCGTCTGAGATGCGTCAGGCGGTCCTGCGTGAACCCCGCCACATCGAGCTCGTGACCTGTTCTGTTCCGTCTCCTGGTCCTGGAGAGGTCCTGCTGAGGGTACGCGCAGCCCTCACCTGCGGCACCGATCTCAAAACTTACAGGCGTGGGCATCCGAAAGTTCCGTTCGGCCCCTTCGGTCATGAGTGTGCTGGCGATGTCGTTGCCATCGGCCGCGGGGCGCATGTGCGCGAAGGCGAGGCAGTGATCCCTACGCCCACCGCCCCGTGCGGCAAATGCGGGCCCTGTCGGCAGGGCCGCGAGAACCTGTGTGAACGGCAGTTTGACGAGATTGTGCTCGGTGCCTTCGCGGACTACCTGCTCGTGTCCGCCCGGGTCGCCCGATCTCATCTCCTCCCCAAGCCGGACGGGCTGTCGTACATTGAGGCGGCTTTTCTGGAACCTCTGGCGTGCGTCATTCACGCGTGGGACCGGTTGCGGCCGCGCCCGGCCGACCAGGTGGCGGTTGTCGGACTCGGTGCCATCGGGTTGCTACACGTGATGATGGCGAAAGCGGTCGGCGCGCGTGTGGTGGCCGTCGGGCGGCGGCAGGAGCGCCTTCAACTTGCCCAGCGGGTCGGCGCGGATGCCGTGGTCGACACCGAGGGGGACAGCGTGAGCGAGCGCATCCTCGCGCAAACCGAAGGCTTCGGCCCCGACGTCGTCATCGAGTGTACTGGGAGTGAGGCGATGTGGATCGAGGCCCCGCGGTGGGCGGCGCCCGGCGGACGAGTTGTGCTGTTTGCTGGGCTGGCCGCGGGGACGAAGGTCGCGTTCGACTCGGCCCGACTCCACTACGACGAAGTCGATGTCATCAACACCTTCCACTATCGGCCTAAAGACATCATGGATGCACACCACCTCCTGGTCGAGGGGTCGATTCAGGTCCGGCCACTCGTGAGCGGGGTGACCGATCTTGGCAGCATCGTCGACGTCTTCTCCTCGCTAGACCGCGGCCACGGCGTCAAGTATGCCATTCTTCCCGAGGGGAGAGCGTGGGCGTAAAAAGCCCCCCGGTGACCACCAGCCGCGCCATCGTCTACCGCGCACGTAACGATCTGCGGCTGGAAGACGTCCCTCTTCCGCCCCTGGCGGCCGGGGAATTGCTGGTTCGCATCCGCGCCTGCGGGTTGTGCACCGGAGAAGCGATGGATTGGTACATGGCCCGCAAAGCGCCGCTGGTGCTGGGCCATGAGATCGTGGCCGAAGTCGTGCAGACCGGGGAGGGAGTCGCACGGTTTTCCCCCGGGGACCGCATCTTCGTGCACCACCACGCGCCCTGCATGCGCTGCCGGTCCTGCCAGCGCGGTGACCACGTCCACTGCCTGACATGGCGGAAGACCAAACTCACTCCTGGGGGGCTTTCAGAACTCGCTATCGTCCCGCGCGAGGTCGTATCTGCTGACGTCTTGCCTCTTCCTCGAGAGATTTCCGACGATGCGGCGACCTTTGTCGAGCCGCTGGCCTGCGTGGTGAAGGCGGCCCACCGCGCAGGCGTGGGGCCGGGAGACCGCATCCTGATCATCGGGCTGGGTGTGATGGGGATGCTGCAGGTCATGCTGGCCCGGCGCCTGGGCGCGGAGCTCATTATTGGGGCCGACCGTGTGGGGTCTCGCCTCGAGCGGGGGAAACACGCCGGGGCCGATGTCATCGTGGATGTGACACAAACCGCGTTACCTGAAACGGTGCGGTCGCACACCGACGGAGCAGGCGCCGATGTCGTCGTGGTGGGCCCAGGGACAGTGGAAGCCATCGAGACGGGGTTTCGCTGCGTGGCCCCGGGCGGGTCGCTCGTCTTGTTTACTCCCACACCACCAGAAGACGTCTGGCCTTTCCCCGTGCACGACGCGTACTTCCGTGAGGTCAGCGTGATTCCCAGCTATTCCACGGGTCCCCCCCAAACACAGGAAGCGCTGCAGTGGCTGACGCGCGGCTTGCCCGTGGAGACTCTCATCACGCATCGCTTCCCACTGGAGGGAGCGGCCGAGGGATACCGGTTGGTGCGGGAGGCGAAGGACGCCTTGAAGGTGGTGGTGCATCCGTGACTGAGCCGCCAGACGACAGCAGCTGCGAGCTTCCCGACCTTCCCCCGAAGGACGGTCGGCGGCACCGGCATTTCGATGGCGTCACCTGGGACGGCGTTACCCCGCAGGTGTACAAACGTGCGCCTTCTTCGCCGAGCGCGCCCTGGCGAGACGTCGTACGCTACACCCTGGTCGGCGAGACGGGGGAACCAACTGCGTTCCATCTGCGCTACTTTGAAATTGGAGAGGGCGGGTATTCGAGTTTGGAGAAGCACCGGTACGTCCATGCGGT
>DASWFZ010000192.1:0-11656 GCA_036393975.1 bacterium | reverse complement strand
CATCCGAGGCTACCACGGTTTGAGCGCGGGCGGGGGGAGCCGATAGGAGGGTGATCGCAATGGCGATAACGACGCAGAGTAGACGCACGGCACACTCTGTTCTTCATCCAGGCGGAGGAATCCCCGATCTCCTTGGCCCCGGGCGTCCGCCGACGGGAAGGACAACCCTGTACGCGTCAGAGAAATCATCGCTGGATTTCGTGGAGGAGGAGTAGATGGTCACGCGTCTCAGTCGTTCGCCTGTGCTCGCCCGGCGCGGTCTCGTCGCCGCCGGTCACCCCCTCGCGTCTGCGGCCGGTCTGCGCACTTTGATGACCGGGGGCAACGCCGTCGACGCGGCTGTCGCCACCTCTGGCGTGCTGGGGGTGGTCCAGCCGATGATGTCGGGCCTCGGCGGGGAAACCTTTGCCCTGGCATATCTGGCGAAGGATCGCAAGGTCTACGCGCTCAACAGCAGCGGGATCGCTCCATACGCGGCTACAGTCGAGTGGTTTCGTGCGCATGGTCACCGCATGATGCCGTTGCGCGGGATGCTCGCCGTCGCGGTCCCCGGCGCCGTCGAGGCGATGGCCACCGCTGTGGAACGCTGGGGCTCGGGGCGCTTCACGCTCGGTCAGCTGTTGGAGCCGGCGATCGGCTACGCGGCCGAAGGATTTCCGGTTGCCCCAAAAGTGGCCACCTGGATCACCCAAGCCGCTGATGTGATCGCACAGTATCCCTCCTCGGCTCGCGTGTTCATGCCGCAGGGGCAGCTCCCCCGTGCGGGGGATGTCCTGGTCATGCCCGACCTCGCCCGCACTCTGCGCGCGGTCGCCACGGGCGGACGCGAGGTGTTCTACCGAGGAGAGGTAGCGCGCCAGGTCGTCTCCTACTGCCGGGACCACGGAGGGCTGTTCACCGAGCGGGAGTTTGCCGAACATCGCTGCGATATCTACGAGCCGCTCTCGACGACATATCGCGGGCTGACGGTGTGCACCACGGCGCCTCCCTCGCAGGGCATTATCGTCTTGCAGATGCTGAATATCCTAGAGGGATTTGCCCCTGCTCAGCTGCGGTGGGGAACACCCGACGGGGTGCACCTGATGGTCGAGGCCAAGAAATTGGCGGTGGCCGACCGCCTGGCCTACCTAGGCGATCCTCGCTTTCACGACAATCCGCTTGCCGTCTTGCAGTCCAAGGAGTACGCTGCCCGCCGGCGCGGAGCGATCGACCCGCGCCGCGCGCAGGCCGAGGTTGCTGCGGGGATGGTCGCCGAGCGAGTGGGGGACACGACGTCCTTCTGCGTCGCGGATGCTGAGGGCAATGTGGTGTCCTTCATTACGAGCCTGTCAGCCAGCTTCGGTTGCGGGGAAGTGGTCGAGGGCACGGGGATCCTTCTCAACAATCGCGTCGGGCGGGGGTTCGTGCTGCAAGAGGGGCATCCAAATTGTCTGGGGCCGGGCAAGCGGACGATGCACACATTGATGCCGTTCATGGCGTTACGGGATGGGGTGCCCGCGTTGGCTTTTGGCACGCCCGGCGGCGACGGTCAGCCGCAGTGGAACACGCAAGTGTTCAGCAACATAGTCGATGGCGGGATGAGTGTTCAGGAGGCCATCGAGGCCCCGCGGTGGATGAGTTTTCCCACGACCGATCCTTCGACCCTCCCGGGCCGATTTGAGCTGCGGCTGGAGTCCGGATTTCCCGCCCCGACCGCATCCGAGCTGGCCGCGCGCGGACACGCACTGGTAGAGATGACCGAGATGGAATCCGGGGGGGCCACCCAGGCCATTCAGATTCGCGATGGTGTCCTCTGGGGCGGATCGGACCCGCGGACTGATGGGTGCGCGCTCGGATATTGAGGATTTTCAGAGCAAAGACTGGCGGAGGTGATGGAGTGCAGGACATTCGCAGCGAACGCACCTTAGTTTTCGTAAAGCCGGACGGCGTGCAGCGCGGCCTCGTGGGCGAGGTGCTCCGCCGGTTCGAGCGTGCGGGGCTCAAACTCGTGGGGCTAAAGATGGTGTGGCCGGACCGCAAACTGCTGGAGCGCCACTACCCGCGCGACGAGACGTTCCTCAAGACGATCGGGGGGAAAACGAAGGAAGCGTTCGCGGGCGCGAGATTGGATGTGAAGAAGGAGACGGGCACGGATGACCCGCTGGAAATCGGCCGACAGGTCCGCAGCTGGCTGCTCGACTACGTCTCAGGTGGTCCGGTTGTGGCGTTCGTCGTGCAAGGGATTCACGCCGTGGGCGTCGTGCGCAAACTGGTCGGGGATACCTTGCCGTATCGAGCGGCACCGGGGACCATTCGCGGGGACTTCTCCGCCGACTCGCCCACCGTTGCCAACGCGATGAAACGTCCGGTGCGAAACCTCATCCATGCCTCCGGGTCGGTTGAGGAAGCCTCAAGCGAGATTCCGCTGTGGTTTAATCCTTCCGAGTTGCACGATTACCCGCGCGCGGATGAGCGGGTGATGTTTGGATAGACAGGGAAAACCGCGCTCTTAACTGCCGAGGTCGACGACTTTCCCTACCAACCAAAAGGTGCCGGTCAGGACCTGGCCTTCGCGGGGCTGGCCTCCCAAGGTGGCACGATCGGCGAAGGCGTGCACCGTGACTTCACGCACGCGGACCTGGAGCCACCAGTACGGGGATTCTGTGACTGCATTGATCAGCATTCGCGCGTGCGTCAGCCGCCCGTTGATCAGCGCAGTCGGTTCCTGGAACGCGGGTGTGTCGTCGATGCTGGCATGCGCCGCTGAGGCGAAGGATTCCGCGGGAGGGCGGTAGATCTCTCCGGGAGCGGTCCGGTACGCCTCCTCGTTTTCGAAGAGTTCAGCCTCGGAGGCCAGCGCGGCAATTTCTATTCGGCCGAGGGTCGGGAATGTCGTGATGCGGTTGCGCACCACGGCGAAATCCACGAGGCTCGTCCGCAACGGGAATGCTCCCGAGTAGGGTTCATCGCTCTCGCGCGGTTCCAACCAGCCGTCGATCCACCCGTCCAGAGGCTCCTCGGGGTCCTCGCCGATTCCGGTAATCGCGATCCGATTAGGTGCGCCAGTGGCGAAAAACGGCGTGATGCCGACGATCTCACCTCCTGGGTCGATCTGCGCCCAGACCTGGGGGCCCTGGGGCAGCTCAAACCGGACTAACGCGCCCCCTCCGGGGACTGGCATGCGGATACCCTCCGCTGCCACCCTACGCGCCAACGCCCAGTACGCGTCCATGTTGTCCACGGGAAATCCGATGCAATTGAAATGGCTCGACATTAGGGGAGTACGGCGCGGCGCGGGGCAGAGCCATCACGGCGCGAGCGGATGCAGACGGAGCTTCTCATGCTACGTTGGCCGGAGTAGGCGCAGAGCGTTCTCGGTCAGGATCGCCGACCGATCCTGCGGGGGCAGTTCCAGGCGGTTGAGGATGTCTAGTTGTTCTTTGAGGATGTGGTGGCGGTAGCCGCCCCAGATCGTAGAGTCGGTGCCAAAGAGAATCCGCTTGGGACCAAACGCCCGGAGTGCGTCACGGAAGATCTGCTCTAGCGACGGCGCCCCGGGATAGTACTCCCGCCAGTTGTTGGTTCCCGATGTGTCCACGCAGACGTTGTCGGTGTGGTAGGCGAGAAACAGCGTCTCCCGGAAAAACCCGGCGCCGAAGTGTGCGATCGTGAACGTGACTTCGGGAAATTCTTTCACAGGGGCCGACAACGGAAGCGGGCTGGCATAGGAGAGGTCATAGAAGGTGCCGATCGTGATTCCAAAATGGAACAGGATCGGCAGGCGGTGCTCGGCGGCAACTTCGTAAATCGGGTACAGGGCGCGGTCGTTGGGATAGAAGCGCTGGATCGGCGGGTAGAGTTTCAGGCCCGACAGCCCCATTGCCCGGAACTGGGCTACGGTGCGGGCACTATCCGGGTGGCGGGGATCGGTCAGCGAGCCCCAGCCCAGCAGACGCTGAGGGTTGAGCGAGACAAAGCGGGAGAGTTCGTCGTTCCCCTCGCCCACGGCGATGAACGCACCGGCGTCCACCCCTGCCTGATCGAACGCCGCAAGCCAGGAGCGCGCGTGGTCTTCTAACGAGGTGCCTTCCAATTCCGCTAGTCGTTCCTCAAACGATTTTCCGCGGATTTGGGCGGAGGCCACGGCCTTCTGGCGGTAGGCCGGCATGCGTTCTCGCTGCCGGCGCAGCATCGAGGCGGTGATCAAGTGGAGATGGCTGTCGATGATAGTCATGTACCGTCCACGTTACTCTCTATCTCAAAGTTTGGTCAAGACTGGGCAGTGATGGATCATATGACGAGGACATGGGGAAAAGGCGCTCGCGGCCCCAACGATAGACCAGCCTGGCTGTCTTGTCGGCTAGGGTCCCATGAATGCCGTACGAAAAACGAGCGCGATAAGCAGGTTAAGGATCGCGCGCGTAACGAAGACCCGTTAGACTCGCTGGGCTGGCTCTTTCTCCGAAGTCCGCTCCGTCGATTGGGCCACACCCACCCCGAACAGTTTCAGGAAACGCTGCAGTATCTTCCGGTCTCCCTGGACTTTCATCTTCCCCCCCAGCGTCGCTTCCCGCAGTGTCAGCCGTCCCATCAGCACGCCTAGGACGGGCGCACGTTCACCCGTCAGCACAAGGTCCGACTTCGCCCGTGATCCCAGGCCTGCGGTGAGCGCACCATGGTTGACGGCCAGATGGAAAGTTCCCTCAGGCAGACGCAACTCGGCTGTGACGTGCGCTCCGTTGGCGGCGTCTGGCCGGAATATGCTGTGTAAGGCAAACACGATCCATTCAGGCCGCACGGCGTCGCTTGGCCGAGGTGTCCGCCCGAACTGCGCCCCCCATCGTCCCAAGGCGTAGAGGATCTGTTCCAGCGCCTTGCCGGCGTCGGTGAGCTGGTAGACCATCGACGCAGCCGGCGGGGGGAGGACCGTCTTCGAGATAATCCCGGCTGCTTGCATTTCCTTCAGCCGCCTCGACAGCAAGCTCGGCGGTATACCGGGGAGCCCGCCGAGGAGGTCGGTGAAACGCCGCGGCCCGTAGAGCAGCTCGCGGGCGATCAGCAACGTCCACCGTTCGCCCACGACATCAAGCCCTCTCGCCAGCCCGCAGATCTGTGCGTAATCTCGCCGCATGCTGTGCATTATACACAAAAAGTACTTGACAGTCCACAGATGGTAGTTTACTGTATGGACTGCTAGCTACACATTATGAAGTCACCCGAGGAGGGGTCACGCGATGGGCAATCCGGTGGTGCACTTCGAGGTGGTGGGCAAGGACGCGAACGCGCTCCAGCGTTTCTACGCGACTGCGTTTGAATGGGAAATGAAACCTGCTGTCCCAGGGTACTCGATGGCGCATCCGAATGCGGCCGGGGGCATCAACGGGGGCGTGGGCGCAGCGCCGAACGGCGCGCCGGGCCATGTTACGTTCTACGTCGAGGTCCCGGACCTCACCGTCGCCTTGGGCAGGATCGAGAAGCTCGGCGGCCGGCGCGTGGTCGAGCCGAGGGCCGTGCCTGGCGGGAGCGTTGCTATGTTCAGCGATCCCGAAGGCCATGTCGTCGGGCTCTTTCAAACAGGCGCTGGGGACGACAAGTAGCGTCTCGACGCATCCCCGGCAGTGAGCGCTGAAAGCGGACGCGTGATGAAGAGACAACCGAAAAAGACGGCCACGACCCGCGAGGCGATTACCGTGGATCCGCGCTTTGCGCCAGTCGTGGCCGCCTTTGCAAGGGACAAGCGCGTCAGCCAGAAGAGGATGTTCAGTTCGCACAACGTCCTCAACGTAGACGGAAAGATCTTCGCGATGCTCGTGAAGGACAAAATTGTTGTGAAGCTACCACGGCAACGCGTCGACGAACTCGTCGATGAGCGCAAGGGCGGCTACTTCGACCCCGGCCACGGACGGCTCATGAAGGAGTGGATCGCCGTCGAGGCGGGGAGAGTCAACTGGGTCGACCTCGCCACTGAAGCCTATCACTTCGTGAAAGGAGGCCGCCGGTAACGTGGGGAGACTACTCGTTTCAGCGTGGGTGACGTTGGATGGCGTCTTTGACGCGGGCACGATGGAGCAGTGGTTTCATCTCCATCACAGCGATGAGCGGGGAGAGTACATCAAAAACCAAATCTTGGCCCTGCGATGCTCTCCTGCTTGGACGGGTGACCCATGAAATGCTCGCGCCCTACTGGTCTTCTTTAAAGCAGAACGAGATGGGGATCGCCGACAAGATGAACGGCGCCTCGAAATATGTCGCCTCGTCCACGCTGAAGAATGCGGAATGGAACAATTCCGCAATTTTGAGTGGAAATATCGTAGGCCAAATCACCAAGCTAAAATGCAGGCCGTTCGCGACATTCTGATCCCCGGTAGTGCTACCCTTGTCCATTCCCTGATGGGAGAGCACCTCATCGATGAGTATCAGTTCTTAGTCCATCCCCATTATCAGGGGAGTGGGAAGAGGTTCTTCAATGGCAGAGCGGACGCCACGGGGCTGAAGCTGGTCGAGACCCGAACGTTCAGTCTGGGTGCTGTTTTGCTCCGCTACGAGCCCGCCTAACAGTTGTCGCTAGTCGAGTTGGGTATGGGAGGCCGCCAGGAATTCGTCCGAGCTGCAAGATTTTGAGAAGCTTGATGGCGGGTCGCGGCACCCAGGTTGCTGTAGGAGAAGGGTAGCCGGTCTCAAACACGAGAGGGCAAACCCGTCGCGAGGCGGGGACGCAAAGCTACGGGACTGCCCCCGGGACGGGGTTGCAGTTAGCCGGGTTGCCGAAGATGGGGAATCGTTCTTCCCCGACTTTTAAGCCGCCCATCTTCGGGATCGAAGGTGGGCGATTTGATTTCCCGCCGGGTCTGCCGGGATAAGCGCAAAGCTGGCGGATTGGGACGCTAGGCCTCGGAGATCCTGCTGAGGCGATCAGGGGACGTAGGACGGAGACCAAAGATGTCGACACGGGTACGCATTGAGCAAGTCCACTGTGGCGTCGACGGGTCGATGACATTCGGCCGCGTGGAGCTTAGCCATGGCGAACAGATCGCCTCCGGCCTGGCCCGCGCACGCACCACGGACAGCATCTGGCGGCAGGTCGTAGCGGAGGCCACTCTGATCGCCGTTCGGGTGTTGCTCAACGGTCGGTTTGAATTGACCTTGGACGCCGTGGCGGAAGTGCGATCCGGCCCGCAGCCCCTGGTCGTGGTCACGCTGGTGGTAGGGAAGGGGAAGAACGAGATCTACACCTCGGGTGCGGCGGCGATGAACGGAGACAAATACGCTGCGATCAGTAAGGCCGTGTTGAATGGGGTGAACCGGTGGCTCGATCCGTTCCTGACTCCGCCCTCCGATGGCGCCGCAACCTCGGTACTCCACCAGCACCCCGCTGTATCCTAGCTGACCATCCGCTTCTCGGATTCCCCATAAGCGTCTGTCAGTTCGTCGGCGACCTGGGCATCCGCCTCGGTTGCCAAGCGGGCCGCTAAGGCGGCGCTCGCATCAGGGCCTCCGATGCGTCCGAGCGCCCAGGCAGCGTGCCCGCGGATGACCGGGTCCTCATCGTCCAAGGCCGCCCTCAGTGCAGGGATCGCCCGAGGGTCTCCGAGATTGCCCAGAGCCACCGCGGCGTTGCGCCGTAGGCCCTGCCGCTTCGCCCGTTTGATCGCGCTGCGGCGAAACCGTTCCTGGTACGTCGGCTCATCGATGTGCAACAGCTCCACGAGGTCCGGAAATGGGACATCCCGGCGCGGGGCAAACTCTTGGTGGAGGCCTTCCTTCACCAATGCGTTGTGGGGACACACGTCCTGACACACGTCGCACCCGAAAACCCACGTCTGCATATGGGGCCGGAGCGCCCGGGGAATCCAGCCCCGGAGTTCAATGGTGAGATAGGAGATGCAGCGTCGTGCGTCGACGACAAACGGGGCGACGATGGCGTGGGTCGGGCATTGGTCCAGGCAGATCCGGCAGCGGCCGCAGGAGCCCTCCGCTGGCGCGTCCGGATCCAGCAGCAGATCGGTGAGGATCTCCCCCAAGAACACGTACGACCCATGGCCTGTTTTCGTGATCAGCATGGTGTTCTTGCCGAACCAGCCGAGCCCGGCGCGATGCGCCACGGCGCGGTCGAGGATCGGGCCAGTATCCACGGAATATCGTGCCACCGTCGCCCCGTGGTCGGTGAGAAAAGAGGCGAGACGGTGGAGGCCGCGTTCCATCACCTCGTGATAGTCCGTGCCCCACGCGTACGAGGAGACCCGGCCGCGCAGCGTCGCTTCAGGATCGGGGTCAGCGGCATCCCAGCGGTAAGCAAGGCCAACCACGACGACCGACCGGGCGCCCGGGGCGAGGAGAGTGGGGGTCGCGGCGCGAGGGGCGTGGCGCGCCACGTAGTCCATCTCGCCATGCATGCCTTGGCGAATCCACTCCTGCAGGTGCGCGTCTTGGTCAGGGAGCGGATCTGCCGCGGTTACTCCGACGAGATCAAACCCGATCTCATGCGCATAGGTTTTGATCTGCTCGGTCAGCGACCCACTCATCAGCGTTGAGCGCTCAAGTGCGCTGAGGCCGGGACAGCCTCTGGCGCCAGGCGGGGTCCAGACGACGTGGTCATTGGCTGCGTCCATGGAGATAGAGGGAGCATCACTCAGCGTTGGTGAAGCAGGGCGATTTTCTGCCGCACGGCCCCCAAATGGTACGCAAGATGCGCAATGGCCGCCACTGCGCCCCCGAAGGATTCATCGCCGTCGAGCGCGTGTGAGTGGATTGTCTGCCGGAGTTGATCATACTGGCCGCGCAGTTCTCCCACGAGGTGGGTCCATGCCTCCCGATCCCCCGTCATGATCTTCCAACTCTCCTTCCAATCGCGCCCTTCTCGGTCGCCCCGAATCCACGCGGCGGTCGCGTCCATCCCCCACGCGACGTGGTGGACATGGGCCGCGATAGACGTCCCGCCTACCGCGAGCGACGCGTCTTCGGCTGTGAGCGGCGTCAGCGTGCCGATGAATCCCCCTTTTTGGCCGGAGTCGGTGAAGTAACTCCAGCGCTCTGGGGATCCCTCAATCGCTTCCCGCAACACCGCCGCGAGTTGATTGAGCACGAGGTCAGCGATACTTTCCGGCATGGCCCCTTCTCCTCGGTGGATTGGATTGACACTGCTTGCAAACGGCCAATAGAATAAGGTTGCGAGACTTTGCTGCTCCATTCCGCGGTAGCTCAATGGTAGAGCGTCCGGCTGTTAACCGGAGGGTTGTAGGTTCGAATCCTACCCGCGGAGCCAATCTCCTCTCGCGCAGAAGCGAGTTTTGCTGTTCCTCCCTCATTGCGCTCTTTTGTACGCTGGCAGGCTCTCGCAATTTGGTAACCTTGCGCTTAATCAACTAAACAAGATATCTCCCAGACATGTCTACTGCCGCCTCGGTTTAGCGTCGCGAGGCGGAGCCCCCGGTGCGCCAATAGCACAAACCGTCGGAACCCACCGTGAATCGGACGAGTACCCCCACACACCCCACAGGACGGACAGCGATGACGCTTTCTGATATCGCGCGGTACCGGTTCTCGAATCAGCTCATTGCCCGGCAGAGCGTCCGGACGCCGGCGGACGTCGTCGCGTGGCTGGGCGCCATGCAAGCCCAGGACTTTCTGGGTGCGAAATGGTCGGTGGGGTTGCGGGCGCCCGGTGTGTCCGACGCAACGGTGGAGCAGGCCTTGGCGGATCGGACCATCATTCGCACCTGGCCCATGCGAGGCACGCTGCATTTTGTCACGCCAGACGATGTCAGGTGGATGCTGGCGCTCCTCACGCCCCGTGTGTTGTCCGCGAGCAAGGGGCGCTGGCAGGCACTAGAACTCAACGACAAGATCTTCGCGCAGAGCCGAAAGGTATTTCATCAAGTCCTCCGCGGCGGCAAGCATCTGACCCGCAGTGAAATGTACCAAGCCCTGGAACGAGCGAAGATCCGGACGTCCGGCCAGCGTGGATATCATCTCTTGTGGCGGAACGCTCAAGAGGGGTTGATTTGCCTGGGCGCGCCCCGAGGGAAACAGCAGACTTTCGTGTTGTTGGACGAGTGGGTGCCGGCGGCGAAACCGTTAGAGCGTGAGGAGGCGCTGGCGAAACTGGTGCTCCGGTATTTTGTTAGTCATGGGCCTGCGACTGTCAAGGATTTCGTCTGGTGGTCGGGACTGACCGCAAAAGACGCCCAAGCGGGCATCGAGGTGAATGTCTCCCGGTTGGCCTCAGAAGTGGTCGACGCCAAAACCTACTGGATGGCTCGACGCATGTCGGCCCTCCAGTCCCACTCGCGCGTCGTACAGCTGTTGCCCGGGTTCGACGAATACATCCTGGGGTACACGGAGCGCGATCCCATCTTGGATCCGCGCCACGCCCGCCGGGTTTACAGTGGGTTGAATCTCTTATTCAATCCCACGATCGTGATCGATGGCCGGATTCAAGGAACGTGGAGGCGCGTGATTCGGAAAGAGACGGTCGACCTCAGCCTCCATCCCTTCAAACGATTGAATACAGCGGAGGCTCAGGGCTTGCGGCGCGCCACCCAACGGTACGGCGAGTTCCTCAGGTTGCGCGTCCCAAGTTAGTTGTCAATCGGCGCGACCCCTCAGGCGCCCAGCGCGGCGGCCGCCTTGTCGAAGTCTGCCGAGGCGACCCACACGAGCATCCCGTAGCGACCCGATCCGCCCGTCAGGGCCGTCACCGCGGTGACGTTCACTTTCGCCTCGGCGAGCTTCTTCGCGTGCTCCGCAGCGGCCCCGACCCGGTCATCTCCGGTGATGACAAACACCCGCTTCGGACCCGTGAGCGCGAGGCCCGCCGCATCAGCGGCTTGTTTGAACTTTCGTGCGTCATCGGGGACCAGGGTGAGTTGGGACCGTCCCCCTGCGAGGGGAAATCCGGAGCAGGCGAGCAAGAGGACGCCGGCGTTTTTCAGCGCCGAGAGTACCTTGAGTCCCTCGCCGGCTCTGTCCGGTACAGTAGCGTAGTAATAATCGACTTTGCGTACCTTATCGGCCATACGATCCACCTCCTGAGGAGTGTCCTCTTATCATAACTCCGGAGGAGGTCCGTGCGGCGGGACAGCGGGTAGCGAGAGCTGAACCTGCGAAAGTGCAGTGCATGCGACGTCCTCGTGTCCCTACCCGCCGCTCTCATGCGACGTATGCACGGATTCTCACGCGGCTACGGCGGTTGGGAAATTCCAATAACGTGGTGGGGATGATGCGCTTTGGCATCAATGCGTCAGGGACGCTGGGGATTTCCGTTGTAGACCTCCGGAAGCTGGCGCGAGATCTCGGCACTGATCACGCGCTGGCCCAGCGGCTGTGGGCATCGGGAATTCACGAAGCCCGGATTCTTGCGAGTTTCATCGACGACCCGCGCTTGGTTACTGCGGCCCAGATGGATCGCTGGGTCGCCGCGTTCGACTCGTGGGATGTCTGCGATCGGGTGTGTGGGCTTTTCGAACAGACGCGCTGGGCGCGCACGAAGATTGCGGCGTGGGCCGGGGATGACCGAGAGTTTGTGAAGCGGGCCGCCTTTGCCATGATCGCTGGCCTCGCCGTGCACGACGAAGCCCTCCACGATCGCGACTTCGAGGCGTTCTTGCGATTAATTAGGCGCGCTGCCACAGACGACCGGAATTTCGTCCGCAAAGGAGTCAATTGGGCCCTCCGGAGC
>DASWFZ010000191.1:0-17464 GCA_036393975.1 bacterium | reverse complement strand
CGTAAGGAAGAGCAGCAGGGGCGTGAACGCGCGCAGCCGCGCGTAGTGAATCCGCTGCGTGACCGCGAGCGCCATCATGCCGAGCGCGGCCCACACCGCTTGCCGCTTGAAGAAAAACGCGCTATCGCCGAAGCGGTCGTGTGCCACGATCGCGCTAGCGCTGTACACCATGACCACTCCGGCGGCGACGAGTGCCAGGACGGCGACAAACAGCCAGGGATCCATCGGGCGTCTGGGGACCAAGTCGTTCACCCGCGACCTCGTCTGGAGCTGCGCTCGCTCAGGTCGACCGGCCCTCCGCCTGACGCGGGGCCCGTCTGAGTGCTGTCGCCTACCAGCGCCCGCACGAGGTCGGCAAATCGGTCCCCGCGCGCGCGATAGTCCGCGAACTGATCAAAACTCTCACACCCCGGGGACAGCAGGACCGCCTCCCCCGCGCGCGCCAACCGGTGGGCTTCGGTGACGGCGCGGTCCAGCGTTCCAGCGGCCACGACGGACAGCCCCGTCAACGCGCGCTGGAGCTGCGGGGTCGTAGCACCGATCAGCACGATGGCCTTTACAGGCGAATGCGACAAGGCTGTCCGCATCGGCAGGAAATCCTCCGCCATAGCCCCCGCCCGCGCCCCCCCAGCGATGAGGACAAACGGCCGGTCCATGCTCGCGATCGCGGCGGCCGCGGCGGCGGGATTGGTCGCCAGCGAATCTTCGATGTACCGGATCCCCGCCGATTCTGCCACGATGCGGAAGCGGTACGGCAAGCCGCGAAACTCTGAGAGGACCTCGACCATCGCTGCAGAGGACGCACCGGCCAAGGACGCGGCCAAGCACGCGGCCAGCGCGTTTTCCACGCCATGGGCGCTGGGAGCGCTCAGTGCGCTGAGGGGAATCATCTGTTCCACTCTGCTCGTACGGATCACCATCGCATCGTCTCGCACATACGCCCCTGCCTGCTGCTCTCGTTGGCGGCTGAACAGGTACGGGTGGGGACAGGCAGACGCGATCGCGGCGGTGTGCGGGTTATCCGCATTCAGGACGGCCAGGTCGTCCGCGCGCTGATGGCGGATGATCCCCCGCTTCACCTCGACGTACTTCTCAAATGTCTCGTGATCGTCGAGGTGATGGGGGGCGAGGTTCGTGATGACCGCGAGGTGCGGACTGTACGGCAGGTCGATCAGTTGTCGGTTCGACAGCTCCAGCACGAGCCAGTCCTGCGCCGTCAAGTCGGCGACGTAGTAGAGCATCGGGATGTGACTACGATCGTTGCCCGAAAAATGGGCCCGCAGCCCACTCGACCGCAGCATCTGGTGGATGAGGTAGGCGACGGTGAATTTCCCATTCGTCCCCGTCACCCCGATGATGGGCGAGGGGCTGACTTCGAAAAATAGCTGCGTCATGGAGGAGAACGGGATGCCGCGTTCTCGCAGCGCGCGCAGCGGAGCGTTGGCCCCGTGGCGGAACCACGCTTGGGGGACGACGATCACCTCCGCGCGCTCAATCCCCTCCAAGTAGCGC
Organism: bacterium; assembly: GCA_036393975.1. GTDB lineage: Bacteria > Sysuimicrobiota > Sysuimicrobiia > Sysuimicrobiales > Kaftiobacteriaceae > 13-1-40CM-64-14. Next base: position 15,952 of record DASWFZ010000191.1, on the reverse strand, counting down.
TCGGCCCAGCGAAATGTAATGGGTGCGCTGAGCAGCCGCTGCGCGGCGGCCGCGCGGGCGTCTGGGGCCAGCCACTGGTGCGTCCGCGTAAACTCCGCCTCAAAATCCTCACGCCGACGGACCTCGTGGGCCGTGATGGTGGTGAGGCCGCCGGCGAGCAGGAACTCGACGACCGTCGACCCCTCGGTCCCCGCCGGGCCGATCACGTGAATATTCTTGCCCCGCCATCTGTCCAGCACGTCGCGCGTCGTCATGTCAATACACCAACGCCACGCCGATCAACGCAGCCGCGGTTCCCAGCAGCCAGAACCGGGTGACGATCTGCGTCTCGCTCCACCCGGACAGCTCAAAGTGATGGTGCAATGGGCTCATCCGAAAAATCCGCCGCCCCCCTGTGGCTTTAAAGTACGCGACCTGCAGCAGCACTGAGAGGGCTTCGAGCACGAAGATGGCGCCCACGATGAGCAGCAACCCCTCCGTCTGCGTGACGATGGCGATCGTTGCGAGGGCAGCCCCCAAGGCGTTTGACCCCACATCTCCCATGAACACCGCCGCCGGATGCGCGTTGAACCACAGGAAACCTGCACAGGCACCAGCGAGCGACGCGCACAGGATGGCGACTTCCGGCCGCCCCGCAGCCGCGGTGACCACGGCATATGCGCCAGCGGCGAGGGCCACTGTGCCTGCGGCCAGCCCGTCGAGACCATCGGTGAGATTGACAGCGTTCGTGAATCCGACGAGGTAGAGGACCACAAACACCGCGTAGACTCCCGGGGGGATCGCGCCGACAAGCGGGAGCACGCGATCAGGTGCACCGGTGAACCGCAGGGTAAGGATGGCCACAGCAGCAGCGAGGGCGAACTGCACGATCAACCGCTCGCGCGCGCGCAACCCGAGGTTGCGGTGGAAGCGTAAAGCCAGCGCGTCGTCGATGGCGCCGACCGTCCCGTAGGCGAGCATCGCAACGAGCGGCACCATCAAATCCCAGCTGATCTGGGGGGCGGCGAGCACGGTCGCCACGACCACCGAGGGAACAAGCAGCAGGCCTCCCATGGTAGGGGTGCCCGCTTTGCCCTGGTGCTGGGACGGCGCCTCGGCCCGAATGCGCTGTTGGACGTGCAGGGCGCGCAAATACGAAATGCCCCACGACCCGAACGCCACCAACACGGCGGCGGCCAACCCCGCGGCGAGGACGAGGCGGTCCGTCACGACGCGGTCCTGTCAGCGGTCCGCAGCGTGTCGACGATGCGTTCCATCTCCCCGGCCCGCGACCCCTTGACCAGCACGACGTCTTTGGGTTGCAGCATTGCCCGCAGCTTTCCCACCGCCTGCTCGACGGTCCCGACGTGCTCGACGCGTCTGGGATCCATTCCCTCGGCGACCGCGCCTTCGCCGATCGCCTCCGCGCCCTCTCCCACAGTGAGCAGAACCGCGATGTGCCGGCGGGCGACGTCTCTTCCGACAGTCCGGTGCATGTCAACGGACTGGGGCCCGAGTTCTTTCATGGCCCCCAGCACCGCGAGCATCCGCCCACCTCGCGCGACGTCTTCTAATACGTCGAAGGCCGCGCGTGCGGAAGCAGGACTCGAGTTATAGGCGTCGTTCAGAATCACCACCTCACCGACACGCACGGGCTCGAGGCGCATCTTGGGCGGCTTCCACGCCGCACAACCCGCGCTGATCGCCGCCAGATCCAGTCCCAATGTCACGCCAACTGTCGCAGCCGCAAGCGCATTGCTGATGTTGTGCCGACCCCAGGCAGGCAGACGAACGTCGGCGTGCTTCCCGGACGCATTGAGACGAAAGGCCATCCCCGCCGGCTCAAACCGCACCTGAGAGGCGGTCACGTCCGCCTCACCATCCAATCCGTACGTCATCACGCGCCCTTTACACAAAGAGGCCAACCGCATGACCCACTCGTCGTCACGATTCAGCACGGCCACACCGTCTGCGGGCAGCCCGGCAATGAGCTCCCCTTTTGCCTGCGCAATGTTCTCGCGGCTGCCGAGGAATTCGAGATGGGTCTCCCCGATCGTCGTCACCACACCGATCGATGGCTGAGCGATCTCGACCAACTCGGCAATCTGCCCCAGCCCGCGCATCGCCATCTCGAGCACAACCACGCGGTGCTGGGGGGTCAAGCTCAACAGCGTCAGCGGCACTCCAATCTCCGCGTTCCAGTCGTCTTTGGTCACGGCCACAGAAACCTTCTGCCCGAGGACGGAGGCGCACAACTGCGCGGTCGTCGTCTTGCCCACGCTGCCCGTGATGCCCACGACCGCCACTGACAGCGTGCGGCGGTAGGCCCCGGCAATCTGCCCCAGTGCCCGCAAGGGGTCATCGACGTGGATGATGACGGCTCCTCTGGGGAGCCCGGCGATAGACCGCGCCGCGAGTGAAGCGACCGCCCCTCGGCGAAACGCCTCGGCGATGAAGTCGTGCCCATCAGCCCGGGGGCCGCGCAGCGGCACGAAGAGGTCCCCAGGTGTCACTGTGCGCGAGTCCGTGCGGACGCCCGTGATCTCGATCGAGGCCGACAGTGCGGGACCACCCCGGTCGCCGCCGGTCGCTTTCAGGATCTCGGCGAGGGATAGTCGCACCCTTATCGGTTGCGCACGGGGCGCCCTCCGTGCAGCGCTTGCAGAACCTCGCGGGCGACGACGCGGTCGTCGAAAGGGTATTTCACGCCCTTGATCTCCTGATATGGTTCATGCCCTTTGCCCGCGATGATCACGACATCCCCGGGCCGCGCGGACTCCAGCGTGCGGGTAATCGCCAGGCGGCGGTCTGGCTCGACCTCAATCCGTGCGCGCGACGCCGCTCGCGCGCCTGGGCCTCCAGAGGCCGCATCCTCCGTCCCGCGGAGGATCTCCTCGATGATCGCGGTGGGCTCTTCACTGCGTGGGTTGTCTGACGTCACGACCGCGATGTCCGCGAGCTGGGCCGCGATGCGCCCCATCACCGGGCGCTTGGTGCGGTCTCGATCCCCTCCGCACCCGAAGACGATCAGCAGGCGCCCCGGCGTAAAGTCCCGCGCCACGCGCAGCACATTTTCTAAACTATCAGGCGTGTGCGCGTAGTCGACGATCACCCCGAAAGGTTGGCCCTCACGCACGGCTTCGAATCGGCCCGGCACGCCAGTGAACTCTCCCAGCGCCTGCGCGATGACATCCAAGGCCACGCCTTGGTGCACTGCGGCGGCGATCGCCGCCAGCGCGTTGCTGACGTTGAACCGGCCAGGGAGACGCAGATGGACCGCGGTCTTCCCGTGCGGTGTCACCGCAGTAAAATCCGCGCCATCGAGACGCAGCGTGACGTCGGATGCCCGCACATCCGCGCGCCCACTCAACCCATAGGTAATCACCGGTGCTCGGCTTGCTTTGGCCATCACCGGTGCGCTGGGGTCATCGGCGTTAATGATCGATACCCCGTCGGGGGCCACCATCTCAAACAACATCCGCTTGGCCCCCCGATAGGCGTCCAGGGTCTTGTGAAAGTCCAAGTGGTCCTGCGTCAGATTCGTGAACATCGCTCCGTAGAAATGGCAACCCGCCACGCGGTGCAACACCAGGGCGTGGGAAGCGACCTCCATCACGACGACGCGCACTCCCGCGTCTGCCATCTGCCGCAGAGTCCGCTGAAGGTCAGGAGCTTCCGGCGTCGTGCGCTCCAGTGGGGTTACCTGCGTGCCCAGTTTTACCCCCAACGTCCCAATGACTCCCGTGCGCTGTCCTCCCCGAGACAAAGCAGCCTCTAGCAGGTACGCCGTGGTGCCTTTCCCTTTCGTGCCCGTGATCCCAAACAGCGTCACATCCCGGGACGGATGGCCAAAGAACGCCGCACTGAGTGCGGCCAGCGCGACACGGGTGTCCGGGACGACGACCTGCGCGACCTCGCGGGGAAGATCGACCGGATGCTCGACTACGACTGCGGTCGCCCCTTGGCGGAGGGCCTCGGGAACAAACGCATGCCCGTCGTGGTGCGTCCCGCGGATGGCGACGAAGAGAGCGCCGGGCCGGACGGACTGCGAATGATAGACGATGCCAGACACAGGTCCCCCGACCGGCCCGCGCACCTGAGAGGACGGGAGCTCGCGTAGTAGTGCTTGTAGGGTGGTGGTCGCCATTTCCGCCATTATACCGAACAGCCCGAGCCCATCATCGGCGCTCGCAATCAGCGCGTGCCACTTCCGGCGGGAGAGGATGTGAGCGAGCTCGCAGGCGAGCGCCCAGCGCTTGGCGGAATCCGCAAATACCACAAAATCTGCGACGCGATCTGTTTGAACACGGGAGCGGCCACCTCTCCCCCGGAGTACGCTCCGCGGGGCTCATCGAGAGCTACAAGGATGGCAAGCCGCGGGTCGGGGACGGGCACGAGACCCAGAAACGATGCGACATAGCGGCCTCGATCATAGCCGCCCGTCGACGCCGGCTTCTCGGCGGTCGCCGTCTTCCCCGCGACCGCATATCCATCAATCCGGGCCCCTTTGCCGGTGCCGCCTTCGGTCGCGCCTACCATCATCTGCACGATGGCGCGCGCGGTCTCCGGCTTGATCACCTGACGCATCGGCTGGCGGCCGACTGCGGCGACCAGACGCCCCGCGCGGTCGCGCTGCGCCCGCATGACATACGGGCGGACCACGGTGCCATCATTCACGAACGCCGTGGAGGCGGTCAACAGCTGAATGGCCGTCGTCGAAATGCCCTGGCCAAACGAAATGGTCTGCAGTCCGGGCCCGAGCCAGCTCGAGGGCGGGGGCACGATACCCGAGGACTCCCCCGGCAAATCGATCCCCACGGGCCGGCCGAACCCAAACGCGCGGATATAGTTGTAGAACTCCGCCTTCCCGAGATGCGTGCCGACTTGCGCCGCGCCGACGTTGCAGGAATTCTTGACGATCTCCGCCATCGTTTGCCAGCCATGATGCTTGTTCAGGCTGTCGCGGATCACCGCCCCCCCCGGAGCCTTCAGCGACCCACCACAATAGAACCGGTCGGTCGGTAACACCGCCCCCGAATCCAGCGCGGCGGCCATGAGGAAGATTTTGAAGGTGGACCCAGGCTCATGCGCTTCGGAGACCGCGGGGTTCACCCAGCGGGACGGACGCATCGGGGGCACTAAGTTCGGATCAAACGCCGGGACCGCGGCCATGGCAAGAATTTCCCCGTTGGTGGGATCCATGACCACGACCCATCCGCCCCGGGCACCACTTTCCGCCACGGCGGAGGTGAGTTCGCGTTCGGCAATATGCTGAATGACCTGGTCAACGGTCAGCAAAATATCTCGGCCGTCCTGGGGCGCGGGGACGGCGTGCTGTGTCTCGACCAGGACCCGGCCTAAGCCGTCGCGCGCGACGATCGCTTTGCCGGCCGTCCCGCGCAACGTCTCATCGTAGGCAAGTTCCACCCCTGACAGTCCCTGATTATCAATCCCCGCAAAGCCCAGCACGTGTGCAGCCAGCAACCCATCAGGGTACGCGCGACGGTCTTCGGGCAGCACCCCGAGCTGGTCGTCGAGGCCCAGCGCCCGCAAGCGGGTCACCACCTGGGCAGTCACCTTGCGGGCGAGCCAGGCGAACTCGCGACCGCCCTCCAAGCGGCGCTCCACGTCAGCAGCACGCTGGCCGAGAATGGGGGCCACGCGCGCGGCGAAGGCGTGCGGATCGGGGATCGCACTCGGCACCGCGTAGATCGAGGGCACTTCAACATTGACGGCGAGCGCTCGGCCCTGTCGATCGAGGATCCGCCCGCGATGGGGTTCGAACAAGATCGTCTCGAGCTGCTGGCGTTGAGCGAGTTGCTGCAGCCGGGCGCCGTTAACTACCTGCAGCTGCGCGAGCCGGAGCACCAACGCAGCGAGCGTCAGGACGAGGACTGCGGCCATCACGCCGGAGCGCGCGCGGATCTGAATTCGGTGATCTGTGATCAGGTCTGAGAGGAACTGGCGACCCGGTGCACCGGCAGGCCGGCGCCGGAAACCATGGAGACCTCGGCCGTGTCGACGGGGGCTAGATGACCGGCCGGAGAGGCGAGACGGCTGGGGCACGCGCGGTCACGGCGACCGCTCGCCCGCGGAAGCCTCGCTGCGGACGAACCAAGCGGCCATGCGGTCCCACACCGTGGGGGGCGGGACGACAGCGACAGCCCCCGCGTACGCTGCCACCGGAAGGGAGGCGACCTGCTGCGACCGCGGAGTAATCATCCCGAGCTGCACCGTGGCAATGCGCTCGATGCGATCTGGGGCGCGCAGTGTAGACGCGCTCGCCTGAAGTTGAGCGTTTTCGACCCGGAGGGTCTCGACCTGATGACGTAAGGACAGGATGGTGTATCCGGCGCGGGCCGCCTCAGTGCGCAGCGCCACCAGCACGACAGCGGGGAGGGCCAGGGCCACGACGGTGGCCATCGCCACCCGTACGGGCCGACGGCGGGCGCGTCGCGGCGCCGCCCGCTCGGAGGCGGGACGGTCCGGCAACAGCACCGGATAGGTTCGATGTCGTGGTGCCAGCGCTAGCACTCGATCACTCCCATGTCGCTGTGTGCATCACACAATGCCCCCTTGAAGGGTGGAGGTTGAAGGCCACCGGCGAAAACCGCACTACCGGGGAACCTTCAACCTCGCATCGCGTCGGGCCAGGACGCCGGCGTCGGTTGCCGGAGGTGCTTTGGGTGTGATGGAGGAGTGTTCGGGGTGTGTGAGAAGGTTCGAAGACCGACCCCGGACGTCCCGGCCCTAACTCTGGCTATGCAATTGGTGTGATCTGCAACCGTACTCACAGCTGGCCCGGCTCGCAGGGCACGGGCCGATTCTCATGTGTCGGGTAGGCGTTCCGCCGCGCGGAGTTTCGCGCTCCGCGCGCGGGGATTGCGCGTCCGTTCTTCGGGGGTGGGCGTGATCGGCGTCTTCGTCAGCACGCGCAACCACGTTTTCCCCCCACACGTACACGCAGCGGAGGCTCCGGGTGCACAGGTGCACCCACGGGAGAGGCGCAGGAGTGTGTGTTTGATGGATCGATCCTCCAGGGAGTGGAAGGTTATGGCGCAGAGTCGACCTGCCACCCGGAGTCTCTCCGCCGCATCTGGTATGGCCTTGTCAAGGTTCGCAAGTTCGTCGTTCACGGCAATCCGCAGCGCCTGAAACGTCCGCGTCGCTACGTCGATCGCCCGCGGCCACGCGCGCCGCGGCACAGCTCTCCGAACAACTTCGGCTACATCCGCGGTCGTCCGCAGCGGCCGGGAGCGAACGAGCGCGCGGGCAATCCGCCGCGACCACCGCTCCTCGCCGTACCGCCAGATCACATCGGCGAGGTCACGCTCGGACCAGCGATTCACCACTTCCGCCGCCGTCAGTGGTTCCCGGCGATCCATCCGCATGTCGAGCGGACCGACGGCGGCAAATGAGAACCCGCGTTCCGGGCTCGCGAACTGCATCGTCGAGGCACCGAGATCGAACAGGATCCCGTCGACGCGATCAATCTTCTGCTCGTCGAGCACCGTCTGGATCGCCGCAAAGTTCTCGCGGACGAGCGTGACGGCCCCTCCGAACCGCTCCAGCCGCCGGGCGGCCAGGTCCAGTGCCTGGTCATCCCGGTCGATCCCGATCAGTCGGCCGCCGGGAGCGATCCGTTCCAGGATCGCTTCCGCGTGCCCCCCGCCCCCCACGGTCGCGTCCACGTACACGCCGCTGGGACGCGGGGCCAGCCAGTGCATCACTTCATTCAGCAGAACCGGGATGTGCTCGATCGTCTCGCCCCTCGCATCGCGGTGAGCGGATGCCAGGGCTCCGGTCCCCTGCTACAAACTCAAGTCCTTCAACTCTGCAGCGATCGTCGGCGCCTCCGCTTGCACGCGCCCGATGTAGCGTTGCCAATTCGCCAAGCTCCAGATCTCAAGCCGGGTCGCCACGCCCACGACCACCGCATCGCGTTCAATCTTCGCGTACTCGCGCAAGTGGGCGGGCATCGTCAGTCGTCCTTGCCGGTCGAGATCGATGTCTTCGGCACTCGCCAGGACGAACCGGACAAAATCGCGCCGGCTAACCGCCAAGCTCCGGAGCTTTTTCTCGTTCTTCGTCCACTCCGCGGGCGTGTAGACTGCGACGCACTCATCGAGCCCGCGCGTGACCACGACCCGTGGGCCCAGCGCTGCGCGAAACTTGGGCGGCAGTACGATTCGCCCCTTATCGTCCAGGGAGTAATGGTGCTCGCCTCGAAACAATGCTCCCCACCGTTTCCCACTCTGTGACCCTTTCATTCCACTCCTTCCCCCTAACTCCTCCTTCCAGACCCGTTTTTTCTAGGAATTTCGCAAAAAAATGTCTCCCCCAGATCGGGTAGTCCCACGCGGCCCGACTACTAGATATTGGGTTCAAACGAGACGGAGGCCCTCGCGCGGGATGCGCGAGATCTGTGCCACGCGCCTTGGGCAGGGTCTAGTTCCGACCGCGGCGCGGATCTAGGGAGATAGGACGGAACTCGATGGGCTCAAAGCAGCAGAGCAACAAAAGCGGAGGGCACAATTGACCTCAGCGAAGAGATCATTCGAAGGGCCGCTCGAACCGCTCGAGGTGGGCAACCTTGGAGAGTGGTTTGCGTCGCTTCTTCCCCAGACCGAGAGCATGCGCCGGATAGCCAAATGGGAGGATAGCGAGCACGTCCAGATGATCTGGGATGCCCAGCAGTGGCTTCACCTCGGCCAGCCCGAGGAACCCGACCCAGTTCGAGCTGATCCCGTCTGACCACGCCGTCAAGATCATGGATTGAATCGCCCGGCTCGCATCCGAGACTGCGTACTCCGTCCTCTCGATTGCGACGACGATCGCCAAGGCCGCCTGCGCGATGTACGGCCCGCTTCGCGCTAGCCTCCCCAGCTGGCGGAGCGTCTCTCGATTCTCGACTACGACGAACCGCCAGGGTTGACCATTCATGCTGCTCCCGGTCAGACGCCCCGCCTGGATGATCCGCCGGATGGTTTCTGGCGGCACGGGTTTCTCCTTATAACTGCGCACGGCCAGGACGGTGCGCACCGCCTCAAAGACGTCCATCGCTTGTCTCCTTCTCAGACTAGAGATACCTACCTGGAGGAGTGAGGGGGTCCAAACATCATTACATTACGCTGCGAACCACGTGGACAGGCGGGTCTGCTCGAACGCGACCTTTTGCTGATAGATCTGCGCACTCGGCGGGGCAACCTGCACGGCCGGCGCCGGGGCAGCCAGGAAATCTCCTTGCACCATCGTCGCCTGGCCTCCCCCGACTTCGATGAAACAGTACCCTCGCCCGTCAAAGGCGGCCGGCGCAGGACGGCGCAGGATGTCACCAATGATCTGTGATGCGGCGACACGGGCCTGTGCCTCGGCGAAGATCCCTGCCTTGGGAAGCGCCATGGCGTTGGCGGTGGGAATTTCGACGACGTCGCCGACCGCAAAGATCCCCTCGACGGATGTGCGCAGCGTCGCGCTGTCGACCGCCAGCCACTCCCCGCGCAGCGTCAGTCCGCTCTCGCGGATGAGTGCAGGCGGACGATGTGGGGGGACGCCGATGAGCAGATCGGAGGGAACTGCACTCCCCTCGGTGACGACCGTGGAGCCATCAACTTTCATGACCTTGGTCTTTGGCGAAAAACCGATCCCCCGGGCTGCCAGGTATCCTTCCACCTGCGTGCAGTTTGTCGCTCCCACCACAGGCAGTGACATCGGCTGGGGGGTCGAGGTGTCGATCCGCACCGCATCCCGCATGCCCCTTTTGCGAAAGAGGTCGTCCAGCATCATCGCCGCTTCGTAAGGCGCGGGTGGGCACTTGTACGGTACGCCCATCACGGCGATGAGAATCCGCCCCTCCCGGAATGTGCGGATGCGGGGCGCCAGGCTCTCCACGTCATCGGGGTCGTACAGGTTGAACGCAGGGGGACCAAACCCCGGCACGAGATCAGGTCGCGGCTCGGCGCCCAGGGCCACGATCAGATAGTCAAACGGGATACTCGCCGCATCAGTGCGGACTGTGCGCGTGCGCGGATCGATCGCGGACACCGTCGCCACCCGGACATCGATACCCAGAGCACGCAGGCCATCTATTGATCGGGTCCCCTCCTGCCGCGTGCCGCGCCCGACCAGCATCCACAGCTTCCGCAGGCCCATCATGAAGAGCCCGGACCGGTCGATGAGCGTGATCTGATGCTCCGCGGGCAGCGCGGCCCGCAGCTCTCGGGCCGCCGTGATGCCGCCGAACCCGCCGCCCAGGATGACAATTTTCTTGCCGGGCATCGTTCACCTCAATCCGTGACCGCGACGCACCCTTTCGAGAGTGTCGGTCCGCGCGGGGTGCTTCCCTTCGCTAACGGAAATTGATCTGCTGCCCTACCCCTTGTTGGCGTGCTCGCGAATAAATGTACTGTGCTGCAGCCACGTCCTCGACCGCCATCCCAAGTGACTTGAAAAGCGTAATGTCCCGGTCACTCGTGCGGCCCGAGACCGTGCCCGCTAGAACTTCCCCAACTTCCCCGATGATGTGATCTGGGCCAATCGCCTTTTCCGCAATCGGCATCATGACATCCCCCGACTCAGCCAGCGCGCCAGCGCGGGAGTCCACGTATAACCGTGCCCCTCGTACCGCCGCCGTATCCAGCTCCCGCATGGTCGGCTGCGGCGCACCTACGGCGTTGATGTGGGCTCCAGGAGCAATCCACTTTCCTACGAGCACGGGGGTCGCAGATGCCGTGGCCGTGACGATGATGTCCGCCCCCCGTGCGGCCTCTTCTGCCGTCGTGCACGCCACCAGAGGCACCCCCCCGATGCGGGGGTGTACCTGCGCGATCAGGCGCTGCACGGACGCCGGACTGCGCGACCAGATACGCACTTGGCGCAGGGGCCGGATCAGCACGAGGGCCTCCAGGTGGCTCCGCGCTTGCACCCCGGCTCCTAGCACCGCCAGCACCCGGGCATCAGGCCGTGCCAGTACGCGTGTGGCCACCGCTGAGGTAGCGGCCGTCCGCACCTCTGTGATGAGCCGTCCATCCATCATGGCCAGGAGGTCGCCAGTCGCGCTATCCCACAGCAAGACGACGGAGAGGACGGTCGGCAGGTCGCGCGCCGCATTGCGTGGGAAAATCGTGACGGCCTTGGCGCCCAAGCCTTCGCCCAGTCGCCCTTCTTTCGCTGGGGTGGCGCGGATGTGCGCGGGCATCAACCCAAGATAGCCATCATGCGGGGGGATGACCATCGCCAACCGCACGGGTTGCTCGGCGCTACCGGTGGAGAAAGCCTGCAACGCGTCGGCCATCAAGCCGATCGCGTCTTCCATTGAAAGGAGGGCTCGGACCTCTGATTCCCGCAGCAACAGCGTCATGGCGATCGTCTAGGGCGTGTGCGTCCTTCGGCGGAGCGCACATGTTTCCCCCTCCAGGGCGCGGGAGTCGCCAACCAACAGTCAGGTCGAACCAGCAGAGGAGTTGTTAATTGCGCAGCCTCCGATCAAGATGTAACAAACCTAAACAACGGTTATCCTCGTCCACCTGTGGGTGCTGACGATGGGGCACCCCGATCTGATTTCGCCTCCCGGCGTGACGCGGCGGCTCAGCGCAGGTGCCCTGGGGCCTGAAGATCGTCGCCCTGTCCCCGGAAGGCCAGTATCCTTGGTATAATCGGGCATGAAAGCAGGGAGACCGGACCCTGCTCGCATCGGTCTTGGCGCCAAGTTTCCGGCAGGAGACGCGCCAGTTGGACAGAACAACGACGCGGACTCCTCCGAGCTCTAACGGAGGCGCGAGGGGAGACCCGATGGCGGATCAAATCGAGCAAGTCTCTGAGGAGCAATTCTCATTCGAGCGGTTTGCCAGTCACCCGTTTTTCCGGCAGGTCAACGCGTGGTTAGTCTCCCATAGCCACATCCCCGCGCAAGGGGCAGTCGTCGATCTCGCCTGCGGCCCCGGGGCTGTTACGGAACTCATCCTCGGCGAGCTAGACGAGTCTCTGCCCGGGACCTGTGTATACGCGGTTGATCCCTCTCTGTCTGCCCTCACCAAGGCGCGTCAGCGGATCCACTCCCATGTTGTCCACTTCATCCAGGGTACGGCGGAACGTTTGGCCAGTTTGGTACCGCCAGTGGATCGCGTGGTCTTTGCCAACGCCGCCCATCTCATCGCCGACAAAGCCGCCGCGTTCGAGCAGATCTTCCGATCGCTCCGGCCCGGCGGAATCGTCGCGTTCAATACCACCTTCTTCGAGGGCGCGTACCCGGCGGGGACCCCCCGGTTCTATAAGCTATGGGTCCTGCGGGCGATGCGCTGGCTGGTCACCCAGGGCCATTCGGTGAAGCGCGGGGCGAAGGCGACCGCGATGCAATGGCTGACGGTGGATCAATACCGGGACCTGCTGCGGTCGGTCGGGTTTGCGGATCCGGTCATCGCCCTCCACGAGAAACCACTTAGCATGGAGAGTTTGCAAGACATCGGATCCTTCTCGATGTTCATCGAGGGTGCCTTGCCTGGCGTTCCGCTCGATATCGGTGCGGAGGCACTCCGGCGGGGTGTCGAAGAAGCGTTTGCAGAACTGAAGCTTTCTCACGTCCCACGGAACTGGTTACAGGTAATCGCCCAGCGACCCCTCAACCCGACCGTAGGCTAATTCGCCCTCTAGCCGAACAACCGGGGTTTCCCCAGCAGCGCACGCAAGGTCGTCATCTTCCCCACGTGGTACCCGCGGTGATAAGCGGCAAAGATCAGCATCTCCCCGACTGAGGCGAAGTTGCGCGACTCCAGGCGCTGCGACAGCTCCCCTAACCGCGCGAGCTCCATCAGGTCTCGCTGGGTCGCCTCGGCCACGGCTTTCACGTCCGCGAGGGACGGGTAGTCCGCAGCTCCTCCGCTGCCGGTCCGAAAGAATCCCTTGAAAGAGTCCGGCGCGGCTGAAATCCCTCCCGTCAACCTGAGGAAACCGCCGTCACTAAGGGCCACGTGCCCTAGCTGCCAGACGAGTGGGCTCAAGTTCTGAGGGATCTGTCTGGCTTCGACATCTGACACGTCCTCAACAGAGCGCAACACGCGCGCATGTGTCGCAGTCAACCCGTACTGGATGGCATCCCGGATATCCACGGTGCGTTCCTTCCTCCCTCTTAGCGTAGTGCCGCGAGCGCGGCACTGTCGAAGTAGATGCGTTCCCCGGCGAACCGGCGGGCGCGTGGATCCCAAGGGAAGTGGATCACGATCTGGAGCCGAATCGTCCGGCCTGTCGGAGCCACCCCGGCCCACTCGCCCCGGTGAGTCCCCGTCATCTCCGTCACCTCAAATACCCCCTGCGGTCCGATGACAATATCGGACATCGAGAATCGCACGTCAGGGAAGGCGCCGAGGAACGCCGTGTAGAACTGGCGGGCCCCGTCGTGCCCCTCCCAGCGCTGGCCGGTCGGGATGAGCGTGTAGACGCAATCTGCGGCCAATGTGTCGATAAGACCTGGGAGATCCCGCGCGTCTTCTGCTTTGGAGTGGGCAACCCACAACCGCCGGATCTCCGCATAGACTTCCGGTGTGATCGGCCAATTGAGCCGCTCCTGCACCGTCGGCTGACGCACGGGATCAGGCTAAGACCGTCGCGAGCCGCCGCAGCGACTCCACGTACCGATAGTTGATCGTGCCGTGGTCGTCGTCGAACTCCTGGTGTTCATGGGGAATGCCCAAGGCCTGCAGGCGCTGATGCAGAACGCGGGCTCCGAACTGGAGATTCCACTCGTCTTTTGCTCCGCACTCGATGTAGATCAGTTTCATCTGCCGCAACGCGGCCGCGTAGCGCTCCGCCATGTACACCGGGTCCCAGGCCAGCCAACGCGTCCACACGGCGTCCCGCATCTCGCCGGTGTGCAGGTCCACGGGCAACTCGTACGTGCCATCCGGGTTGGCGGAGTAGGCCTGGGCCATCGCCACCAAGAGCATCAGCGCATCCACTACTTCGCGTGGCTTCTTGGGCATGGCCTCAAACGCCTCGAGGAACTCCCGCAGGCTGCCGTGCTTGTTAATAGTGGCCAGCGCCTTCCAGAAGAACGGTTTGTAGCCAGCCTCAAAGTACATGTCGCCACTGTGCGAGGCGACCGCCCGAAATACCTCAGGGTGGCGCATCGCCAGCACCAGGGCCCCGTATCCACCGCTGGACTTCCCCACGACCCCCCGGTGGCCGGCATCTGCCTTTGTCCGATACGTCCGGTCGATATACGACACGAGCTCCTTCGTGACATGATCCTCATACTGTCCTGTGGCTGGCGAATTGATGTACTGACTGCCCCCATAGCGCGTCGCGCCGTCGGCCATGACCAGGATGGTTTCTGGCGCGCCTTCAGTGATAACGCGCTCCATCGATTCCGGGAGACTGGGCACCCATAAGGATCGAGAAATCGCAGATAGCGCGATGCCGGTGAATCCGTGCAGCCAGTAGATGACCGGATATCGCTGATCACGATTGCGCTCGTAGGAAGGTGGTAGGTACACCGGGATTTCTCGTATCGCTGGATCGCGCAGGGGATTGCCCTCTAACACTGCGCTTCGGAACTCTTCCACAATAACGGTCCCTCTCGTAGCCATTCAGGCCCCCCGATGCTTGGCTTGCCTATTCAGGCGTGCTGTTCTTAGCTTCGGGATCAATTCCGGCTTCTTTCAAGAATGCCGCCTCCTCTTGCAGAGACTGCGTTAGGTCATGCCCTGAGGGGGCGTGCTCGGCACGGTCGCGCCAATACGAGTTCAGGGCCGAGTCGATCTCTTCCTGACGGATCCCACTATCTGATTCCCGCCGCTCTTTCAGGTACGCCACAATGGCCCGAGCCTCTTCTCGTGTGAAAATCGACAACCGATATCGAGCGTAGTCCTGACTGGTCATGGCGCCGTAGCGTCGGGGGTTCATAAACGTGCTCTTCCCCAGCCGCCGCTGAAAGACCCGTGCCCGGATCTTTAGCTCGACCGAGGTATCATGAAAGCCATTCGTGAGATGGAAAATCGGGTCGGCAGTATTCAGCTGATCACGCAGATCGGCAATCAAATAGGCGGGCAAGAAGAAGCGTAACCCTCCTTCCGCGAAGAAGCTCAGCGCGGAAGAGTTCGCGTCCAAGACGGCAGGATCCACGTCCTGCCAGTGTGTCACACCCTTGAACGGCGCAATCACCTGGAACGGCTCCTCCCCTTCGACGCTTCCCTGTAGAAACGCGTCGCCGGGATGAGGAGTCCCGGCAAAGGCCTGGCGGATGTGCTCGATGACGCGTTCTGTGCTCATCATGCCATCTGTATAGACCAAATCGAACGGAGGCACAAGCCTCGCATGAGATTTGCTTCCGAGGCAACTAACTCTCGCCTTCCAGACCCGGCGGAACTTGTCAGGGGGAACGTGGCGGAGGTGTGACCGTCCACCGTCTCCTCCTCGTGGGAAAAGCAAAGAAGGGAGGCGATTAGCTCGCCTCCCTTCTTCTAAATTACTCCCGGCAGCGTCCTACTCTCCCACACCGTTACCAGTGCAGTACCATCGGCCCAGGAGGGGTTTACTGCCGTGTTCGAAATGGGAACGGGTGTGGCCCCTCCGGCATAGCCACCGGGAATCCTCTGATGTCGAAGGTCAAGGGGGCTTCGGCACAAACCCCTAGGGCCTCGGCCGTCGACCTTGACCTTGGGTCCTTCGACATCATCGTTGCAGGCTCTATGCAGCTACCCCTAAAGCAGTGATCAAGCCCTCGCCCGATTAGTACCGGTCAGCTCAACGCCTTGCAGCGCTTACACCTCCGGCCTATCAACCAGGTAGTCTACCTGGGGGCTTACCCGGTTAACCCGGTGGGTGGCCTTATCTTGGGGTGGGTTTCACGCTTAGATGCTTTCAGCGTTTCTCCCGTCCGGACATAGGTACCCGGCACTTGCCCTTGGCAGGACAACCGGTACACCAGAGGTCCGTCCACTCCGGTCCTCTCGTACTAGGAGCAGCTCCCCTCAAGCCACCT
>DASWFZ010000190.1:0-7810 GCA_036393975.1 bacterium | reverse complement strand
GATGGCGTTGCTTCACGACCGCCCCGCGCCCTCTGAGGCCGAGATCCGCTCAGCCTTGTCCGGCAACCTGTGCCGCTGCACGGGATACCAGGGGATCGTCGAGGCTGTGCTGGATGCAGCACAGCGCCTGCGCACGCAGGCGCACTCATGACATCCGCCTCCGCTCCCTCCCACCTGCGGGCCGCGTCGGCGAGTGCGACAATCCTGGAGTTTCTGCGCACGCCTCGCAGCGGACGGGTGATCGCGACATTTGCGCGAAGTTGCTATCTCGCGCTCGACGGCCGAATCGTCGCTGTTGTCAGCACAGAACTTCACAATGGGCCCCTGAATCTCGTGGTCACACCGGCCCCGCCGTTTAGCCGTCTGTCCATCGGGGCATCGGCCAGTTCAACTGCCCACCGCGTTCAGGTGGCCGACGCTTGGGATATCGTCCTCGACGGCGCCATCGCGTGGGACCCCGTCCTGGGTAGCATCGACCGCGCTGCACATGATACTCTGCACACACATCTCCAGACCTTAACAGATCTTATCGTCGCGGAAGCCCCGCTCGGCGGCCTCGCCCGCGCGAGCGTGGAACAGGCCGGAACGGTCCTGACTCCCTTAGAGCGATCCGCCTCCCTCGGCTTGACAGATCTCTTTAGTGGTTTGCGGAGGGCTAATCGCTCGCAGGTGGCGCGCGGAGCCCACACGCTGGCCGGCCTGGGGCCGGGGTTGACCCCGTCTGGCGATGATCTCCTTGTCGGCTGCCTGCTCGCGCTGGCTGCTCTCTCCTATGTGGATGGAGCGTCGGTGCGTGAGGCGATTGCCTCCTCAGCGCGTCATCGAACCACTCAGATCAGCACCGCCTACCTGGATGCGGCAGCGCGAGGGGAAGCCAGCGAGGCGTGGCACCGCCTCGTTGCTGCGATGAGCACATCCGACGTGGTGCGCGTTATCGGCGTAGCTCGTCAAGTGTTAGCGGCAGGGGAAACGTCGGGGTCGGACATGCTCGGTGGATTCGTACTCGCCGCGCGCGCCCTGTTGGGCGCCCCCGACGCTACCGCATTCGCGTACCCAGCGGGCGTGTTGCGCGCCCCATAATGCGCTCAGGCCGCCTGCAAGGATACGCTGCCGTCATGGGCGCCGCCACGCTGTGGGGCGTGGCGGGAGTGGTCGCTAAATCCCTCTTCAACCGCCACCTCGAGCCCAAAATCCTGCTCGAGATTCGCCTCACGGGCGCCTTCGTGGTCTTGCTGATCATCCTCATAGTGAGCAAGTCCGCAGCGCGGGTCCCGCGCGAGGCACTGGGCCGGCTGGCGCTGCTGGGATTATCCATGACTGCGGCTCAGTTCACCTATTACACGACGATCAGCCTCACCGACGTCGCAACCGCCCTCTTCCTCCAGTACACCGCGCCCATTCTAGTGACCCTCTACGCGAGAGTCGCCGAGCGCGAGCCAATAGCCCCGCTGAAATTCGGCGCCATCGCCCTGGCCGTGGTGGGCAGTTACTTTCTGGTTAGCGGCAGCCGCGGTATCCGGATCCACCCGCTGGGACTCACCACGGGGCTGCTCTCCGCAGCGGCATTCGGCGTGTATGCCGTCTTGGGTCGGGGCGTGAGGCAGATCGCGTCGTGGACGGTGCTGCTCTACGCGCTGGGATCGGGCGCGCTGGTCTGGAGCCTCGCCGTCGTGCCACCCTGGCGCGCCTACCTAGCCGGGTATGGTCCGGGGGAATGGGCAGCGTTTGGCTTCATCATCGTGTTCGCGACCATTCTTCCGTTCGGTCTGTTCCTCTACGGGTTACAGACGATCAGTGCGAGCCTCGCAAGCCTCACGGCTACCCTTGAACCTGTGGTCGGCAGTGCCGCCGCGGTGCTGGTGTTAGGAGAGCAGCTCACGATTCCGCAGATTCTCGGCGGACTCGCGATCGCCGGGGCGGTCGTGCTCATCCAAATCGCCGATCTCCTCCCCACGCCCACGCGCAGCGAGAAACTCCTGCCCCCCGCACCCGATTAGCTCGACCTAGACTCTCCCTGACCGGACACACCGGATAATCCGCCAAGCCAGGTCGGCCGACGCGGCTACCGTCTTCGACCGATCGCCCACGGGGAGGTCCAAGTCTGGCGTTTTTGGGGAATGGTAGCAAGAAGGAGGTCTGAGATGCTGCGTCCGGCGACCCCCATCCGCGAGCAGGCCTGTCCCCTCTGCGGAAACAAGCTGCCTGCCAACGCCCTCTATTGCGAGGCCTGTGGCACGGACCTCGCGCGCGCGGCGGCGACCTTTTCTACTGGCATCAAGCCGATGAAGAAGCTGCCGCGGGCTCATAAGCTGGCGCGGCAAGCGAAACCGATTGCCGCGGTGGCAGGAGCGCTAGCACTCGTGGTGGGGTTAGGCAGCGTCCCCGCCGTCAGCGCCCGTGTCCCGATGCTGGGCACACTGTACACGTCGACTGTCAGCTGGGGCAACGGCCTGTTGGGCAGAACGCCAGCAAAGTTGGTGTCCGCCGCGGGGATCTTGGTCTTCGTTCGCTCGTACCCGACAACCGCCCAGGTCCAAGTGAATGATCAACCGGCCGGCACCACGCCGCTGTCGATCGAGCTTCAACCGGGAAGCTACACGCTTACGATCAGTCGCGACGGGTATCCGTCAGCGACGCGACACATCGTGGTCGAAGACATTCCGGTGACGGTTGAGGTCAATCTTCTGGGCGCGGAGGCACCAGCGCCGGCTGCGCAGGTGCAACAGACCCCGAGGCCGGCCGCTCCTCGGCCAGTGAAACCCCGCCCGTTGCTGACGGTCGGGGCCGCGGCGCCTGCCCTGTCGCTCAAGGACCGGCTCGGCGTGCTCCACAGTCCAGCGCTATCGGGGCCCCGGAAGACCGCCCTCCTCTTCGTATGGAGTCTCGATGAAGACACCCAGCAAGCGATCCGCGAGCTGGATGCGCGGGTGCGAAGAGCACCGACTCGGTTCAACGGCATCGTGGTGATGATGACCCCGGACCGGGCGCGCATCCGCAGCTTCTTGCTCGGGACACAAATGAAACTCCCATTGCTCATTGGCGGCCCCGAGGTCGTGCGCCCCTATCAGCTCACCCCGGACGTGAACGTGCTGTACATCATATCGGAGCGGGGGACGATTGAACGCACTCAGAGCGGAACCATCTGGCCCGCATCTTTCATCCAGTAAACCACAGCGCCTTTAATCCCATTGGAGACCTAAACCACAAAGGCAAGGGGCAACCGATTTCTCTGCCGCCTCGCGCTGGCAGTCCCCCTCGCTTACGACCCCTCTTGTGGTGACATCTTGTCTCGTCGCGGGGGGACAGCCTCATCGCGCCGGGCAGGTGCATGACGGTGCGGTAGGCGCTGCTCGAGCCTGTCCAGCAACTCTTGCATCTCGCTACGCACCACCTGGCGCCAGTAAATGCCCACCTTCCCGATGTGTCGGTACTTGTGGTACCGCTGCTTCACTAAAGCGGATGGCGACCGATCAGACAGCTCCCGCAGGGCTGCGCGTACGGCGTCACCCAGAAGGTGGGCTGCCCGATCGGGATCCGTGTGCGCGCCGCCGGTCGGCTCCAAGATGACGCCATCGATCACGCCCAAACGCAGCAGGTCATCAGCCGTGATCTTTAACGCCTCGGCCACCTGCTGCGCTTTCGCTTTGTCATGGAACAAGATGGCGGCCGCCCCTTCAGGGGAGATGACGGAGTAGATAGCGTGTTCCAGCATGAAGACGCGATCGGCCACGCCCAATGCCAGCGCGCCACCACTGCCGCCCTCCCCGATCACCACGCTGACGACGGGTGTCGGGAGCCCGGCCATCGCCTGCAAGTTCTCCGCGAGCGCCTGCGCGATGCCCCGCCGCTCTGCCTCGTATCCAGGGTAAGCGCCTGGGGTATCGATCAAGGTCACCACTGGCAATGCGAACTTCGCCGCCAAGCGGAAGACGCGGAGCGCTTTGCGGTAGCCCTCGGGGTACGGCATCCCGCGACGGCGAAGCGTTTGCTCGGCCTCCGTGTGACCCCGTTCCTGGGCGACGACCACCACCGTTTGGTCGTCGAGTTCGCCCACCCCACCCACGATCGCGGGATCGTCTGCAAACTGGCGGTCTCCGTGGAGCTCTACAAATCGGGTGAGCAACCCCCTGATGTAGTCCAACGACGTGGGACGCTGGGGATGTCGAGCGAGTTGAACTGTCTGCCATGGTGGTGGGGGCACGGCCGCGGGTGTCAAACGGACGGGAATGGTGACGGGGGCGGGCCGTCTGCGGCGTCGGGGACGCGGCGCGCGACTGAGGTGTCGGACGAGATACACCAGCGTCGCCCGCAGCGCCGACCGAGGAACGATCATGTCCACTAGCCCGCCCTGGAGTAACGCCTCGGCACGGTGGGCCTCGGCGGGCTGGGCTGGTCCCAATGTTTGGTCGACAACGCGTGGACCCACAAAGCCAATCTGCGCACCGGGTTCAGCGATCAGCACGTCACCGAGGGAGGCGAAACTCGCGGCGACACCCCCAAAGGTGGGATCGGTCAGCACGGCCAGGTGGGCGAGTCCGGCTCGATCGTGGGCGGCACGTGCCGCCGCGGTCTTGGCCATTTGCATCAGCGAGAGCATCCCCTCTTGCATGCGAGCCCCGCCGCTGGCCACCACGCTGACGACAGGCCACCGCCGGCGGAAGGCGTGTTCAAATGCATCCGCCACCTTTTCGCCGACGACCGACCCCATCGAGCCGCCCATGAACTCGAAGTCGAAGACCGCAAGCACAATCGGCCGGCCCTCCAACTGTGCCTCCCCGATCACGACGGCTTCGCGCAACCCCGTCCGCCGCCGCGCGTCGGCCAAACGATCTCGGTAGGCGCGCTGGTCGGTGAACCGAAGCGGGTCGACGGAAACGAGGCCGCGGTCGAGTTCCCGAAAGGCACGCGGATCGACCAGCATCGCGATGCGCTCCCGCGCACTAACATGGAGGTAGGCTCCACATTGCGGACATACGTAGAGGGCGCGCGCAAAGGTCTCGCGCGGCTGTGTGGTGCCACAGGCCGGACATGTCATCATGGTGGTACTGACCTGGCGCGTCCCGCGCTCTCCCATCTGCTCACAGCCTCCCTCTTCATGTTAGGTGTCTGGTCTAGCAAAAGACAGCCGTAGATTTCTCTCAACATTACTCCGGAGTTTCCTTACCCACGTTCAGCAGGAACCATGCGGCGATCGGCAGGAAGACGGCGTTTTCCGGCGTAAGGTGGACGCCACATCCAACGATTGAAAAACCCATTAATTAGCGCGCTGGAGACTCATGAGAGGGGACCGCGGATGACGCCAGACTCACCGAAGAGCGCAAAAACGGCCAAAGACCTGCCCTCGCGCGGGGCAGGCAGTGGAGTCGAAGTACGCCCGCCTACGACCGATAGGGCATCTGAAATCCTCTCGCCGGAGGCGATTGCGTTTGTCGTCGCGCTGCACAGGATGTTCAATCCTACGCGGGAGGCCCTGCTTGCCAAGCGCGCTGAGCGTCAAGCGACATTCGACGCGGGGCGTCTGCCAGACTTCCTTCCCGAGACCCGCACGATCCGCGAGGGATCCTGGAGGGCGGCGCCCGTGCCGCTGGATCTGCGGGATCGACGCGTCGAGATTACCGGTCCCGTGGATCGAAAGATGGTGATCAACGCCCTGAACTCCGGGGCGAGCACGTTCATGGCCGACTTCGAGGATGCCAATTCCCCCACGTGGGACAATCTCATCGCGGGGCACGTGAACCTCATCGACGCGATCCGCAGGACAATCACGTTCACGAACCCTGACGGGCGGACCTACCGCCTTGGCGAGAAGACCGCTACCCTCCTCGTGCGGCCGCGCGGCTGGCACTTGCTGGAAACCCACATGCGCGTCGATGGGCGGCCCGTCTCGGGCAGCCTGCTGGACTTCGCCCTGTATGTCTTCCACAACGCGCGGACCTTACTTGAACGGGGCACCGGGCCGTACTTCTACCTCCCCAAGCTGCAGAGCCATCTCGAGGCTCGCCTGTGGAACGATGTCTTCACGTTCGCCGAGGATACCCTGGCGATCCCCAGAGCGAGTATGAAGGCGACGGTCCTTGTCGAGCACATCCTCGCCGCGCTCGAAATGGACGAGATCCTCTACGAACTAAAGGACCGTTCTGCGGGGCTGAATGCCGGACGCTGGGACTACATCTACAGCATCATCAAGACATTCCGGAACCGGCCGGAGTTCGTGCTGCCGGATCGTGTCCAGGTCACCATGACGGTCCCGTTCATGCGGGCCTACACAGAGCTCCTGGTCCGGACGTGCCACCACCGCGGCGCCTATGCCATCGGGGGCATGGCCGCCTTCATCCCGAGCCGCCGCGATCCCGAAGTGAACCGGGTCGCCCTCGCCCAGGTCCGGAACGACAAGGTCCGTGAGGTCACCGACGGGTTCGAGGGGACCTGGGTCGCCCATCCCGACCTGGTCACAGAAGCCATGAACGCCTTCACCGGGGTCCTCGGCGGTCACCTGGACCAACTCGATCGGACGCGCGAGGAAGTCAAAACATCTGCCAAAGACCTCCTCGATGTACGCGTGCCCGGGGGAACGGTGACCGACGCCGGACTCCGCACGAACATCCGCGTCGGGATTCAGTACATTGAGTCGTGGTTGCGCGGGACAGGGGCCGCCGCGCTCTACAACCTCATGGAAGATGCTGCCACGGCAGAGATCGCACGGTCCCAGATCTGGCAGTGGGTCCACCATGGCACGACCCTCCACGATGGTCCCCGGGTGACGCGCGAGTTAGTCCGCAAGATTGCCGACGAAGAGCTCGCCCGCATTCGACGCGAGGCCGGCCCGGCGTTTGACGGGGGACGGTTCGCAGACGCCCGGAAGCTATTCGAATACGTCGCGCTCACCGAGCCGTTTGTGGAGTTTCTCACGATCCCGGCGTATGAAAAGATCGCCTGATCGCCTCAACACTCAGACGACGCTGGCCTGGCGGAGAGCCTCGATTTCCTGATCGGACAAACCAACCTCCTTGAGGATCGCGTGGGTGTGTTGTCCCAAAGTTGGCGGCGGTGTCCGCACCCGACCGGGGGTATCTGAGAACTTGACGGGAACCCCGGTTTGCTTGATCCGCCCAGCCGTGGGGTGGTCCATCTCCACCACCATGCGCCGGTGGCGGACCTGAGGATGCGCGAAGACGTCGGCGATTGACAGAATCGGTCCATTGGGGACACCGGCCCGGTCGAGCAGATCCATCCACGCAGCAGTCGGTTTCGTCGCAAAGATCGCCGCAAGGTGCCGCACCAAGTCTTGGCGGTGGGTCACGCGGTCGCGATTGGTCGCGTAGCGCGCGTCCGTCGCCAACTGCGGGTCGATCACATCGCAGAACCGCCGCCAAATCGCCTCGCTGCCGACGGCCACGTTAATGTGGCTGTCCGAGGTGCGGAACGCTTGGTAGGGGACGATGGAGGGATGGGCACTGCCCAACGGTCCCGGGCTCTTGCCCGTGGCAAAGTAGCTCCCGGCGTTGTACGTGAGCCAGGACACCTGACCATCTAAGAGCGCGGCGTCGACTTGTTGCCCCCGGCCGGTGCGCTCCCGCACGCGCAATGCCGCCAAAATCCCAAACGCGGCGTACATGCCCGCGCAGATGTCGGCGATCGCCACCCCGACCTTCACCGGGGCACCCTCCTCGTCCCCGGTAATCCCCATCAACCCGCCCAGCCCCTGCAAGATGAGGTCGTACGCCGTGCGCTCGCGCAGCGGCCCATCCTGTCCGAAGCCGGAGATCGAGGCGTAGATCAGCGCGGGGAATTTCTCCCGCAGGGCCGAGTA
>DASWFZ010000189.1:0-2715 GCA_036393975.1 bacterium | reverse complement strand
GCCTGCGTGCGCAGGCGCTGTGCTGCATCCAGCACAGCCTCGACGATCCCCTGGTATCCCGTGCAGCGGCACAGGTTGCCGGACAAGGCTGAGCGGATCTCGGCCTCAGAGGGCGCGGGGCGGTCGTGAAGCAACGCCATCGTGGTCATCAAGAAGCCCGGCGTGCAGAAACCGCACTGCAGGCCGTGGTGATCTCGGAACGCCTCTTGGACCGGGTGGAGATGCTCGGGGGTGCCAAGGGATTCGACGGTTGAAATCTCCGCGCCATCTGCCTGTACAGCAAAGAGCAGGCAACTCCGCACAGGTTCCCGATCGAATAAGATGGTACAGGCCCCGCACACCCCATGCTCGCACCCGACATGTGTTCCCGTAAGTCCCACCTGCTCGCGAATGAAGTCTACAAGCGTCGTTCGCACATCCACGGTGGCCACATGTGTGGTCCCATTAATGCGCAGCGTAATTTCCTTACGGTCGACCAGCCGCGGTGTCGTGATCGTGCCCCGCGCCGCGCTCGCCCGGTGCGGTGTCGCCCCATGTGTTCGGCGGGGACGCTTGCCCCTTGTCGTGCGCCTCTTCATGTTTCCCCACCGTGGTGTCCCTGGTCGGCAAGGCCATGAGCGGGCTGCATCGCACGTGTTGCGGCAGCCCGCAGGGCACGTTCGGCTAAGACGCCCGCGACGTCCTTGCGGTACTGCGCAGTGGCGTGAACGTCATCCTCCGGATCGATGCGATCTGCGACGAGGGTCCGGACATCCGCCAGGACGGCGTCAGTGAGCACCGCCCCCGCGAGCAACACCTCGACCTCCGGGATTCGTACAGGCGTGGGTCCCACTCCGGTGAAAGCCAGACGTGCTTGTGCGCATCGATTCCCGTCCATCGTCACCACCGCTGCGACGCCCACGAGCGCGTAGTCTCCATGTCGGCGGGCGATCTCCAGGAAGGCAGTGCCCTTCCTGTCATGCACGGGAACGCGGACTTCGGTCAGAAGTTCGTCGAGTCGCAGCGCCGTGGTGAGATAGGACACGAAGAAATCCTCCCCCCGCACCACACGAGTTTTCTCGAGGCCGCGCAAGACGACGGACCCGCCCAGGGCGACGAGGACCGCCGGGAGTTCAGCTGAAGGGTCGGCGTGCGCAATGCTCCCCCCCACGGTGCCTCGGCTGCGGATCGGGAGGTGCCCGACGAACGGCAGGGTCTCAGCGAGCAGGGGCAGCCGCCGGGTCACCAGAGAGGAGCGCTCCGCATTCCGCTGTCTGGTCATCGCCCCGATCCGGATTTCTTCGCCCTCTTCGCGGACGTAGTCTAGGGTCTTCACGCGGTTGAGATCGATGATGATGGACGGCCGCGCCAGCCGCATGCTCAGTAGCGGCACCAGGCTCTGTCCACCGGCCAGCAATTTTGCCTCGCTGCCGTGGGCATGCAGCAACGCCAGCGTTTGCTCCTCGGTCTCAGGGGCGGCGTAGTGGAAGGGGGCTGGCTTCACCCGCGGCCTCCGACGCGCGGGGCCGGTGTCCCCGAGTAGGGGCGGCGTCCCACAGCGGCCCGCACCAACTCGCGCAGCCGATTGGGACTCAACGGCATTTCTGTGATCCGGATCCCGAAGTCTGACAGCGCGTCGTCAACGGCCTGCGCAAACAGCGCGATGACGGGGATGACGCCGGCTTCCCCGGCGCCTTTCACGCCCAGCGGGTTGAGCGGTGAAGGGCTCTCCAAATGCGCGATCTCGATGGGAGGGATTTCCATCGCGGTCGGGAGCAAATAGTCCATAAACGTTTGCGTGAGGAGCTGGCCGCTTTCATCGTAGACCAGCCGTTCGTAAAAGGCGCCGCCGATGCCCTGGGCGACGCCGCCGCGGATCTGGCCCTCCAGGATCATGGGGTTGATGACGCGGCCGCAGTCGTGGACGACCACGTACTTCAGGATGTTGAGCATGCCGGTGTCAGGGTCGACCTCGAGGATCGCGGCGTGTACCCCGTTCGGGAACGTCCCCCGCGGAGGGGCAAAGTAGCGGCTGGCTTCGAGTCCCGGCTGTTCCCAGTCCTCGGGGATCGTCCCGCGTAGAGGGTTGGCCGCGACCGCAACGTCCGCGAGCGTCATGGACTTCCGAGGGACCCCGCGCACAGAGACCCGGCCGTCAGCGAGCACCAAGTCCTCGACACGAGCTTCGAGCTTGCTGGCGGCGACTTTGAGAGCTTTCTCGCGAACAGCCTGCGCCGCTAAGTGGACAGCATTCCCGGCCACGACGGCCGCGCGGCTCGCAAACGTGCCGGTCCCCCAGCCAAACGCCCCGCTATCGCCCGTGGTAACCGTGACATCCTCGATGGCGACTCTCAGCGCGTCGGCGATGATCTGCGCAAAGGCCGTAAAGTGCCCCTGTCCCTGCGTGCCGACGCTGGTGGCGGCGTAGACTTTTCCGGTCGGTTCCACTGTCACGCGGCAGCCTTCATAGGGGCCGATGCCGGAGCCCTCTACGTAGCAGGCGATCCCCATTCCGACGTGACGGCCTTCGCGCCGGTAGCGGGCCCGTTCGTCCGGCCAGCGGTCGTACCCGATCATCTCCAGCGCTTTGTCCAGGGTGGCCGGGTAGTTGCCGCTGTCGTAAACCAGCGGCGCATTGTCCTGATACAGGAGGCCGACGTGGTAGGGGAACTCGTGGGGCTGGATGAAGTTCCGCCGCCGCACCTCCATCCGGTCGAGGTCGAGTTCGTCGGCGAC
>DASWFZ010000188.1:0-12255 GCA_036393975.1 bacterium | reverse complement strand
AGAGGCCAGCGACCGTCACCAGCGTCGCCGCGGCGGCGAGGCGGTGCACGGATTCGCCGCGCATCAGCAGTCGAGCGCGCGCAAAGGTGGACGTACGCCACGACCCATCAACTCATTGTAACCGGCCCGGCACATCCCATCCCCACGAGGCCCGCCAGGCGCAGTCGCTACGCGCTACTACTAGTCAGTAGAAGACAGCGCAGCTGAGATGCCCTCTCCGCGCCCGCTCGCGCCGGGCTGAGTCGCAGTCAAACCTCCACGAAATCCCTCTCTCCAAGTCGGAAAGCGGAGGCGCCAGCCCAGCACCTGCTTCGCTTTCTCATTCGAGGAGCCGCGCACTTGTGTCATCATCGACACTCCGGACTCGCCAATCATAATCCGCCCGAGCCACGCTGGCAGATGATACGGGGGCTTCCCTCTTACCGCGCGCGCTAACTCCGGCAGCCACACCGCCACCTCGGCGGGCTCGTCATCCACGATATTGAAGATCCCGGATAGTCCTCGTTCGATGGCGAGGCGGGTCGCGGATGCGGCGTCATCGATGTGAATGAAGGACCAGACCCCTCCTCCACTGCCGACGATCGGAAACTTGCGCTGACGCACCATCTCCACGATGGTCCCCTCGAGGGCGATCGCCGTGCCTGGTCCATAGAAACTGCCGTATCGGAGGACGATTCCCGACAGTTCGGAGGCGTGTGCGACCATGGCCTCGAGTTGACCAATCGCAGCAAGCGTATGCCTCATCGTTGGAGGCGGGTTCCGGTCCAGCGGGTCGTCCTCCGTCTTGATTCGGCCCCCCTCCCGGACGTTCGGCCAGCCAGTGTAGCTTTGCGCGACGAACTTGCGGGCCCCGACCGCCCGCGCGGCAGCGAGGAGGTATTCGGTCCCCTCTGTCCGCAGCCGGTTCGTGAGTGCGAACTCTTTGTCCAAGTTCCTCAGATTGCCCATCCGGGCCAGGGCCGTCATCTGGTGGACGACGACATCGGGCCGCGCGGACGCGATCGCCTTCATGACCGCAGCGCCATCCAGCGCGTCGACGACGACGGGTTCCGCCCCGACCGCACGCAAACTCATCACTTTGTCGGGGGTTCTCGTCGCCGCAATCACGTAGTGGCCGCCGGAGATCAGCAGCGGGACCAGCCGTTTGCCGATCACTCCGGTGGCTCCGGCGAGGAAGACTCTCATCGCAGACCTCCTGACTTAGTGCTGTAGCTCCAGTAGCTAGAGTAATCGTACAGCAGGACCCTCGCCACAGACCACGGAAGATGGGTCGAGTCCGCGCAAGATCGAAAAACGATCCGTCTGTGCAAAGGAATGCACAGCGTTCCCCGAGCAGAGGCACATCGGCTGCGATTAGACGGGGGGTAACGACGCCCGCTCACAGGATGCGATCCCCCAGCGGGCGGCCGGAGAAGATGCCGAAACTAGACGTTGGTGACTCGTGAGCGACGTCCCGAAGACACAGTATGCGAAGAGCGGCGGGGTCAGCATCGCCTACCACGTCATAGGCGCAGGCCCCCCGGATCTTGTCTACGTCCCGGGCTGGCTCTCGAATGTCGAAATGATGTGGGAGAACCCGCTGCTCGCGCGTTTCTTGCGCCGCCTCGGGTCGTTCAGCCGGTTGATCGTCTTCGACAAGCGCGGGACGGGCCTGTCCGATCGCGTCGCCGAGCTCCCGACGCTGGAAGAGCGTATGGACGACGTGCGCGCGGTCATGGATGCAGTCGGCTCATCGCGCGCTGCGCTGTTCGGCCACTCCGAGGGGGCAGCCATGTGCATCCTCTTTGCCGCAACTTACCCCGAGCGCACCCTCGCCCTCACCACGTACGGCGCGTTCGCGAAACGTCTCCGTTCCGACGACTATCCCTGGGCGGCTACGCTCCAGGAGCGGCTGCGAGGGGCAGAGGAGCTTGAACGGCACTGGGGCGAGCCGAAAATCGCCGACCTCGCTTACTACGCACCCAGTCTCGGGGACGACGCCAACTTCCAGGATTGGCTGGACACCTATTTCCGTCGGAGTGCATCGCCGAAGGCCGCGGCGGACTTGCTACGGATGAACAGCTACGCGGACGTCCGTGATGTGCTGCCCAGTGTGCGGGTTCCGACGCTCGTCCTCCAGGCGGTAGGCGACCGCGACGTCCAGGCCGCGGAGGGACGCTACATGGCCGCGCACATCTCCGGCGCCCGTTACGTCGAGTTCCCGTCCGGTGATCACCTCTTCTGGGCGTCGCATCAAGACGAGATCCTCGCCGAGATCCAGGAGTTCCTGACCGGTGTGCGGCCGCCACCCGAGCACGACCGGACTCTCGCCACCGTGCTCTTCACCGATATTGCCGAGAGCACCAAGAAAGCCGCAGCACTCGGCGACCGGCGCTGGCGGGACCTGCTGGAGAGTCACCATGCCCTGGTGCGCGCCGAGGTCTCCCGGCACCGCGGAGTCGAGCAAGATACCGCAGGCGACGGCTTCTATGCCACGTTCGATGGTCCGGCCCGCGCGGTGCGCTGTGCACTCGCGGTCCGTAGCGGCGTACGCCGCCTCGCCCTGGAGATCCGGGCCGGAGTGCACACGGGAGAGTGTGAGGTCGTCGCGGGCAAGATGGGAGGGATTGCCGCGATCATTGGGGCACGCGTGAGAGATCTCGCCAGCCCGGGCGAAGTACTCGCGACAGGCACGGTGCACGACCTCGTGTTTGGGTCGGGACTCACCTTCGCGGAGCGTCCCCCGCAGGTGCTCAAAGGCGTCCCCGGCGCGTGGCGCCTCTTCGAAGTGACGAGCGAATGATCGCAGACGCCAGCAGTGAGTTCCGCTTCCCCGCGCAGTCTAACTAGTGGAGCGTGTCGGAAGTAAGTGACACACCCGACCTGCGCCAGTTTAGGCCGCGCGAGGCTCTGAAAACGCAGGTCTGTGTGTCACTAATCATGGACTCGGCCCACTAGTTCCCGGGACCGCGTAGACTAAGGAGGAAAGCACAGTGCGGAAGATTGTCGCAGACCTGTTCATGTCGCTGGACGGCGTCGTTGAGGCGCCAGATAAGTGGACCGTCGCCTACTTCAACGACGAGGTAGGGCAAGTGGTCGGGGTAGCGATGGCCGCGTCGGACACCTTGTTGCGGGGCCGTCGCACGTACGAGGATTTCGCCGCCCACTGGCCCGACAAAACGGCCAGCGACGACCCGTTCGCAGATTACATCAACAACACCCCAAAGGTCGTCGTCTCAAAAACTCTCAAGGCTGTCGGGTGGCGGAACTCCGACTGATCAGTAGCGATGTGCCGAAGCAGATCACCAAACTCAAGCAGCAAGCCGGGAAGAACATCTCTATCACTGGAAGTGCCACGCTGGTCCGATCGCTGCTCCGCGAGAACCTCCTAGACCAGCTCGGGCTCCTGCTCTACCCGATCGTGGTGGGAACTGGAAAGCACCTGTTCGAGGAGTGGACCGGGAAGGTGCCTCTGAAGCTCGTGGAGTCCCGAGCGCTTAGCAACGGCGTCCTCTCACTCACTTATGAATCGTCAGGGAGGTAGGGCGATGAGATCAACTGGTTCATGGATCCGTTACTTCGTGCCGTTGGGCCGCGCGGGGTTTGCTGCCGCCTTCGTGTTGTTCGCGCCGGGCAACTTCTCGCAGGAGGGCATCGCGTGGGCCGCCGCCCAGGGAGTACCATTCCCCAGGTTGTTGGTCCCGCTGGCTGGCGTGATTTCGCTGGTAGGCGGGCTGAGCGTCATTCTGGGTTACCGGGCAAAGATCGGCGCGTGGCTGCTGGTCCTCTTTCTGGTACCCGTAACTGGGTTCATGCACAATTTCTGGGCCGTGAAGGAACCGATGATGGCGCAGGTACAGCTAGGGTTCTTCGTGGGGAACATCTCACGGATTGGTGCCGCATTGCTCATCGCGTACTTCGGCGCCGGGCCGCTGAGCTTTGACGCTCGGGCCGAGGAGGGAAAGGTGCCGAGGTGAAACGCTGAGGCGCCAACGAGTGGACCTCAGCTCCCGGCAACCAAATTGCAGGCCGGGAGAAGTCAACCTGACCACTCCCGTGGCACGGCCTCTATCTAGCGTAGGCTAGGGTCCTAACCCAATCGCTGAGCGCGGAACTGTCGCCAGCACCTGCTGCTGGTAGTATACAGGGCCGCCCTCGTCGGCCGTCACACTCGATGGGTAGTGCGTCGAGACAAATAAAGCGTAGACATTCGTCGCCGAGACCGCGAGGCCGAAGTAGTCGCCGATGAAGCCGCGCCCGACGGGGCATGGATCTCGGGCCCCCGCGCACGGGTACTGCGAAAGACCGCCGAAGTGCTGTCCGGGCTGCTCCGGATCCCACGTGAACTGTGAGATGCGCACGTTTCCCCCGACCCGGACGGCACCCGCGCCTGCGTCTTTGTACGCCTGGAGCGAGGTGTCGATGCAGAAGTTCGTACGCCCGACGTCCGCCGACAGCACGCTCCGGTCATTCGGGCAGGCCTGGCGACGGTCATAGAAAGCGATCGCAACCGCGCCGCCGGACCCGGCGGCAACAGAGGGCTGGAACTGATCAGTCGGCACGCCTAACGCATCGACGTTGTCATTCACCTTGGCTGGCGTCGACCAGGTGAGACCGGCGTCGGTCGATTGCGTAAACTTGACGTCCATCTTCGTGCCGGACCACTCCTCATAGACCAGGTACAGGTGGCCCGGGTAGGTCGGGCTGGCCGCAAAACTCTCGGTGATGCCATCGCGGAATCGGGTGTTGGGGAGGCCGGGGGTCGGGATCATGTTCACGGTCGTCACAGGCACGAACGGTGTAAACGTCTGTGCGTCATCGTCCGAGCGGGCGACGTAAATGGTTGAAGCTCCGCCGTTCGGTGGGAATGCGACAAAGGTAACGTAAACACTCCCCGCTGCGTCGATCTGCGGGAGGACAAAGGTAACCGCTGGGCCGACCTGCGAGGGCGGGCTGATCGTCACGGCCCGGTCGAAGCTCACGCCACGGTCCCGCGAGACCGCCATGCGGACTTTCGTTGCCTTGCCGTCGAAGACCGACCAAGCCGCGTAGACGTGGTCCTGGAAGCTGCTTCCGGGAATGTGGTTCACAGCCACCCACTGTTTGTCCTCGACATCACCGACCTGCCTAGCAGAGGCGTTGGGAGATTGCTCAAGATCCAGTCCGCCGTTGCCCTTGAACCAGGTCAGACCCATATTGTCGCTGAAGGTCATGTCGATGGCGCCATCCGGATGCAGCGGTGACGCATCCCAGAAGGCGTTGAACGGCAAGATCGTCTGGTAGACGCGCCCCGTCGTGTCGAAGTCGAGGTTGGGATCGGTCGTGTCGGTCCAGCTTGGAGGCATTTCTTGGGTCCCGGTCGAGATGCAATCGTAGCCCTGGATTAGGTTGTCGGCAGGTGAGAAACCTTTCAGCATGCGGTACGACCCGAGATGGAACATGTAAAAAGTGCTGTATTTCCCAAAGAAGAACTTTGAGCTGCCGACCAAGTCTTCGGTGCCGGGCTTCACGGCGATCCACGACTCCGAGTGGTTTGCATTGTACGGGCCCAGCTCGCACGTGCCTGCGAGCGGCACTCGTGAGCCGGCCGGAACCGGGTAGCCGCCGCCCTCGACCGGCGTGCTCACCACCTGGTTGGAGAACGGAAAGCCGCTCCCGGTTGCTGCGTCTGACCTGACCGGGCTCGTCGTGGCCAGCGCCACTAAGGCAACGGCGATCCCCAGCGCCACCACTGTGCGCATCAACGGAGCCTCGTGCGAGCGATGAGACATGTGTTTCCCCTCCTCGATCATTCGAATCCATCAGGGGGTACGCTATCAGTTCCACGGGCTATGGCATCATCCTCCTTCCTCCCACTTCAACACCGATCGGTCAGATACTGGCGGTAGTTCGGGTTTCTCCCTTCCAGATCCATGAGTCCGTGAGTCCGGACCTTTCCCCACATCCAGCGACCGGCCCTCAGACTAGACCCACACCCGTAATGACGGCGATAAGATGGTGTTGAGGGGCTTTTGTTGAAGAAAACCGCGATGACAGCTGTATCCCGAAAATCGCTTGTGGCAATTTGCTTCGTGTTGATCGCGACACCAGTTGCGTGGGCGGCGCAGCCCGTCGTGTTTACCATCCTCACACGGGGCAATGACTCGGGGATAAGCACATTTTCTCAGGCAGTGGTCCGCAGCCCGGACCGATGGGCAGCGTTGTGGCAACGGCATGCCGCGGGATCGCGGATCCCGACGGTTCCTCCTGCCGTGGACTTCTCCCGCAACATGGTGATCGCCGTATTTTTCGGGAAGGGACCCGTAGGCCGGCGCACCGCGATTTCGGATATTGTCGAGCGCGACGGCCAACTCGTGGTGTCAGTTCAAATGATTGGTCCTCCTGGGCCGGAGTCAGAGGATCTCCCGCAGATCACGCCGTTTCTCATCGTCCAACTGGCGCGATCCCCTGCGCCCGTAGTCTTCGTGCGGGCAAAGATCCCCGATCTATACCAACCGGGCCGCTGACTCGTCGGACCGAGACGCCCTGGTCCACATAACTTAGGGGCGGCGCGGGTTGTCCCGCGCCGCCCCCGAATGTGACCACCCGGGATTTGCCTGGAGTGTTAGAACTTACCGGACCTGACGACGGCATCCTGCTGGTGGATGTTTGTGGGTACAAATTGGAAGCCATACCACCAAACTACCGTCTGTACTT
The DNA here is from genome assembly GCA_036393975.1 of bacterium. Lineage (GTDB taxonomy): Bacteria > Sysuimicrobiota > Sysuimicrobiia > Sysuimicrobiales > Kaftiobacteriaceae > 13-1-40CM-64-14. Next base: position 5,580 of record DASWFZ010000188.1, on the reverse strand, counting down.
TGTTGGTATCCGTCCACAACGCGTGGAAGACATCGTCAGAACCTACTGCAATATCAGTGTAGTCCCCGATAAAACCACCACCAAACCCGTATCGAGAGTTGATGGGGTGCGTTGAAACTGTATTCGTCACTTCAGTCGTGAGGTCTCTCACCACGTAGTCCAGCCTGGCATTGTGAGTGTAGTTACCGAGCGCAAGACAGTTGATCCGGCTTTGGGCAACGGACTGGGTTTTTGGCCGGGGTTGGCAGAGTTGCCAGGGGGAAACCACGTCCGCCGCATAGGCGGACATGTAGATGCGCCCGTTTGGCGACGAGATCGCGACCGCTGGGAAGAACGTGTCAACGCGGCGCGCCGCTGGTGTGTTGAGCGTGCCGCCACCTGTCGGCTGGGTCACCGGGTAGCCGATCGGCGTGCGATTAGATGCATCCTGTCCCGGAAGGATCAACGCCGGCGTGCTCCAAGTCACCCCGAAGTCCGTGGATTTACTAAAGAACGATGCGGCATGGCAGTTAGCATAGACAACTGAGGGGTCGGAAGGAATCGAATTCACACACACCGAGTCCACGCCGTAGGCAGATGCCGCATTCTTGATCTCCGACGACCAGACAACGAAGAGGTCACCATCCGGACTTATGGCAGCCGCGGGGAGGCTATTCACGCGGAATACGGTGTTGGCAGGAGGGATGATGTCCACGAGCTGGGCGATCGCGACCGGCCTGCTCCAGGAGAGACCGCCGTCGGTAGACTTCACCATATAGGTGCTACTGAACGTGGCAAGCCGGGTCGCGCCTTCAAAGAACACGTAGACTGTGCCGTCAGAACCTACGACGGGCCGGGATCCCTGGTCGAAATGGACATTCCCGACGATCGACACAGGATCACTAAACGTCTCCCCCCCGTCGGTTGAGAACGCGAAGAAAATAGGAGACTGCACATATGCCCCGTTATGCGGGTTGAAGATGAAACGAGTCCAGCTCACGTAGACGCGGTCGCGGAACGGACTTCCGGGGTGGGAATCCGCAGCGATCCACTCTTTGTCGTTGAAGATAGCGGGCGACGTGGTCGGATTAATGAACGTCGGCGGTCCCCAGGTCAGCTTGCCGCTCGCGTCAAATGTCCCCTTGTTTACGGCGACCGTGTTCGGGGGAGCTGTGCGGTCGAACCCGAGACCAGCGTAGTAGACGTGGCCAAGGCTGTCGAACGCCACAGCCGGATCACCGCCCGCATCGTACTTACCCCCTGCCAGGTGATCCACACCGGGAATCAAGGTACCCAGGTGCAACGGATCGCTACTGACACAACACCACTTGTCTTTGGCGCCGCCGTCATTTGAATAGTAGGTACCAGAATACCCGTCACCCAGTTTGCTGCAGGGCTTGCCGCCAACGACACAGGACCAGGTGCGAGTCACGTAGTCGTTGGCTGCCGCCACGACGCGGTTGTGATTGTTAGGATCCACCGCGATGGTCGTCTCGTTCTGAGGCGCGGCCGCCGTGTCCAGATTCACGGTGACATCGGGAGCGGCAACGCTGGTTCCATCAAGGCCGCTCGAGAGGACAAACGACGGCGTAATGGGCGTGAAGGGATCGGGGGTCTCTGCCAGATCGCTGACGTCCGCTTCGTGTTCAATCAACGCCGAGAATCGGATCTGCAGGCCGGCTGTCCCGTTGACCGAGGCCACCTTGCCTGCCAGTGTGGTGATGTCGAACGTGGATTGCGCATTGACAACTGTCGGGATGCCGTTGACCATGCCGCCCATCACGGCGGCAATGAGTACTAGCGTGGAGACCAAAGCCGCATACTTCATCGCTACCCCTCCTCTGACGACGGAACGTTTGAATGGCACACGTTGGATGGACAGTTGTATTCTTCGGAGGATGCGGCCATCCTTCTGACCGCGCCGGCGGCGAGGTGCAGGTTGCCATTGGATGTGACACTTTCTGATAACTTTCGTGGAAGATCTCCGGGGGGGGGCCGCGCGCGGGACGTACGAGCCCCTGTCCTTCGTGGGACCAATGACCCAAGCGGCTGCGCGGCGCGTAGATGGCAGGGCCACGACCACGCATGAGGAATACCGCCTCACGATGCCACGCCGGGCCAACCGAGGGGAGGCCTATGTCAGAATCTGTGCACCACCGAGATGAGGCTGATGATTCTAAGACGCTCACGCGACGAGGCCTCCTGCGGAAGGGGGTGGAGATTGGACTGGGCGCCATGGCCGGGACCTTCCTATACTCAAGCGGCGCCCTCACCGCCGCTGGCGAGAGCGCGCTGGATGAAGCGGCCCTCTACGCGGAGGCCAAGAAGGAAGGGAAAGTTGTCTGGTGGACCGCCCACTACCAGCTCAGTGCCGCCGAAGCCGTGCGCGACGCGTTTGTGGCGAAGTACCCCGGCATCGAAGTGCAGTTCATCCGGCAGACCGCCCAGGTTGTCTACCAGCGTCTGACCCAGAACCTAAAAGCAGGGGTGCGCGAGGTCGACGTCTTTGCGAGCACCGATGAAGCGCACTACGTCACGTTGAAAAGGCAAGATGTGTTCGCCGCGTATACGCCGCTTGGCGTGGAGAATCTGCCCCCAGCCTTTCGTCGCATCGACCCGGACAACACCTACCACGTCGGCGCCCTCGGCTTTGTCGTGCTCAATTACAATTCGAAACTTACGACGCCGCCGCAAAGGTGGACGGACTTGCTGGAGGGCAAGTGGCGCGGGCACATTACCTTGGGCCATCCTGGCTTCTCGGGCTATGTGGGGAACTGGGTCGTCGCGATGTGGGACAAGTACGGCTGGGATTTCTTTGTGAACTTGAACAAGAACAACCCGAAGATCGGACGGTCGGTCAACGACACCGTGACCGACATCATCAGCGGCGAGCGGGCGGTGGGGGCCGGGCCCGAAAACTTTTCGCTGGAGAGTAAGGCGAAGGGCAATTTCATCGACATCCAGTGGCCCGCCGACGATGCAATACTCATCGTCTCTCCCGTCGCCATCCTCAAGGATGCTCCCCATCCCAATGCGGCGCGGCTCTTTGAGAGCTTCTTTTATACCACAGAGTACTCGACCGCGTTGACCAAGACGTTTAACTACCCGTTGCGCACAGACGTGCCATCTCCCAGTGGCCTCGCGCTCGACCGGGTGAAGTGGTATCGGAACAAGGTCGAGCGGCTGGACACAGGCATCCCGGACGCCATCAAGAAGTGGCGGGAAACCTTCGGCGTGTAGGTGACGGCGCGTGGCCACGATTGCTGCACGACTTGAGCGGCGGCGAGGCTGGGCGGATTTTAGTCACACAGCGTTTCTCGCCGCGGCGGTGGTCCTGGGGCTCATGGTCACAGTACCGTTGCTGTGGATCCTCATCGCCAGCGTGCACGCCGACAACGACAACCGTCTCACGCTCGCCAACTTCATCGAAGTGTTCAGCCAGTCCATCTACTTGCACCCCATTTGGAACTCTCTCGTCCTCGCGACCCTGGTCGCCGTGGTCGCCTGCGCGATTGGGACCTTGGTCGCGTTGGCGATTAGCCGGACGGACATGCCCGGGCGGCCCCTCATCCGGGCGCTGGTTTTTGCCGCGTTCGTCACCCCCTCGTTCCTGGGCGCCACGGCGTGGATCTTCCTCGCCGCGCCGAACTCGGGCTGGCTGAACCGGGGATGGGTCGCGCTCGCTGGAACCGCACACGGCCCATTCAACATCTACTCTCTTGGCGGGGCCATCTTCGTCATTGCACTATATAGCTACCCGTACGTCTTTGCCTTCGTCTCCTCTGCGCTCGAGTTGGTGCCCTCCGAAATGGAGAGCACAGCCGCCCTGCTGGGCGCGAACTGGTTCCACACGGCCGCGCGGATCACGCTGCCCTTGGTCCGACCGGCCATCATCGCCGGGGCTCTGGTCTCGTTTCTCGAGGCGCTCGCAGAGTTCGGGACCCCCGCGTTTCTTTTGATTCCCGCCCGCCAGCAGGTCATCACCACGCAGCTGTATCTGTTCTTTCAGTTCCCCACTCACCCCAACTTGGCGGCCGCTTATGCCATCCCGCTCCTCCTGGTCACCGCGAGCCTCTTTTACGTTCAGCAACGCCTGCTGCGGCGTGGTCGTTTCACCACGGTCGGCGGAAAAGGAGGAATCCGCCGACCGTTTCGTCTGGGTCGCTGGCGGTGGCCTGTCGCTGTGCTCTGTGGGATTCCGCCCCTGCTCTCGCTGATACTCCCCTATGGTGCCTTGCTGGCGACCTCCCTCTCGCGCGCCTGGGGGCGAGGCCCCGTCCCTCCTAACCTTACCTTCGATTGGTACAAGTGGGCGTTCGCGAACCTCGGCGCCCGGCATGCCATTCAGCATAGCCTCATATACGGAGCCGCCGCCGCTGCCATCGCCACGGCGTTGGCGCTGTTTGTCGCCTATGCGGTGAGCCGCCGTCTCGTGCCCGGGGCGCAACTATTGGGGTTTGTGGCGACGGCGCCGTTTGTCATCCCCGGCATCGTGCTCGCCATCGGCTTCTTTACCGCGTACGCGCGGCCTCCCCTCGTTCTCTACGGCACCGCTTGGATGCTGATCGTGGCATTCGCCACCCGCTTCCTCCCGATCGCCTACGCAGGGATCCAGGCGGCGCTACGCGCCATCGATCTGGAACTGGAGAATGCCGCGCGCACGCTGGGGGCTACTCCGCTGCGTACCTTCGCCTCGATCACGCTGCCGCTACTCCGCCGCACGGTCTTGGTGAACTGGTTGCTGGTGTTTATCCCATCCCTGCGCGAGCTCAGCTGCGCGGTGTTCTTGTTTACGCCCGCGACAGCGGTGATGAGTACGCTGATCTTTGACCTCTCCGACGCCGGGAACTTCGAGCCGGTCTCGACGCTGGGGATTCTCATGATGGTCCTCACCTTGGGGCTCGTCGCCATCGCCTACCGCGCGTTCGGCGGCTCACCGCTCGTACCGCACCAGCGCACCTAATCGAGGGACCCTGTGGCAGAAATCCGACTGGTGGACCTACGGAAATCGTTCGGTGCGACGGTGGCGCTGGGCGGTATCAGCGTCACAGTCAAAGACGGCGAGCTGCTCGCACTCCTCGGGCCGTCAGGCTGCGGCAAATCCACGACATTGCAGATCCTGGCGGGGTTTCTGCTCCCCGACAGCGGCGAGGTCTGGAGCGACGACCATCTCCTCTCGAGCCCCCGCGGAGCGGTGCCCCCGGAGCGCCGGCGAATGTCGCTCGTGTTCCAGAGCTACGCGCTTTGGCCGCATATGACCGTCTCTCAGAACATCGCCTTTGGCTTGGAGATGCGCCGAGTGGAGTCTGGGGAAACCCAGCGACGCGTGCACGCGATCGTGGAGCTGGTGGGACTCGCGGGACACGAGCGGCGGTACCCGCATGAGCTCTCGGGCGGCCAGCAGCAGCGTGTGGCCCTGGCGCGCGCGCTCGTTGTCCAGCCGGACACCCTGCTGTTCGATGAACCCCTCTCCAATCTCGATGCGAACCTGAGAGAACAGATGCGTTTCGAGATCCGGCGCATCCACAAGGAAACCGGGATCACGATGGTCTACGTCACCCACGATCAAGGGGAAGCGATGGTCATCGCGGACCGCATCGC
>DASWFZ010000187.1:0-22910 GCA_036393975.1 bacterium | reverse complement strand
ATGGCCGCCCAGTTCTACTGGGACAAGCAGGGCGGCAACCTCGAGCTGTACCTGGTGTCCCCGTGTGGGCTCGTGCCGATTCTGCTGGGTATGTCCGTGGGGGGATTTGCCAATACGTTGATGCGCACCGTGGCCATCGTGGTCGTCGGATCCGTGTTGTTCCACGTGACCTATGTGATTCACCAGCTTCCCGTGTTCATCGCGGTGTTTGCGGTCGGCGTCATCGCCCTCTACGGGTTGGGCGTCACCTTTGCCAGCCTGTTCTTGCTGTGGGGACGCGAGGCGTGGCACATGGCGAACCTCCTCATGGAGCCCGTGTTCTTGGGGACGGGATTCTACTTCCCGGTGCGCGCGCTGGGTTTCTGGGTGGCCATCGGCACCTCCATCATCCCGCTCACCTTGGCTCTCGATGCCCTGCGGCAGCTGCTGTTTCCCGACACGCATCCGGCGCTGCTGCCGGTCCGGATCGAGCTGGCGATCCTGGGGGGGTTGGCCGTCCTGTTCGTGTTCACGGCCCGCTTCTCACTGCGCAAGATGGAGTTCCTGGCGCGCCGGGAGGGGCGGCTAAGTCTGCGTTTCTAATGCGATGCTGGCCTCCTCACGCGTTTCCCACCCCTTAAGTGGTGCCCGGCACTGGTGGCGGACGCTGCGCGTCGCCTACTGGCTGGGCTGGCAGATCGAGAGTAATTGGACCGATCCGTTCTTGTTCTTTGTCTACTCCATCGCCCGTCCGCTGGGTAGCGTCCTCATTCTGGTCTTCATGTACTACGTGGTCGCGCGGGCCGGCGCTGGGGCGATGCTCGGGTTCTTTGTGGTCGGAACGGCCTGTTGGCCTTTTGTCGTGCAGGGCATGATGGGGACGGCGTGGAGCCTGATCAGCGACCGCGAGCACTGGAAGACCCTGCGCTACGTCTATACGTCCCCCATCCCCTTCCGCGCCTACCTGATCGGACGGGCCCTGGCGCAATCCACGACGGCAGCATCTGCGGCTGCGGTGACATTGGTCGTTGGCCGATGGGTGCTCGGCGCTCCTCTCCACCTGGCCACGATCCACTTCCCATATATGCTGGTCGCATTTGCACTCGGGATCGCCTCCGTCCTCGCGTTGGGCCTCATGGTGGTCAGCGCAGCGTTCCTGATTTCGGGGGAAGCGTGGCGGATGCCCGAGGGTGTGGGGGCGGCACTGTACCTGCTCTGCGGGGCGGTCTTTCCGGTCAGCGTCCTCCCGCTGCCCCTTCGCACACTGGCGCAGGGGGTTCCTTTGACATGGTGGCTGGAGGCGATGCGGCGCGGGCTTCTGCCGCCAGGCGCGATTACTTCTTTCCCGCAGCTGACTGACGGCCAGGTGCTGGGATGGCTTGCCGTGCTGGCTGCGGTGTGGATGGTGCTCGCGTGGACCGTTTTTGCCCTCGCGGAGCGTCGCGCACGGAATCGTGGTGTGTTGGATCGCGAGTCCGCCTTCTAGTAGGCCGCAGGAATGCCCTTACGATTGGATCCTCGACCAGCGCCGCAGTGCCACTCCTGACCAGACCAATTCCACGACCCCGAACGGCCATGCGCCTTGCAGAAAACCATAGGCCGATGCTGCCAGGCAGGCTCCGCGAACAGCAGGACAAAAATGCGTGACCGTCTCTCCAGCGCATAAAACAGCATCATGGCCGTGACAGCGACTGTGCCGAAAATCGTGAGCGGGTCCATGCCTGTCCTTATATCACCAAAGACATTGACCCACTACCCTTCTATGCTGGGGCATGGACAGGCTGTACCGAACAGGCTCAGAATAGAAATCACCAACACGTAGACGAGGTCTGCTGTGGATCTGTCGTCGTTTAACCCTCTCATCCGCCGCTGGTTCACCGATCGCTTTGCTGAGCCCACGGCTCCGCAGTCCCAAGGATGGGCGCACATCGCCCAGGGGCACGACACGCTGATCGCGGCGCCCACGGGGTCGGGCAAAACGCTAGCCGCATTCCTGTGGTCGATCAACCATCTTATCGACGTCGCGCAGCGGGGAGAGCTCCCAGACGAAACGCGCGTCATTTATGTGTCTCCACTCAAAGCCCTCGGCAACGACATCCAAAAGAATCTACAAGACCCTCTCGCCGATTTGCGCCAACTCGCTGAGGCACAAGGCAAGCCGTTGCCAGAGATTCGGGTGATGGTGCGGTCTGGCGACACCCCCGCCCGCGAGCGGAATCTCATGGCGCGCAAGCCTCCGCACATCCTCATCACCACGCCGGAATCCCTCTACATCCTTCTCACGGCGGAGCGCAGCCGGAACTTCTGCCGCCACGCTCAGGCGGTGATCGTCGATGAGATTCACGCAGTGGCGGGGGACAAACGCGGTAGCCACCTCGCCCTCTCGTTGGAGAGGTTGGATCTGTTGGCCGGGAGGCGGCTGCAGCGGATCGGCCTGAGTGCCACCATCAACCCCGTCCAAGAGGTCGCGCAGTTGCTGGTGGGCGCCGACCGCACCGACGCAGATAATCAGCCGCGCTGCGCTATCGTCAACATCGGTCACCGCCGAGAGTGGGATCTACAGATCGCTGTGCCGCAGCAGCCCCTCAGCCACGTCGCCACGCACGAGTTGTGGGCGGAAGTTTATGACCGCGTGGCTGCCGAGGTGACCGCGCACCGGACGACACTAGTCTTTGTGAATACGCGGCGTCTCGCCGAACGCGTGGCGCACCAGTTAACGCAACGGCTGGGCGAAGACAAAGTCGCCACGCATCACGGGAGCCTGTCCCGCCAGATCCGGCTGGACGCCGAGCAGCGGCTCAAGTCTGGCGCCGTCTCCGTGGTCGTGGCCACCGCGTCCCTCGAGCTGGGCATCGACATCGGCCACGTGGATCTAGTCTGCCACCTCGGTGCGCCGCGGGCCCTCGCGACGCTCTTGCAGCGGGTGGGACGATCCGGCCACTGGCTAGGCAGCGTGCCCAAGGGGTTGCTGTTCCCTCTGACCCGAGACGACCTGGTGCAGTGCGCGGCGGCGGTGCGCGCGGTCCGCGCCGGGACGCTGGATCGCGTGATCATCCCTGAAGCACCCGTGGATGTACTGGCCCAGCAGATCGTGGCCCTAACAGGAAGCCAGGAGATCCACGAGGACGACCTGTGGCAGTTGGTGCGTCGCGCCTATCCCTACCGCCGCTTAGAGCGGGGCACATTTGAGGCCCTCCTCCAAATGTTGTCGGAAGGCATCAGCAGCCGCCGCGGGCGGGCCGGGGCGTTTGTGCACCGCGATCAAGTGCACGGTGTCTTGAAGGGCCGCCGTGGCGCGAGGTTGGCAGCGATCACCTCAGGCGGGGCGATTCCCGACACGGCCGACTACGACGTCATCGAGGAACCACAAGAAACGTTTGTGGGGAAGGTCAACGAAGACTTCGCCATCGAGAGTTCTGGCGGAGATATTTTCCTGTTGGGCAACACCTCGTGGCGCATCCGCCGCATCGAAGCCGGGAAGGTGCGCGTGGAAAATGCGCACGGCGCCCCGCCCTCCATCCCGTTTTGGATCGGGGAAGCCCCCGCGCGGACGGCCGAGCTGTCCGAAGCGGTTAGCGAACTGAGGGCAGAAGTGGCCAACCGGTTGGGCCAGCCCGAGGAAGCCATCCAATGGTTAGTCACCCATACAGCTGTCGATCGCGCAGGGGCCGAGCAGATCGTCGCCTACATCGCGCAGACGGTGGCCGTGCTCGGTTGTGTGCCCACCCACCAGACCATCGTCGCCGAACGGTTCTTTGACGAATCCGGTGGGATGCAATTGGTTTTGCACACACCGTTCGGCGGGCGCGTCAACCGTGCCTGGGGCCTGGCGATCCGCAAGCGCTTCTGCCTGACGTTTGACTTCGAACTGCAGGCAGCCGCCACAGATGACGGAATCGTACTCTCACTGGGCGAACAGCACAGCTTCCCGCTTGAGAGCGTCTTCCGCTTTGTGCGGTCGGCGACGGCGCGCGAGGACCTCGTGCAAGCCCTCTTAGCCTCGCCGATGTTTACCAACCGCTGGCGGTGGAACGCAAACCGCTCCCTGGCAGTGCTGCGGTTTGCGGGCGGTCGACGGGTGCCCATGCCGATCCAGCGGATGCGCGCGGAGGATTTGATGGCCGCTGTCTTCCCAGACCAGGTGGCCTGTCAGGACAATCGCTCCGGCCCTATCACACCTCCCGACCATCCTTTGGTGAACGAGACCGTTAACAACTGTCTGTACGAGGCGATGGATCTGGAGGGATTAGTGGCGATCACCGTACGAGTCGAACGCGGCGAGATTCACACCGTCGCCGTCGATTCGCTGAGTCCCTCGCCGATGTCGCATGAGATCCTCAACGCCAACCCCTATGCGTTTCTCGATGACGCCCCGCTGGAGGAACGGCGCGCGCGGGCGGTCACGTTGCGGCGGACGGATCCCGACCTGGCGTCTGGAATCGGGGCGCTGGATGCGGCGGCGATTGACGAGGTGCGCGCGCAGGCCCAGCCCGATGTGCGCGATGTCGATGAACTGCACGATCTGCTGTTGTCTGTCGCGCTGCTGCCCGAAGGCGAAGCGGCTGCCTGGGAAGGGCTGACCGCAGACCTCATCGCCTCCGGCCGCGCGACAGTGGCGTCATGGCGCACGGAGGCGGGCGAGTATCGTGCGTATGTGGCCGCCGAACGCACCGCACTCGTCCGCGCGGCCCTGCCCGATGTCCGTTATTCGCCCGAGATCGTGTTCTCGCTCGCGCGATCTGGTTCATCTGACCAGTCCCCTGACGATGCAGTTCGCCAGATCGTCTTGGGCTGGATGCAGATCACCGGACCCGTGGAAGCGGCCGCTCTAGCGCAGCGCCTCGGATTCCGCCCTGCAGACGTGGAGATTGCCCTAGCCGCCCTGGAGGGTATCGGGATAGTGCTGCGGGGACGTTTCACCCCTCAGGCGAGCGCCGAAGAGTGGTGCGAACGGCGCCTGCTTGCCCGTATTCATCGCCTGACGTTAGGCCGCTTGCGTCAGGAAATCGAGCCAGTGTCGGCCGCCGACTTAATGCGTTTCCTGTTCCGGTGGCAGCACGTGCAGCCGGGGAGTCAGCTGCATGGCCGCGACGGTGTGGCTCAGATCATCGGACAACTTCAAGGGCTGGAACTCCCTGCGCCCTCGTGGGAAGAGCATGTGATCCCCGCGCGGGTCCGCCTCTACGACCCGGCTGACCTGGAGTACCTGTGTTTGTCGGGGACGGTGACCTGGGGACGATTAAGCCCCACCAGCAATGGGGCGTCAGAGAATGGCCAGGAGGGTGGTCGCCGCGTGCGGCGACGCCAAGGTCCGGGGCGCAGTTCACCGATTGCGTTCGTCCTCCGTGAGGATCTTCCAGTGTTCTTAGGCGACCGGCCCCCAACGGCTGAGGTGCTCGCCCGGCTGTCCCCGGCGGCATCCGAGGTTGCAGATTATCTGCGTCAGCACGGTGCGTCATTTCTGATGGACGTCGTGAAGAGCACACGACGGCTTCCCTCCGAAGTGGAGGAGGCGTTGTGGGAACTCGTCGTCGGAGGTGTCGTGAGCGGCGATGGTGTGGCAGGGTTACGACGGTTGCTGCATGGCGGGCGCTCTCGGGACCGGCGCATTTCGCGGGCCTATGGTGGAGGAAGGACGCATGGGCGGTCACTTCCCGTGGGTCGGTGGGCCATGTGGCAAAGCCCCGCCGACGTGATTGTGCGCACTCCTAACGACGCCATCGCCCGACAGCTGCTGCGGCGGTACGGTGTGGTGTTTCGCGATGTCCTCGCCCGTGAGCCGGTCGCCCCACCCTGGCGGGTTTTGCTTGGGATCTACCGGCGCTGGGAAGCGCAGGGGGAGATTCGGGGCGGGCGCTTCGTGGGGGGATTCGTTGGAGAACAGTTCGCCCTGCCGGGAGCGGTGGAAGCGCTGCGTGCGGTGCGGGGGGCTCCCGAAGACCGCGAGGTCATTGTTGTTGCGGCGTCCGATCCCCTCAACCTTGTGGGGATCATCTTGCCTGGCGGAAAAGTGGCTCCCCAGTCCGCCTTAGCGATTGCGTATCGCAACGGTGTGCCCCAAGATATCGCCCCTATGGGCGCGCTCTTGGCCCGGCTCCATCAGACCGCTGCGACCGCGTCGCGTTCGGATGCGGGCACGCCTTTCCGTGAGCGGCGGCGCTAGATCCGATAACTCGCCTTCCCAACCAAAGCTGTCACAATCCCCACACCCACGCGCAGGCCGCGTAGGTAAATCCCCCGCCGAACGCCGCGAGTACGATGCGGTCGCCGTCGTGAATGCGACCGGATTGTACGGCTTCGTACAGCGCGAGGGGGACACTCGCCGCCGATGTGTTCCCGTACTCCTCGATATTGACGACGAACCGTTCTAGTGGGACGTCCATCTGCGAGGCCAAGGCCTCAATAATCCTTAGGTTAGCCTGGTGGGGGACGATGAGATCCACTTGGTCCATCGTCCAGCCCGCCTGGGCCACCGTCTTCTGAATCAGTCCCGGTATGGTCCGCACGGCCAGCTTGAACACCGCCTGGCCATCCATGTATGCGCGGTGGAGTTTGCGTTCGATGGCATCGACAGTGATCGGCATCCGCGAGCCGCCGGCGGGAACTTTCAGCACGTCGCCGGCTGAGCCATCGGCGCCGACCAATCCGCCGTACATCCCATGCGCCCCCGCAGACGGGCCCAAGACCGCGGCCCCCGCGCCGTCGCCGATCAGTACGCACGTCCGGCGATCGTCCCAATCGATGAGCCGGCTCAGCGTTTCCGCCCCGACCACGAGCGCCGTACGAATGGTTCCCGCGGCGATCATTTGGCTGGTACAGATCAGCGCGTACACAAAACTTGAGCACGCTGCCAGCAGATCAAAGGCGCCCGCACGGGAGGCGCCGAGGCGATCCTGGAGCAGACAGGCGGTGGCCGGGAAGAACATATCGGGTGTCGCGGTGCCCACGACCACAAGGTCGAGATCTTGGGCGCGGACGCGAGCAGCATCCAAGGCCTGCTGTGCGGCGATGAGGGCTAAGTCAGATGTCGTTTGGTCGGGGCCGGCGATGTGGCGCCGTTTGATGCCCGTGCGCTTGGTGATCCACTCATCGGTGGTGTCGACCATGAGCGCGAGGTCATCGTTGCTCAGGATCTTTGGCGGAGCGTACGCGCCTAATCCCAGAATCGTGGCCCGGGGCAGTGTCATGGGGGGACAGGTTCGGCGTGAACCGGAGGACTCCTCATTCGCCTAGTCGAACGAACGCCCCGTGCACCAGTCGACGGTCCCGGTTCCCCCAATCACGCAGATCCCGCCGTTTTCGGAGTTTGCGGAAGCGGAGCTGGCCGAACTGCTTCCACGCGCGCAGCGCCGCTCGTATCGCACGGAGGAAACGATCTTCCGCGAAGGCGATCCGCCGGCCTTCATCTACTACGTTCTCAGCGGCGAGATTAGCCTGACCCTCACCTCGGAAGACCGGCGAATCAGCGTGGGGAAGTTTCCTGCCGGTCGTCTGCTGGGGATTCAGACGATCTTTGACAACGGTCCGCAGTTTGTCTCAGCCACAGCGCTCTCGCCGACCACGGTCCTCGCCATTCCACTGGGAGAATTGCTGGCCATCTTGCGGCGGCACCCTGACGCCCTGCTGAAAATGGCCGGAATCTTCGCCCACCAGATCCGGGGCGCGGCACGGCTGGTGGCTGAGATGCAGTTCTTGGACCTGCCCGTCCGGCTGGCCAAACGGATCCTCGACCTCGTCGACGCGTCGGCCGCCTCTGCAGGGCGGCACGGGCCGGCGGTTAGGATTACGCAGAAGGAGCTGTCGGAGCTCGCGGGCGCCACGCGCGGTGGAGTCAACCGGGCCTTGAAACGGTTGGAGCACCTCGGCCTGATCCGTACCAGCCGCGGAACGATTACCATCAGCGCCCCCGACCGACTGCGTCGTCTCGCCGAGCAAGAGCCTCTTCCGATGATTCTGGGTGTTTCCGATCCCGGTCTTAAAGGCCAAGACTAACCCACGAACCCAAGCGAACCTGAATAAGGCAAACGAGTGTTCGTAAGTGGAATGCCGCTATGCTCGTACCCCTCCAACCAGGGTTGGGCTCAGAGCCCACCCTCTTTTCTTGCAGAGGGACGATCGTTGAATGCAGGCCTAGATGTTGTGATCGGCCCAGAACACGAGCTGGTGCCCCACCAAGCCAATCACCACGCCTGCAATTACCCATGTCAGCCAACGGGGGATCGAGTGCCGGCTCACGGCAATCACCTCTGCTCTAACACCCAGCAACACGCGTGCCAGGGGGCGTACTCTGCCGCCCGGCACATCGGTATTTGGGCAGGTCACTTGACCTTGTAGAACAGGACCCCTTTCTTTCGGGTCACGGTGAGCCGCTTCTCTTCCGCGAGCAGGTCGAGGTGGCCGATGACTTCGGACAGGGCCAGCATCCGGTCGACTTCTCCCAGTTGGGGATACAACTCCTCAGAGATCATGGCCAGCGTCTTGGGGGTGCGCCGGATGAGGGAGGCGATGGTTTCCTTGCGCTGCTCGTGGTGGGCGATGAGTTCCCGCGCTCGGGCACTGGGGTTTTCCATCCGGGCGCCATGACCGGGATAGGCGGTCTCGCAGTTGAGTAGGAGAATCCGGCGCAGGGATTGCAAGTATTGCGGCAACGTGGGGGTGCGTTTGCCATCGGAGACAAACTCCACGATGGGATTCGGGCTTATTGTTTCCAGCAGCAGGTCGCCCGCGATCAGTACTCCCTCCTCGTGATAGAAGCAGACGTGTCCCGCTGAATGACCGGGGGTATGGAGGGCCCGAACACGCTCCCCACCGAGCGGCAAGTACTCGCCATCCTCCAGCGGAGAGGGGCGGGGGAGCGGGTCGAGATAGTGGTCCACTAATTGCATCTGGTCTGTGAACGACTTAAAGAATCCCTCGGGTACGCCCGCTTGCGTAAAGAATGTCTTGACGTGCGAAGCGACCCAGCGCCGTCCCCCTACCTTTCCTCGATCGGCAGCGTGAAGATAGACCACCGCGCCGGTGCGCTGCGCGAGCCAGGCGGCGTTGCCGCTGTGGTCGACGTGTCCATGGGTCAGCAGAATGCGCCGGATGCTCTCGATCCGGAAGCCGGCGGAGGCGACCCCCGCCTCCAGGGCGCGTTGGGCCTCTTGGGTCTTGGGACCAGCGTCGACTAACGTCAGCGGGTCGCCTGCCAGTAGGTACGCGTTCACCGATCCGACCGGAAACGGTGTGGGGAGTTCGATGCGGTGCAGTCGCATGTAGGGTTCCCTTAGCTCCTCCGTGCACATTACCTCTATCCTCCCCGCACGCGCAACCAGGACTCCTTAGGAGGACCGCGTACGTTTATCACACCATGGCCGTCACTGACATCCCGCGCCAAGCCCAGACGGTCCCGGGCATCTGCTTTGAGCAGGCTGCCCGGCTTGGCCAAAAGGTCGCCTTGCGTCGCAAGGAGTTCGGGATCTGGCGCCGGGTGAGCTGGGAGGATTACGCCCGCCACGTGCGTTGGGTGGGTCACGCCCTGATAGCCCTCCGAATAGCACCCGGGGACCGTGTCGGTGTATTAGGGGAAAACCGTACCGAGTGGTTATACTGCGATCTTGGCATTCAAGCCATCGGGGCGGTCACAGTCGGGATTTATGCGACCAGCAGCCCCGAGCAGGTCCGCTACTTGCTGCACCACTCCGATGCGCAGATTGTCATCGTTGAAGGCGAAGAGCAGCTCGACAAGGTATTGGAAATCCGTCCCGAGTTGCCGGATCTCCGCCAGATCGTGGTGATGGACCCGAAGGGATTGCGGTCGTTTAGCGACCCGATGGTGGTGATGTTCGGGGAATTCTTAGCGCGGGGCCGCGCGCACGAACAAGCTCATCCGCAGGCGGTCGACGAGCGGCTGGGGGCGATTCGGCCCGATGATGTGGCGCTGCTGCTGTACACGTCAGGAACGACCGGGCCACCGAAGGGCGCGATGCTGACGCACAAGAATCTCATCTGCGCGCAGGAGGCGAACCTGCGCTACGTCTTTCCCGGTCGGCCGGACGACGAGCTGCTTTCCTACTTGCCGCTGGCGCACATCGCGGAACGGTCCCTGTCGATGTTCAGCGCCATCTACGCCGGGTACACGGTGAACTTTGCCGAGAGCTTGGAGGCCGTCCCGCTGAATCTGCGGGAAGTGCGCCCAACTATTTTCTTCGCGGTGCCGCGGATCTGGGAAAAGCTGTACGCCGGGGTCGTCCTGCGCGTTCGCGAGGCGGACTGGCCCAAGCGCCTGGCTTTTACCGCCTCCCTGTGGGTTGGCCGCCGGTACGCCCAGGCAGTTCTCGCTCACCGGCGGGTGCCTGTGTGGCTGCAGGCGGCATATGCGCTCGCCCGCCGCACCGTGTTGCTCCCGCTGCGGCACCGGTTAGGGCTGGACCGGGTGCGGATCGCCTTGTGCTCAGCGGCTCCGGTGGCCCCGGACATCCTGTGGTTTTTCTGGAGCCTGGGGCTGCAGATGCGTGAAATCTACGCGCAGACGGAGTCGACCGCCGTGGCCACGGTGCATCCTTTTGGAGATGTGCGGCTGGGGACGCAAGGCAAGCCAGTCCCCGGGGTCGAGCTTGCCTTCGCCGATGATGGTGAGATATTACTGCGCGGGGGGAACATCTTCGCCGGGTATTTCAAAGATCCTGACCTCAGCGCCCGGACGCTCGCTAACGGCTGGTTACACACCGGAGATGTAGGGCGACTCGATGAGGACGGCAACCTCATCCTCACCGACCGCAAGAAGGATATCTTCATCAATGCCTATGGGAAGAACATCGCCCCCCAGTACATTGAGAATAAGTTGAAGTTCAGCCCGTACATCAATGATGCGATCGTCATCGGGGATGGGCGCAAGTACCTGGTCGCCCTCATCGTACTTGATGAGGAGTACGTGGCGAAATGGGCGCAGGACATGCGGGTGCCCTTTTCCACCTTCGCGGAACTCACGACCAGCCCCGCCGTCATGCGTCTGATTGCCGCCGAAGTCGAGGCCGTGAACCGGACGCTGTCGTCTCCTGAGCAGGTCAAGAAGTTCGCGTTACTGCCCAAACGGCTCTACCCTGAAGACGGCGAGGTCACGCCGACCATGAAGGTCAAGCGCAAGGCAATCATGGAGAAATTCGGCGACGTCGTGACGCAGTTATACGCGGAAGCGTAGGGAGGCAAGCCGCGTCCGCCGCGAGAGTGTCGGCGGGGGCCCGGATCGTCTCTGAGGGGTCAGGCCCATCGTCGGCGCGTCTTGTATCGTTGGTAGCCTTTGGCTGACGGTTCGCGGCCCACACCCAGATAGAGCTCCTGCACGTTAGGGTTGGCGGCGAGATCTGCCGCAGTTCCTTCCAGGACCATTCGTCCGCTTTCCAATACGTAGCCATAATGGGCGACGGACAGCGCCATCCGGGCGTTTTGCTCGACCAGGAGAATCGCCACGCCCGTGGCGTTGACTGTCGCAATCGTCTGAAAGATATCGTCTACGAGCAAGGGGGCCAATCCCAGCGACGGTTCGTCGAGCATTAGCAGAGTCGGACGCATCAGCAACGCGCGGACGATGGCCAGCATCTGCTGCTCGCCGCCCGATAACGTCCCTGCCAGTTGGCGGCGTCGCGTCGGCAGCACCGGAAACAGCGCCGCCACCTGCTTCAGGTCTTCCGGCAGCACGCCGTGGGGGCGGGTGTATGCGCCCAACTGAAGGTTCTCCTCGACGGTCAGCTCCGGGAAGATCCCCCGGCCTTCCAGCACATGGGCGATACCTAACCGAGCAATGTCCTCGGGGTCGAGCCCATTCAGGCGCCGTCCCGCAAACTCGATTGTGCCTTTCTCTGGCTGGCCAGGAATGAGGCCGCTGATCGTGCGCAGGAGCGTGGTTTTCCCCGCCCCGTTGCCGCCGAGGATGGCGACGATCTGGCCGGGGAGTACGGTCAGTGACACACCGCGCAGCACCGTCAGCCGCCCATAGTACGCTGTCTCGACATTGACACCGGTCAGGAGTGGTGCGCTCATGACGGCTGCCTCGTGCCGCGCGCCGGCGGGACGGTCGCGCCTTTGGTGCCCAGGTACGCGCGAATAACCTCAGGATGCCCCTGAATCTGCTCTGGCGTGCCCTGCGCGATCTTGACCCCGTGGTCGAGGACGGCGATCCAATCGGAGATCCCCATCACGAGTTTGAGATCGTGCTCGACCACGACGACGGTAATCCCCATCTCCTCGCGGAGATCTTTGATCCGAAACACGAGATCATCTTTCTCTTCGGAGGTCATCCCCGAGGACGGCTCATCCAGCAAGACCAGCTGCGGGTCAGTCGCGAGCGCGCGGCCCAGTTCCACCAGCCGCTGCCGGCCCAATGGAAGGTCGCCCACCCGACGGTCTCGGATCGCCTGCAGCTCAAGAAAGTCGATGATCTGCTCGACGTGGGCGCGATGGGCCACTTCCTCCCGCCACCACGCCGGGGTGGCCAATGCAGCACGGAAAAAGCCGCCGTGGAAGTGTCGGTGGCGGCCGAGTAACAGATTCTCGAGCACCGTCATCCGTGTGAACAGTTCGATGTTTTGGAATGTTCGGGTGATCCCCCGCCAGGCGATGCGATCGGGGGATTGGCCGACGAGGTTCACACCGGCGAATCGAATGGACCCGTGGTCGGGCCTGTACACGCCGGTGATGCAGTTGAACAGGGTGGTCTTGCCTGCGCCGTTAGGACCGATGAGGGAGATCAGCGCGCCGCGGGGAACCTGAACGCTCACATCGGCGAGCGCAGCCACGCCGCCGAAGACGATGGACACAGCGTTGACGTCGAGAAGCGGGTCCACGCTCGCAGATCCGTTTGCCCCATCCGAGTCTTCACATGCCCGCCTCCCGGCGAGAGGGCTCACGCGGAGGCGTAGTGATCCGTTCTAGGGAGACGCGGGACTTAGAAGCCCACCGGGTAGGCGATGTCAGGCGTCAGGCGCTTGTATTGCCCTCCGTCAGTCTTCACGATGTAGATTCGCGTCACGCCCTGCCGCCGATCAGGCCCAAATGTCACGCCCCGTACCACGTCCCCGTCCCAATTCTTAATCGTCTCCATCGCGGCGACAAATTTGTCCCGGGTGAGCGTGGGCCCCGCACGGCGTAGGCCCTCGAGAAATGGCTCCACAAACGAGACTCCGGCCACAGCGTTGAAAGGCATGCGGGCCAGCGCAGGATTCCCCTTTGCGATCGTGGCCACGACCTCGTCGACCTTAGAGTCGGTGCCCGGCAGCGGGAAGTAGGCGGCGAGGATGACGTCGTTCCAGGCCTCTCCCGCCAGAGCGAACATGGCCGGATCGGCCAACGCAGATGTGGAGATCAGCCGGGGGCGGTACCCGATCTTCGCCATTTCCTTGACGACCTGGGCAGCACCCGTCGGGGTGGAGTACAAGACGACCGCATCGGCTTTGGACTCCCGCAGCTTCACCGCGTGGCCGCTGTAGTCGCGGTCCGTTACTTCATAGGGTACCGTCGCCACGACGCGGGTTTTCGTCGAGTCCGCGCCGCGCTTGACTCCCGTGAGTCCTTTCTTCCCGAACAAATCGTTCTGGTAGAAGACGGCGAACGTGGTCACTCCCAAGGTCTTCGCCGCGTATTCGGTCAGGAGCCGCCCTTCGTCCGTATAGCTGACATAGGTTACGAACAGGTACTGTTTGCCTTTAAACCCCGTCCACATGCTGGCGTCTGCGAGTGGGTTGATCCAGATGACTTTGTTTTCCACCATGTAATCGCGCACGGCAAAGGCGTTGGCAGACCCCAGCAGCCCGACGATAGCGAACACGCCGGTGCGGTCCACGAGTTCGCGGACGTTGGCGACCGCCCGAGTCGGCTGGTACCCGTCGTCGAGGGCCACCAGACGGATCTTGCGCCCGTTGATGCCCCCTCCCTCGTTCGCAAGCTTAACGTACGCGTCCATGCCGCCGGTGACCGGTATACCCCAGAACGACGCCGGCCCCGTCAGGGGCTGCGATGTCCCAATAACCACTTCGGTCGGCGTCACCCCGCGTTCCTGAGACTGGACGGAGGCGCTGAGCAGGAGCAGTACGACGAAGAGCGCACCTGCAACACCTCGGCCTACGACCGTCATAGCTTCACCCCTTTGTTAATCTGAAGGTGCACGCTCAATGTACGCGCCCAGAGCGCCGTTACCCTCTACTGATGTGGGGAGAGGCCCCGCGAAACTACACTCGACGCCGGAATTCCCGGCCGAGTAACCCCTCAGGCCGTACGATCAGCACAGCGAGAATGATCGCGAAGGCCAAAGTGGTTTTGAACTGCCCCGAGACATAGCCCCCGAACAGGGCCTCCAGCAGCCCGAGCAGTAGCCCCCCGAGTGCGGCTCCTGGCATGCTGTCGATGCCCCCCAAGACCGCCGCCGAGAATCCCTTCAGGAACGGGTCGAGCATCATGAAGGGGTCCAATAGCGCGGTTGGGGCCAACAAGATTCCCGCCGCCGCCCCGAGCACTGCAGCGAGACCCCAGGTCAGGATGAAGATGCGCCGCGCGGGGATCCCCAACACCTGCGCGGCAATCAGATGTTGGGAGACAGCCCGCATAGCCAGGCCGACCCGGGTGTGCTGGACAAGTCCATACAAGGCCGCCATGAGGGCCAGGGCGGTTGCCGTCGTGCCCAAGCTGATCTGGCTGATGATCACGTTTCCCAGGTGGTACACCCGCGCATCCGACAGCGGAAACGGGAAGGGCCGGACATCCGCGCCCCACAATTGGATGACCGCGCCGTTGAGCACGAGAGCGAATCCCAGAGTTATGATGACCCGGCCCAGTAACGTTGCCTCCCGGGCTGGCCGCAGGATGAGGAAGTAGAATCCGGCACCAATGACCACCGCTGCAGCGAACGTAGCGACCACCGCGACCCCAAACGGCGCGTGGAATTGGGTGAGAAACGTGTAGCAGATGAACGTGGCAAACGTCGCGAGGTCGCCGTGCGCGAAGTTGAGGACCCGCGATGTCCGGTAAAGGAGAACGATGCCTAACGCCACCAGCGCGTAAAGGCTCCCAGTGGCAAGCCCCACGACGCTGTACTGCGCGAACAGATCCATGCTAGATCGCGCGCCACGCGCTCATCGCGAGGCGCGCGACAGGGGTAGGGGATGCGCCATGCACACGGATCAGAACGGCCATGCTTTAAACCACAGTTTAATTTTTATCCAGCGTCCGAAGAGCCCCAGGGGGTCAACGGCCATCACGAAGATGAGGATGCTCCCGTAGATGATCGGGAGCCACGCCCTTGTCTGAGCTAACTGCTGGGGGAGAAGTGTCAGCAATCCCGCGCCCAACACCGCCCCCGGGATTGTGCCGAGGCCGCCCACGACGATCATGCTGAAGTAGTAGATGGATTCTGACAGCGTGAACAACTGAGGCTCCAAAAATCCCAGGATCAGTGCGAGGAGAGCGCCGCCCACGCCGGCATAGAAGGCGCTGAGCGCAAAGGCCAGCGTCTTGTAGGTGGTGAGATTCACCCCCATGACTTCAGCCGCGATGTCGCTGTCCCGCATGGCGACGAGGGCGCGTCCGACATAAGATCGCAGCAGGTTGTAGGCGACCCACACTAATAGTGCCAGGGTCCCCATCGCCACGTAGTAGATGTGGCGATCTGTCAGTTGCCAGGAGCCCAGCGTGAGCTTGGGCAAGAACAAGCCGTTGCGGCCGCCCGAGAGCTGTTCCCAGTTACTCAGCACCTGCTGAACTGCGATCCCAAACCCGAGGGTGGCGATGGTGAGATAGGGTCCGGTGAGGCGGAGGGCAGGCAAGCCCACGAGATATCCGAAGGCGGCGGCGGTGATTCCACCGCCCACGATGGCCGCCGGCCAGAAGAGGTGTAGTTTGGCTGCGAGAAGACCGGCAGCGTACGCACCGATAGCGACAAAGCCCGCGTGGCCTAGGGAAATCAGTCCCGCCGTGCCGACTAGGAGGCTCAATCCGACCGCGATGACGGCGTGGGCCGCCACCACAGACGCGGTGTAGATGAGATAACCTGGTGCCCCCTGAGGCAAGAGGACTAAAGCGGCGACTAACACGCCGACGGCCACCCGCCCCCCCGTACTGCGCACGAGCACGAGATCCTCGGCGTACCGTTCCTGCAGGTCCATCTCGCCCAGACTGTTCCCGCGCGGTGTTTACGCCTCCTGCGGCCCGCGCCAGTCTGGGTTGTGCTAAGCGAAATCTGTGGTGACGATCCGCTCAGCCTGGCACCACGGGCCTCTTGCGCGACGGGATTTTGGCGAGGACTGACTCGTCGACCGCCGACCTCAAGGCTCCGTGAACGGTGGACAATATAGGGGGACCCGCTTGATGGAGACCGCATTGATCTCACAGTACTTAGGACCGCATGCCCGGCGGCTGAGTCACTACCAGGTCCACACGTCGGCGCCCGCTGCACGGACCTATGAAGCTGCCGTGAGAGTTTCTTTGCGTGATGTCCCACTTGTGCGGTTGCTCTTCGGCCTGCGCGGGATTCCTTATCGCGGGGACATGACCGTGCGGGAGTTCTTCAGCACCGGGAGCTTTCGCATCCTAGGTGAGGACCCGCCGCGCGAGATCGTGTTCGCCATAGAACGCGCTCAGATGCGCGCGATGGGGAACTTCCGAGTCATGACGACGTCGTCCGGGTCTATCCTCAGCACGGAAACGTGGGTCGAGACGGCCACTCCCCAGGCAGACCGAGCCTTCCGCATGTACTGGGCCGTCATTGCCCCCTTCTCCGGCGTGATTCGGCGGGTGCTCCTCGACGCGGCGAAGCGTCGGGCGGAACGCTAGCGTAAGGCGCTAATGGCGGCGCAGAGTTTGTAGCTTCGCCTGCTGCTCCGGGGTTAGCGAGTTTTTGACCCGGATGAGCAAGGTCAGCTGCGCCCGCTTCATCTCTCGCTCCAGCCCCACAATTCTGTCCAGCTGCGCTAACGTGCGCTGCTCGTCGATGCGCCCCTGCTTGACGAGAGAGGCCATGGTTTCCATCTCATTCTGCAATTGCCACTGCAGTTCGGTGAACCGCCCCTGGGCATTCTGGATTTCCCCTTTGATCAAATTCCGCTGCTCCTCGCTCAGATCGAGGGCCTGCTGGTGCTGCATAACGAGCTCAGGGGGGAACAGATTCTCGCCTAAGGGATCGACGGGCGGGCCCATCGGTCGCGGCTGCGCCGAGAGCGACGTTCCTGCCAGAGAGACGAGCACGATAAGCATCAACAGTCCGGACTTGACCATGGAGATCACCCTTGTCCTTTCCTAGTCTCTCGTACCCTCGGTGCTCATTGTCAGGGGCGCACCGAGTTGGGGCGTCTTGCTCAACAGTTCCTCGCCAAATGAGTGAAGAAGCTGTGCCGTGGGGGGCTGCCACTGCCACAGCTCCGCCGTGGGTGTCCCGCGCGGCGCGAACGGGGCAGTCCAGAAGACGATCACCAGCAGGGCCGCGATCGCCATCGCCGCAACGGTCGTTGGGAGGGCCCCCGGTCGCCTGAACCTGTCCTTTCTGGTTACCGCCGCATCTAATAGACGGTGCGCGGGCGGCGTGTGCCGTGCGTCGTCGGAGCGCAGCTCACGAAACCACGTCCTGAATGGCGCGTCGTGGGGATCGCGATCCATCAGACACCTCCGTTTCTTCCAGCCGTTGCCGGAGTCGTTTCTTCCCGCGTTCGTAATGCACGCGAGCCGTTCCGAGAGACACCCCCATCACCGCTGCGGCCTCGCGTACGCTCATCTCCTCGTAGAAAACCAGGTGCAACGCCTGGCGCTGTCGATCCGGCAGGGCGGCCAGGGCCTCCCGGAGCCGCGCGAGCCGTTGTGTGCGCTCGAAGACCTCCTCAGGACTCTCGTCGACGGCGAAGGAGACGTCTTCTTCTTGGAGCGTGAGATGGCGTGCGTGAAACAGGTGATGGCGCCAGGCGCCCGCTGCCGTCTTCCGAATGACCGCGAAGAGCCACGTCTT
The DNA here is from genome assembly GCA_036393975.1 of bacterium. Classification (GTDB taxonomy): domain Bacteria; phylum Sysuimicrobiota; class Sysuimicrobiia; order Sysuimicrobiales; family Kaftiobacteriaceae; genus 13-1-40CM-64-14. The sequence continues at coordinate 4,969 of DASWFZ010000187.1, read as the reverse complement.
GAAGGCGGACCGTCCGTCGTATCGGGCGCGGCCCTCCAACACCTTGACGTAAACGGTCTGCAGCACATCGTCGGCCCGAGCCCGGTCGTGTGCGCAGCAGGCGAGAGCCCAGCCATAACTTGCGCTGTGGTATCGTTCCAGCTCCTGCCGGAGATTCACAGTCGCCGCCTACTTCTGACAGCTGATCATGAGGGTCTCACCTATTTAGTCGGCTCTGCCCGCGTTTCATATGACACAGTCTGCCCGTTCAGGAGGTACTTTTGCACGCGAAACTCTGCAACTACCGGGGAAATTGGCCTGCGTCGAGGGGCCAGTCCTCGTCTCCTGGGCGTGTGGTATGATAACGGATGGCGAATATGCACGTGATGTAGGTGAGGAGTCGGGCCTCTGGCGGAGTGGCACCGGAGGCCCATCTTGTCGAGAAAGTAGGGAAGGCACGCGGTGATCACCAACCATCTGAAACTCCTCGTCGGTGGCGTGCAGCTCCGTGACGGCGTCGTCACCGTCACAGACGTCCTCGGTCGAATCCTCACTCGGGCTGGACTCCATGTTCTAGCCATGGAACGCGGCTACGCGTCCACGATCTATGGCGCGCACCAGTACGATCCGATGGTCATCGCCGATCAACCTCCCATATCCTGGGGAGATCCTGCGCTCGATATCCTCGTGGCGCTGGATTATGACAGCAACCCCGACGCGTCCCAGCAACCGAACCGCGATACCGTCCTGCGACACGGATCGCACCTTATGGATGGCGGGGTGCTGGTCTACGACAGTAGCACCGGAGAGATTCCCACCGAGACACTAGAACGGCGCGGGATCAAGGTCTTCCCTCTCCCTGCCCGCAACGTCGCCCGCGACGAGCTGAAGCTCGATGTGGTCAAGAACATGGTCGCCGTGGGCGCGCTGTTCCGCATCCTAGAGTTTGACCGCGACGTGTCTTTATTGCGCAAGTTGGTGGAAGAGCGGTTCATGCGCAAAGGGCAAAAGGTCATCGACACTAACCTGCAAGCGGCCCAGCGAGGTCGCGAAGTGGTGGAGACCGTCTTAAAAGCCCGAGGGTGGACTGGGACCGGGTACCACTTGGAACCCCGCCCGCTCACAGAGCCGCGGTTGTTGATTTCCGGCAACGAAGCACTGTCGATCGGTGCCATCCAAGGCGGCTGCCGGTACTACGCGGGCTATCCGATTACCCCCGCCTCGGCCATCCTGGAGTTTCTGGAAGAGCACCTGCCCAAGTATGGCGGTCGGGCAATGCAGGGGCAGAACGAACGCGAATCTATCCGCGCTGCCTTGGGCGCGGCGGTCGCGGGTGTGCGGGCCATGGTCGGGACCTCAGGGCCGGGGCTGTCGTTGAAGGTTGAGGAGTTCGGAGTGTCGGGCATGGCGGAAGTCCCGATCGTCATCGTGGACACGCAGCGGGCCGGGCCCTCAACGGGGATGCCGACCAAGAGCGAGCAGGCGGATCTATCGTTGGTTGTCTTCGGCGGGCACGGTGAGATCCCGCGGATCGTGCTGGCGCCATCCACGCAGGAAGAGTGCTACACGATGATGATCGACGCCCACAACCTCGCCGATAAGTACCAGTGCCCTGTCTTCTTTCTCACCGATCTGAACCTCTCTGAGGGTCGCAAGGTCGTCCCCGAAGCCGTGTTTACCCAAACCACCCCGCGCGTCGATCGAGGAACTCTGGTGCGCGAAGAGGATCTGCGTAAGGACGGGGCCTACAAGCGCTTCGCGCTGACCCCGTCGGGGATTTCACCGCGCTTAGTGCCCGGGACGCTCGGGGGCATCTTCAAGGTAACTGGATCCGAGCACGATGAGCGCGGGTTTGTGAGCACCGACCCTGCGATCCGCAAGGCGATGATGGAAAAACGCGCCCGCAAAATGGAGACGTATCTGCGCGAGGACGCGAAGCCGCCCCAAGTGTTCGGCACCCCTGACGGCAAGCCGGTCCTGGTGGGATGGGGGAGCACCCGGCCGGTCCTGCTGGATGCTCAGCAGAGGCTGCGCGCACAGAAGGTTGACACCGCGGTCGTTCACTTTACCCACCTGTGGCCCTTCCCCACCGATGTCGCCAAGAAGGTGTTGGGGCGGGCCTCCGTGATCATTGCGGTCGAGCAGAACTTCTCCGGGCAGTTCGCAGACGTCATCCAATCCCAGTCCCTCCTGCCCGTGCGGCGGATCGTCAAGTACAATGGACTGCCGATCTACGCGTCCGACGTGGTCGGCGGAGTCAAGCAGATTCTTCTCGACGGCATCACGCACGTGCGCGTGGGAACGGAAGCTCCTGCCCCCGTGCGAGTGTCGGAAGGCGACTAGAAGGGCGATGTCGAGGTGACCGTAAGTGAGTGAGTCAAATATCGCCAAGTCTAACGGCGAGCCCACCGTCCGGGCGGCGCAGAAACCATCGGCCAAACTGTGGGACGAGAACGCCACGCCCCGGCACCGGATCCAGTGGTGTCCGGGGTGCGGAGACTTTGGTGTTCTCGCTGCGCTGAAGATGGCCCTCACCAAGCAGGAGGTGACGCCAGCGAACCTCCTGATGGTGGGAGGGATCGGCTGCTCCGGCCAGATCCGGAATTACTTAAATGGAAACGCTTTCCACGGGACTCATGGCGGTGCTTTGGCCTACGCGCTGGGCGCGAAGATGTCCCGGCCGGACCTGACGGTGATCGCGCTTGCCGGCGATGGCGATACGTTTGCGATCGGCGTCGAGAACTTTGTCCACATCTGCCGGCGCGACCCGGGCGTGATGCTGGTGATCATGGACAACGGGGTGTACGGGTTGACGAAGGGACAGCACTCCCCCACCCACGGCCGCGGCATGGATATCAAAGAGTGGTCGGAAGAATCTCCGCCGCCGTTTTCGCCGCTCCGGCTGGCGCTGACCGCCGGCGCCACGTTTGTGTCGCAGTCCTTCAGCGGCGACCCCAAACACGCCTCGGAGATCTACGTCCAAGCGATGCAGCACAAGGGGTTTGCGATGGTGAACGACTTCTCCCCGTGTGTAACGTACAACAAGTTCAACACGTACGACTGGTATCGGGAGCACGGCGAGGAGATCCCCGCCTCTCACGACCCCGCCAATTTGGACGCAGCCTGGGAGCTACTGAACGACTTCGACCGCCGCGGGCGGCTGCCGCTGGGCGTGGTCTACCGGAACCCGCGAAGTAAGAAGTCGGTCAACCGATTGCCGCTGTGGCCCGAGGAACTGCAGGGGGCTGATGTGCGCCCGTTGTTGCAGTTGTTCCGCTAGCGCGTGATGCTGCGGGTCTGTCTCATCTGCAAAACAGCCCGTGGCACGGGTCGGTCTCCGACGGCCGACAGAGAGGGTGGGGGCGAATGAAACTGGGATGGGTCCTGCTCGGCGTGTGGCTGGTGTTGTACGGGTTGACCGGCCTCGTGAACATTAACATTCCGTCGCGTCACGAAATCATGGGGATATTATCCTTGCTGGCCGGGTTGTTCATCCTCCTCAACCGCTAGCCCCACACGGGCCCCGCGCGGTCGGTTGGGTCTCCCCTCAGCCCCTCACCGGCGGGGTGGGATTGACCAACGCACGGCGGAGAATTTTTCCCACCATCGACTTGGGGAGCTCGCCGCGAAATTCCACCGTCCGCGGGACTTTGTGCGGAGCGAGCTGCCGCTTGCAGTGAGCGATGAGATCGTCGACCGTCGCGTGCTGCCCGTCCCGGAGTACCACGAACGCCTTGGCCACTTCCCCTTTGTACGGATCGGGTATCCCCGCCACCGCCACTTCTAACACCGCCGGGTGCGCGTAGAGGACTTCCTCGACCTCGCGGGGGTAGACGTTTAATCCCCCAGTGATGATGAGGTCTTTTTTCCGCTCCACGATGTAGAAGAAACCCTCCTCATCCATCTTGGCCATGTCGCCCGTGAACAGCCATCCTCCGCGGAGGGCCTGGGCGGTTTCCTCGGGTTGGTGCCAATAGCCCTGCATGACCTGCGGACCACGGACGCAGAGTTCGCCCACTTCGCCCGGCGGCAGCGTCTGGTCGCCCGTCTCGTCGACGATGCGCGCGTCGGTATCGGGGAAGGGGATGCCGATGCTCCCCGTCTTCCGAGTGCCCTCGAGCGGGTTGGCGTGCGTCACCGGGGATGCCTCGGTCAACCCGTACCCTTCGACTAACCGTCCGCCGGTGAGGGTTTCGAACCGGGTCTGGACTTCGCGGGGGAGCGGTGCTGCTCCACTCACGCAGGCTCTGATCGAGCGCAGATCGTAGCGCGCCACCTGCGGGTGGGACGCGATCGCCGTGTAGATGGTGGGGACGCCCGGCAGCAGCTGCGGTCGATACTTAGCTATCGCCTGCAAAAGCGTGTCGATCTGAAACCGAGGGATGAGCACCGTCGCCAGCCCGGTCGCGACGGCGAGGTTCATCACCGATGTCATTCCATAGGAGTGAAAAAACGGCAGGAGGCCCAGCACGACGTCGCGACCCGGCTGCAGGTGGGGGAACCACGCGCGCGATTGCTGGACGTTGCTCACCACGTTTCGATGAGAAAGCACAGCCCCTTTCGGGATCCCGGTGGTCCCGCCGGTATACAGCAGCACGGCCGGTTGGTCGGGATCGACCGGGATATCCCGCTGCGTGGGCGGAGTCTGTAGCAGGGCCTGAAATGTGGGCACGTCGCGGGGAATACGCACCACGTGCCCTTCGCGGTACGCCTTCAGTGGGTACAGCCACCGCAGCAGCGGCGGGAAGTAGGCGTTGATGGGGGTGACCACAATGTCGCGTACCTGTGTCTTGGGACGCACGGCTGCGAGCCGAGGATAGAAGAGATCTAAAGTAATTGCGACCTCGGTCCCACTGTCGACCAGTTGGTGCTCGAGTTCCCGCTCTGTGTACAGGGGGTTGAACGGGACGACGATGGCGCCGGTTTTGAGCGTGCCATAGTAGGCGATGAGAAACTGCGGGCAGTTGGGCAAGTGCAGCGACACCCGGTC
>DASWFZ010000186.1:0-7529 GCA_036393975.1 bacterium | reverse complement strand
TCACACTCGGGTGCAGGCTCTCGAGGTGAGGTCCGGTCAGGGCGTCTTTTGGGCGACCCAATATCATCCCGAATACGAACTCGCCGAGATGGCCCGCCTGATCGTCGCTCGGGCTGATCCCTTGATCAAGGAAGGATTCTTTGCTGACCGGGCGGCGCTGGAGGCGAAGGTGCATCGCATGGAAGCCCTGGCATCCGACCCGAGCCGGAAAGACCTGCGCTGGGACGTGGCCGTTGGAGACGACATCCTCGACGACCAGATCCGGCAATGCGAGCTGCGCAACTGGGTGCGGAAGATGGTGATGCCCGCGACCCCTGCGGGTAAACGCTGAGACATCCCGACGATCACAGACGGGATGCCTCCCTGCGCGATCCGACCCGAGGGGTCGTCAGTCCGCCGTTACTCACCGATGAAGATGTTCTTCACCTCGGTATACAGCTCCAGCGCGTGCATGCCTAACTCGCGCCCAAATCCGCTCATCTTCATCCCCCCGAATGGGGCCTCCTGATGCACACTGTGGCTGCTGTTGACGCTGATCACGCCTGACTTGATCGCCCGCGCCATCCTCATAGCTCGACTAATATCGCGCGTCCAGATCGAGCCGGACAGCCCGTAAGGCGAGTCGTTCACCATCCGCACTACCTCGGCTTCGTCGATAAACGGGATGGCGCAAGCTACCGGGCCGAAAATCTCCTCCTGCGCCACGCGCATGGCGTTGCGCACATTCCTGAGCACCGCGGGCAGCAAGTAGGCCCCGCGGGCCAGCGCCGGATCGTCAGGTGGCCCCCCGCCGCAGAGTACTTCGGCCCCTTCCTCCGCACCGAGTACGATGTACCCGCGCACTCGATCGCGGTGGCTCTGGGAAATCAATGAGCCGATTTGGGTCTCTTCCTGCAGGGGGTCGCCAGACCGGAGTTTGCGGGTTTCCTGCACCAAGCTCGCCACGGCGCGATCGTAGATCGATCGTTCGATAAAAATCCTGCTGCGCGCGCAGCAGTCTTGACCCGCGTTTGCAAAGACCGCGCTCACGGCGCTAGGGATGGCCCGCGCCAGGTCCGCATCGGCGAAGATCACATTCGGCGACTTCCCGCCGAGTTCTAGAGAGATGCGCGTCATCGAGTCGGCGGCGGCTTTCATGATCTCCATGCCCGTCGTCGTCTCGCCCGTGAATGCGATCTTCCGCACGTCGGGATGGCGAACCAGCGCCATGCCGGCGATCGCTCCCGGCCCGGTGATCACGTTCAGGACGCCCGCGGGTACCCCGGCCTCCAGCGCAATGGTTCCAAGGGCCAGGGCGGTGAGGGGCGTGGCGCTGGCAGGTTTTAGCACGGCCGTGTTGCCCACGGCCAGCGATGGAGCGACTTTCCAGGAGGCGATCATCAACGGGAAATTCCAGGGGACGATCAGCCCGACTACACCGATCGGTTCTCGCAGGGTGAAGTCTAGGCCGCGGTCGGTGACCGGAATAGTCTCGCCGAACCACTTCGTCGCTGCTCCCGCGTAGTACTCGAAGCACTCCGCTGCGGCGAGCACCTCCCCGCGGGCGTCTCGGATCGGCTTGCCGGACTGAAGGACCTCCAGGCGCGCCACGGACTCGACGCGCTCGCGCAGGAGAGAGGCGATGCGCAGCAACACGCGACCGCGTTCGCTGGCCGACATCCGGGGCCACGGTCCCTCCTCGAAGGCGCGACGGGCCGCTAACACGGCCCGCTGGACATCCTGGTCATCGCCCACGGGCGCGGAGGCGACCACGGCACCGGTGGCCGGGTTCGTCACGGTGGCGGTTCGCCCGGAGACCGCACCGGCCTCGCGCCCATCGATCACGAACTGATAGACCTGCTGCGTGACTGCCATCGCTTACCTCCTGTCGCTACTCTGGAGTCACGTAAGCGGCGGTGATCCCGCCGTCCACGACCAACGCCGCGCCGGTCATGAGCGAGGACTCATCGGAGGCTAACCACAGGGCCGCCTGGGCCACCTCTTCCGCCCGGCCGAAACGCCCAATCGGTACGTGCACGAGCCGCCGAGCCCGCCGCTGGGGGTCGCTGAGGAGTTCAGCGAGCATCGGCGTCTCGACGGGGCCGGGACACAAGGCGTTGGCTCTAATGCCATTACGAGCATACTCGACCGCGATCTCCCTGGTCATGGCGAGCACGCCGCCTTTGCTCGCGGTATACGCAATCTGCGGAGTCGCCGCCCCCACGAGGGCCACGAAGGACGCCACGTTGATGATCGAGCCGCCTCCTGAGTTCAACAGGGCGGGGATGCCGTACTTGCACCCCAGCCACACGCCCTTAAGGTTGATGTCGATCACTCGATCCCAGATCGTCTCCGCCGTCTGCACCGTCCCTCCATCTTCCGGGTGGAAGATGCCGGCGTTGTTGTACAGCACCTGCAGACCCCCGAACCTCTCCACGGCAAACCGCACCATCGCGGCGACCTCGGCCGCCTTGGAGACGTCGGCCCGGATGAACGCCGCCTCGCCCCCGGCAGACTTGATCTCCTGCACGGCGCGCTCACCGGCAGGTTCGGTGACGTCGGCAATCACCACTTTTGCCCCTTCAGCGGCAAACAGCCCCGCGGCCGTGCGCCCCATCCCACTGGCCGCCCCCGTGATCAGCGCAACCTTGCCTCGCAGGCGCATGCACGTGCCTCCTCTCACCCGATGGTCAGGTAATCTCGCCCGTCGCCATCGCAACTGAGGAACCTGGTTGTGATCGAGCTCGATGAAAGCGCAAAGAGGTCCGGCGCATAGGCTCGCGCCGACTACGCCAGCAACGCGCCGAGCTTCTGAAGGATCTCCGACACCGCGAGCGGAGGCAGCGCACAGATGCCCTCGGCGCGCCGAGCCCGCCAGTCGAGACTCTTGACTTGATCAGAGAGGACGGCACCAGTCACCGGAAGGCCAGCCGGTAGAATGACTTCGAACGGATACCCCTTGATCCGACTCGTGATGGGGCACATCAGCGCGAGACCAACTTTGGCATTGTATGCTGCAGGTGATAGCACAACAGCGGGTCGGCGTCCTGCCTGTTCATGGCCTGTCTGCGGCGCCAACGTGATCCAGACAACGTCGCCACGGTCGGGGGTGCGTCGGCGGCTGGCTACCACGCCTCTTTACCCACGGGCGTCCCCGTGTCCACTTCCTCATGCAGATTCCGCTTGGTCACCCGGGAGAGAAGATCGTCAAGGCTTTGCGGCGGTTTCGCCGCCGCGGTGACGACGAGCCTCCCGTTCGTCACGGTGAGATCGACCTCAGTCCGGTCAACGAGCTTGGCTTCGATGGCGAACGGTTTGGGAATCCGGAGGGCTAGGCTATGCCCCCACCGTTGGATCTTGGTCCGCATGGTCACGCCTCCACACCGCCTGCTGTCTTGTGACTCTACAAAGAAGATACGCGTAAACTCTCCCGCCCGTCAAGCCAGCCTACGAGGGCTAGAGGCACCATTGGCGGACTCGTAATGTGCAAGGTCGCCGGTGTGAGTCCGATTACCAACTCCACACTCCCCTCAGTGGACGCGCGCTTAGTCAGATCCTACGGTGAGGGGATGCTTCCAGCTCGACATGGTACGCGATGGCACATGAGCAGTGCCAGAATGTCTGCGATGGCGACGACCTGTGGATCGAAATGAGGACAGTCTTGTCCCGTGGTGGGAGTTTTTCTAGCAACGGGGGAGAGGGTTCCGGTGAGGGGGAATGGAGTCGCATGGCGGAATGGATCTACTTCATCTATCCGCCGAGGGACAACTTCGCGGCCACGATGACCGACGAAGAGAAACGGGTCTGGAGTGTGCACTTCGCGCGCTTCCAGCGACTCCTCGCAGACGGTGTCATCGTCCTCGTCGGCCCAACGCTCGGGTCGGTCAACACCGGGATCGCGATCTTCGAAGCGCCGGACGAGGCGTCCGCACGCCGGATCATGGACGAAGATCCCGTGATCGCCGGCGGCTACGCGCGCGGTGAGCTCCGGCCGTTCCGGATCTCGCTCCTCCGCGGGAGATAGGACGGCCAACTCCCCACCAGATCCGACGCTTAAATTGTGGATTCAATGACGCCTCTGTGACTTCTCCCACCAGGAGGAACTGTATATGCTGGAGATGCGGCCGAATTGCGAATGTTGCGATCGAGACCTGCCTGCAGAGCAAGAAGGTGCTTTCATCTGCTCCTTTGAGTGCACCTACTGCCGGGACTGTGCCGTAGAGATTCTCGAATTGGTTTGTCCCAACTGTGGCGGGCAACTCGTTCCTCGTCCGTGCCGCCCACAAGCACAACTGACGAAGCATCCAGCATCGACCAAACGAATAACTCGTGCTGAACCTTGTCGTTCTCCAAGGGAAGCCGTCCTTATTCGGAGCGGGTAGAATCAGGATGGAGCCGAAGCCCGGTAGAGGTCCAGTCCACGGACCCGTTAACCGGCAAGCCAGCCTTCAAATTACTTACTACGGCCTACGCGGTCTTCTCAATCGCCGAGACTTCAGCAGCTTGCGGGCCCTTTGAGGTACTTACCGGTTTGAACTCGACCTCGACTTCTTCCTTGAGGGCATGAACATCGCTCTTCACCGCCATGAAATGAACTAGATACTCCTTCCCATCTTCGCCTCTAATAAATCCGTAGCCCTTGCCCACATCGAAGGACGTGACTGTTCCCCTCATCGCTCATCCTCCCACATGGTGTGGCGCTCTTTGTTGTGGATCGAGCCAGTCGTATTGAGCGATTACGCCGTCTTGGGTAATGATTGTATACGTTCCGTGGCCAGTGTCGCCCATCCAGTCCCCCGTGTTGACGTATGTCAGGCCTTTCGCTCCCCCAGTTCTGTACGTATACCGATCTGGAAGATGGGTGTGGCCGAAGAGCGCTCCAGCGAGCGGTCGATTGCCTTGTCTGACCTCCTCGTGGCTCCGCATGGCCAGGATCCGCCTCGCTTTCCATCGCCACCGATACTTCACTAACCAGTGTCCGATCTTCTGATCGGTGGTAATCGGCTTGCTTGCGACCAGGCCCGACTGAGGGATAACCTGCTGTTCACTGGATCGCCGCTGGCCCGATAAGACCAGCGTCGTCATCGCCCGCCGCAGATCACGCCTGAGGACAGCGAAGACGAAGTGCCGCAAGTAGAGTAGTAAGACCGGATCGTAGAAGTGGCCATGGTCAACGTAGAATCGATAGTCTTCCTGTCCCTCGTTCGCTAGATCGCTCGGTACCCCCAAGATGACATTCGGGTACCACGACTTATTGTACGGGACCCGGAACCGCTGCAGTAGATGCGGTCGCTTGACGAGGTCGTAGCGCAGTCCGCTCGTCCCCATATCGTGGTTCCCATACAATGCCGTGACCGGTACGGGGATTGGGGCCTTGTTGTTCAGGGCACCAAGTTCGGCAAGAACATTCTCGTACTTCGGGAGAATGCTACCCTTGAGAGCAAATCCTTCTCTCTGCCATGTATCTTCCGGATTTGGCGGTGCGTCGAGGAGATCGCCGTTGATGAACACTTCCATGGTCGTCCGCTCGATTGTCCGCAGAAAGTCGAAGAACGCACCTTCCCTCTTCCCACGGCCACCTGGCGCACGATCCCACGTGTCGACGTGGAGATCGGAAACGACGACCAGTTCACCCATCCCGACGAAACGGGAAGAGCGGGTTTCATTCGTGTGGGGAGCAACAAATCGCTGCTCGTATATTTCGAGCAGCCATTCGAATACCGGCTCCACGACGGTTTCCCGGAGAAAGTACACTAGAGCGAGCCACAACAATCCGTACGCAACGCCAAGGCCGAAGCAGAACGCTTTCGCAAGCACATCCATTGAGGTTCCTATCACGTGCCTCCGCTCTTGACCTTCTGTGATTGCTCATCCATGAACTTGATAGCGAAATTTAGCAGGGTGGTTAGCGTGATGAATGCAAGCCCGATCCCGAATCCAATTCCCACCGATTCGATGAACTTCGGCCAGTTTGCGAAAGGCAATCGGACGAAAGCTACAAGAAGCAGGCCAAGAACAAAACCGCCAAGTACACCGATAAACATGTCCCATCTCCCCCTCTCGTTCGGTGCAGGGCACGAGTCGTTCGAATACACGTTGAGCCCAGATGCGACGATGTTGATTGCCGTCTTTCTAGTTGATGTATTGATCCGCCTTCATGACCACTAGACGCGGTTCGCAAATCGCGCATCCTGATTTGGAGAAAGTAGGCAGGGGCCCGCCGATGGTGTTGATGAAGAACAAGGCGAAGTCCCCAACCTTCCCACCACAGGAATGTGCATCGTGTTTTACACAGCAAAACAAGTTCCTGCTTGCCATGATTGGTCGGCTGCTCAATTGGGCGGGGCGCCATTGTGGTTTGGGCAGGCCTATTGGATGCTTACTGGGGACGACACCTTATTGAGAGCATCAAAGTCGGGGGGTAGGGTCAATGGCTGCTTCAGGTCTCGTCAAACATGTCGTGATTATTGTGAAGGAGAACCACACCTTCGATAACTATTTTGGGACCTTCCCCGGCGCGAATGGCGCAGTGTTCCCACACGCCAGCGATCCCCTCCACGACCCGCCCCACGACCATGGCGCGTGGCTCAACCGGAACGGCCCCAAGGGCGCGGTCCGGTTGCAGTACACGAAGACTGATATTCCTGCCTATTGGGTCTACGCGCAACAGTCCACCTTGTGTGATAACTATTTCACGGACGTGGCGAGCCAGTCAGAACCCAATCACTTGATGCTCATTGCCGCAGACTCCCCGCTCATCGACAACGCGAGTCCGAATCGGACCTATCAGCCCCAGCCCCCCTATAACTTGCCGTCCCTGCCGGAGGCACTCGCAGCCGCGGGCCATGAGTGGCGGGGCTACGCCGATCAGAATGCGTCGTATTTTCGGCATATTGCCAAGCTGGCCGGTCACGCCGCCAACGTTCCCGCGGATCAGTTCGATAAGGATGTGGCCCGCGGCTATCTGCCAGCGGTGTGCTGGTTGTACGCGCCAGACGGGAAGAGTGAACATCCCCCCTGGAAGCCAGGCGCCGGTCCCGTGGTCGGACCAGGAATGCAGTGGACTGCTGACCGCGTCACCAAAGTGGGCAACAGCTCGATGTGGGGCAGTACGGTCATTTTCATAACGTGGGATGACTGGGGAGGATGGCACGATCACGTCGACCCTCCCCAAGACATGTCATGGCGCGGGGGTGGCCCGAAAGGATACACGGGCTCTCAGTTCCGCTACGGGCCCCGCGTGCCGTGTCTGGTGGTGAGCCCCTATGCCAAATCCGGATACATCTCGAAGGTGCAACACTCCCACGTGAGCCTTGTGAAGTTCTGTTGTACCCAGTTCGGTGTGCCGACGTGGAATGACCGGCTCAAGACAGCCGATGACATGTCTGATTGCTTCGATTTCAAGCAAGAGCCCGCGCCGGCACCCCGATGACTTCCTTTTCTACCGCAGCTGCGGAAGTTGCGCGCCGTGACCGGGTCATGGCCAAACTCATGCAGCGTACCGATCCGTTCCGCCTGCCGAAGACAACCCCGGATCACTTTGCGGCTCT
>DASWFZ010000185.1:0-7205 GCA_036393975.1 bacterium | reverse complement strand
CGGGGCCAAGGAGATCGGGGATTCCTCCGCCTGGATGAAGAACAGAGTGTGCCGTGCGTCTACTCTGCGTCGTTATCGCCATTGCGATCACCCTCCTATCGGCTCCCCCCGCCCGCGCTCAAACCGTGGTAGCCTCGGATGTCGCCGAGGACGCCACCGACGCGAATAGCCAACCCAAGGTGGGATTTACCAGCCGCGGGGAGGCGTATCTCACATTCGTCAAACCCATCCGCGATGTGGGACAAGTCTTTGTGGCATCGTCGCCGGACCTCCGCCGGTGGGATGTCCAGCAAATCACGCATGCCACCGTGCCCTCCCGGTACCCCGCGCTGGCCGTCGGAGGCGACGATACCGTGCACATCGCCTGGACGCAGTATGACCAGGGTGTCGGCAGAGTGTACTACGCGCGCACCGAACGCGGTCGGTGGAGTCAGCCGGTCAAAGTATCCCCCGGGGACGCGTATGCGGGTGTTCCCGCCCTGGCCGTGGACAGTCGCGGCACGGTCCACCTTGTCTGGTATGGCATCCGCCCCGAGGCACCCGCCGTGAGAACGAAGCACGGGTCAGTGTACGAAATCCTGTACACGGCGTCCCATGACGGCCAGTGGCTCCGACCCGTCCTGATCAGTCCCGGCGTCCCCGACGCGGTTAACCCGTCCCTTGGGATTGATGACCTCGGGCGGATCCACAGCGCCTGGTACCAGTTTGACCTCCGCACCTACCAGGCGCGCCATGCGATGTACATCAGCGCCTGGACGCCGCCCCACACGATCTCATCGGGCCACGATGACGCCTTCGCGGTCTCCCTAGCCGCCGGGAAGCAGGGGATCGTGTATGTGGTGTGGGAGAGGCGCGAAACCGGGGGAGGCCGCATCTACTTCGCCGAGTTCCAGAAGCAGTGGAGCCCGCAGCAGCAGATCTCATCGCCGACGGAAAACGCGTTTCATCCCGCCGTCGCAGTCGACGATGCCGGGCGCATCTTCGTGGCCTGGGACGCGGACGGGCAAATTATGGTCCGCCAGCGGGGCAGCGACTGGGAAAGCGCCGAACCCGTCCCCGCAGACGGAAGGAATATGCAACCGACCTTGGGGACATCGAAGGGCACGGTCCTTCTCGCGTGGACACAGGCCCTCGCGGGCACGTTTCGGATTCAAGTCGCCACGCTCCAAGGAAATCGTCTCGCCCCCGCCCCAGCGCATTCGCAGACGCCGTGGAGCGTGCTTGCCCTGCTGGCCGTTCTGATCAGTGCAGCGTTCCTGTGGACCCGCCGACGCCGGTCGATAACTTCCTAACTTGCAATCACCAGCTCGTGCCGGCGCCCGGGGACGATCGCAGGGCGGGATACGCGAGGCGGCGAAGACGGCCCTCGTGACCGGCACCATTGTCATCTCGTCTTCTCGCAAGCGACGGTTTGTGGTGAGGCTTCTTCGATGGTACGCCCGGCATGGTCGCGATCTGCCCTGGCGGCGCACTCGGAATCCCTACCGCATCTTGGTCTCGGAGATCATGCTGCAGCAGACCCCCGTTTCCCGCGTCATCCCGAAGTACCGCGAATGGCTCCGCCGGTACCCGTCCTTAGAGGCCCTGGCCCGCGCGTCAGTCCGTGAGGTTCGGGAAACCTGGTACCCGCTTGGCTACAACATCCGGCCCCGCCGGCTGCGCGACATTGCCCGCACCGTCCTGAAGCGACACCAGGGACGCCTGCCCCCGACGAAGGACGCGTTGCTGACGTTGAAGGGCATCGGCCCGTACACGGCGGGCGCCGTGCTGACCTTCGCGTATGGACAGGCCGAACCAATCGTCGACACCAACGTGCGGCGCGTGCTGCGCCGCGTTTTCTGTGGACGGCGTACGGCATCCGACCGGCACCTGTGGGCACTATCGGCCGCCCTGTTGCCTGCCGATGATGCCTATGACTTCAACCAGGCCCTGATGGATTTTGGGGCGACGGTGTGCACGGCGCGCGCCCCCCGCTGCCCCAGTTGCCCCATGCGGCGGTTCTGCGCAGCGTACACGTCCGCGCGCTCGGACACGAGGGTCTGGGCTCGGACATGACCGCCGGGGCGCGACGGGTTTTTGGTCCACGGCACAAAGGGTGGCAGATCTTTGTCGACCGGGTCCACGCGATCGTCCGCGCCGTCCCTCGGGGCCACGTCGTGACGTACGGACAACTGGCGCGTCTCGCGGGACGGCCCCACGCGGCGCGCGAAGTCGGGTGGATCGCACACGCCGGAGGAAAGGGCCTCCCCTGGCAACGTGTCGTCAATCGATTCGGCGGACTGGCCTCCGGCTACGGTGGGGGACGCGCGGGCCAACACGCCGCGTTGCGGCGGGACGGCATCGCACTAGCGACCGACCAACGCGTCGATCTGGCGGTCTATCAGTGGTGGCCGGGACCGGCGGTGGCGAAGCGGATCGGGTTGACCGCGGAGGCGATCGCGGCCATCGGGACCGCGCTGAGAACATCCTCCCGACGTCCGCGACGGACAGGCTGATGTCCGTCGAGGGCAGCACCCTGCAAGTGTTGGCGCGCGCGCCGCTCGTGTTTCTGACGACGATCGGTCGGACCACAGGCCGGCCGCGCACGGTCGAGCTCTGGTTTACCTACCACCAAGGGCTCCTCTACCTGCTGGGCCACGCCGACGCGCACTGGGTCAGAAATCTCACTGCCAATCCTCGTGTCTCGGTGGAAATTGATGACACGTCGTTTGCCGGAACCGCCGCCTTCGACGATGAGAATCGCGCGATGGCCTACCGGTTGTTTGAGGCGAAGTACGGAGGCCAGCAGATCGCCTACTGGTACCGCGGACGGCGCGAAGATCGACGGACGGTCGCCATCACCCCGGTGATGACCGGCCACTGACTGAGCTACGGCGTCAGTACGATTTTCCCGAAGTGTTCACGCGCTTCAAAGATGCGGTGGGCTTCGCGCACCTGGGCTAGCGGCACGACCGCGTGCACAACCGGCACGAGCGCCCGACGGAAGACCAAGGCCATGACCGTGAGAAAGTCCCGGACATTCCCCATCGGCGCCCCTAAAATCTTGCGGTGGCGCTGGTAGATCTCCCGGATGTCGATGTCGGGCCGCTCCCCCCCGCTGGCCCCGCAGATGACCATTCGGCCTCCTGGCCGCAAGCTGCGGATCGTTTCCCGCCACGTCGGCGCCCCAACAGGATCGGCGGCGAGGTGGACCCCTGAAGTCGTCAACTCGCGGACGCGCTCGCTAAATATCGGCACTTCAGCGCGGTCGATCGCGATTGCTCCCATCCCCTGCGCCTTGGCTGTCTTCGCCCGGCCGTTGACCAGCGCAAAGACTCGCGCCCCGGCCAACTTGCCAATCGCTACCGCTGCCGTGCCGACTCCCCCCGAGGCCCCCACCACCAAGACATCTTCGCCTGTCTGCAATCCCCCGACGGTGACCAGCATGCGCCACGCCGTCGTGAAGCAGACTGGGGCGGCAGCAGCGTGTTCAAACGACACGCCGTCGGGAAGAGCAAGAAGGTTCTGCGCCGGCACCACCGTGAACTCTGCCATCCCTCCCGGCACATGTTCACCGTAGATGCGGTACTCCCGGCACATCGACTGCTCACCCGCTGCGCACCACTCACACCGCCCGCAGGAGAGGATCGGATTGACCACCACCCGTGTGCCAACGGCCACACTGGTCACTCCGGGCCCTGGCTCGTCGACCACTCCCGCCACATCGCCCCCTGTGATGGCAGGCAGGGGAAAACGTCCCCACGGGTACACGGGCCGCCCACCCGGGGGACCACTGCGGGCCCACACGTCGAGGTTATTGAGCGCGACCGCGCGCACCCGCACACGCACTTCGCCAGGGCCCGGCCGCGGGGTCGGCACCTCCTCCAATCGAAGGGTGTCCAATCCCCCGTGCTCGCGGATGAGGACCGCTTTCACCCGCTGACCCTCCGGTAATCTGCGAGGATGCGGCGCGCTTCCCGCAGCGCACTGCGGACGCGATTGCGTCCGCGCAGCAAATGGATCAGCGTCACCCGGGACGCCTGCGATCCGGTCTCCAATGACGCGAGCCGCAGCGCCGGCTCCAGATCGGGCAGGGGCGGAACGTCCACGGCCGGATCGTGGCGAAACCGCCCGGCGCGGCTGTAGTTGATGGGGACCAGAATGCGGGCCAAGCGCCGCTGCATCTCGTTCATCCGAGCTACGCGCGGGTCGTTGACCGCCGCATCGGCCAGCTCGGTGGCGCGGTCATAGAAACGTGCCAAGTCCTCCTCGAGCGCCGTCGCCTCGGTAATCGCCGGGGCCAGGTCAAATTGCTCCCCGCAGGCCTCTTGGTACTTGCGCAGTGTCTGACCCATCTCGACGGCCGTCGCCATGAAGTCAAGCGGATGGATGGGGCTGTTCGCCGCGCGGAACGTCGCCGCCGCGTACACCTTGATATCTCGGAGGAGATGATCGCGATCGGCGATGGCCAGCGTGTCATCTTCCGTGTGCCAAGCGATGTTGCCCCCGCACCCCCCGACGGGGTAGTAGCCTTTCTCTGCCACCACCGCTTTGGGCATGGTCGACGACAACATATAGAAAGTTGAGACTCCAACATTACTGAACGACTTGTCCCCCGCCCTCAAGGGACGCCCGCCGCTCGCCTCCTGACCGGTGACGTCTCGGATGACGCTTTTCCCGATCGCCTGGGCTTCGTTCATCCAGAACACGTCCTCGAACACGGTGGCCCAGCGGCATCCAGGAGAGTCACAGTTAATGTGCAGGACGCAGTTCTCATCAAGGTCGAGGGCAAACGTGTCAGCGTACCACGTCGAGCCGGCATACCGCCCGTGCGAGTGGCCCGACCACCAGGCGATGCGTACCGATCGGCGCAGGTGCGCGCGCTGCTGCCACAGCACCCGCGCCACTTCCAGCAACGTCGCGTCTCCCGTGGCGTTGTCACCAATCCCCTCGTGCCAGGAGTCTATGTGCCCGTGCAGTAAGACGAACTTCTCCGGCTCCTCGGTCCCGCGGATCTCGGCGACCAGCACGGGAATGGGCCTCCACCCCTCGTCCAACCTGGTGGAGTAGTGGACCTTGACGGGACCCCCTTGAGCCAACGTGCGCAGCCAGGCCCCGTCGGTCTTGTTGATGGCCAACACGGGAAGGGCGGGCTTACGGGCGATCGAGTCGAGGTCGGGAGATCCCCAGATCGTGGTGCAAATCCCCTCGTGGATGCGCTCCCCGGGACTGATGAAGATGGCCGCCCGCGCGCCCCGTTCCTGAAACGCGGCGACTTTCCCGGGGGAGGGATACCCTTCGGTCAGCGCCACGCGGTCAGCCACATCCGCGCTGACATCTGCCCTCGCAAAAATGGCAGCGATGCCCGCGGCCTGTCCGGTGGGCACATAGACGAGGTTCCCTCGCTGCCAGCGCCCCTCTGTGGACTGCGCCATCGCCGGGGTCTTCGCGGTGAGCGGCCTGCGCTCAGGCGACAAGACCTCTAGGCGGGCGCGGCGGGGCAGGCTGATGAGGAGTTCTGGCTCGTGCAGGGTGTGGGGCACACCCCACGATGAGAGTCGCTTCATAATGTAGTCGATACCGCGCCGTTCTGCCTTACCCCCCGAGTCGCGCACCAACGCGCTAAAATGCTCGACGAGCGCCCACGGCGCCTCCAACGAAACCGCCTCCGTCACCGTCTGTTCGTGCACGTCTTTCCACGCTGCGAGACTACCCACGAGGGGAACCTCCTATTGTGTGATCAGTTACTCGAGGGACCGATTCTCATAGCGGCGGCCGCCTTTCACCACCAATTGCACGCGGCTCAGTGCCACAATATCGCGGAGGGGATCGCCCTCGACGGCAACGACGTCCGCCAGCTTGCCGGATTCGAGCGTTCCTACCCTGGCGTCCACCGCGCAGGCCTGTGCCGCCCACGCCGTCCCCGCCCGGATCGCGTCCATCGGGGGCACACCGAAGCGCACCAGTGTGACCATCTCAAACCACAACAAACCGTGCATGCTGTCCGTGCCCACGGCGTAGCGCACACCGGATTGCAGGATTTCGCGAAAGCGCGTCTCTTCTTGGTCACGGAGGGACAGGACCTTGCTCCAGATCGCTGGATTGGACCGATCCACCTTCTCGATGCCGTCGGGATGATAGAGGATGGCAAACGTGCAGACTAAGAAACGGTCCAGCCGTTTGATCAGGTCCACATCGTCGCGATTCAGTAACGCGCCGTGCTCGACGGTGTCCAACCCCTCCTCCAGGGCCACGCGCACTCCGGGGCCGCCATGAGCATGCGCGGCGACCTTTCGCCCGGCCCGGTGCGCTTCCTCGCACGCCGCCCGAATCTCTTCTCGCGTGTACGTGTACGCGTCCAGGGCAGCCCCGACGCTGCTGACACCCCCCGTGATGAAGAGCTTGATCCAGTCCGCCCCCGCGGAGATATTCTGGCGGACGCGCTGGCGGACCGCCTCGACCCCATCGGTCGTGGTCAGCGCCCGGCCGTGGCCGTCGGCGCTGGTAAGGTGGATGCCAGAGCAGAGCAGGCGTGGTCCAAGGATCAGCCCCGCGTCGATCGCTCGCCGCATCTCGATGTCCAAGTAGTGTTCCTCACCCATGATGCGCGCCGTGGTGACCCCGCTCAGCAGCTCCCGGCGCATATTGCCCACCGCCCGAAACCCGCTGGGGAGTGGGCCTTGGCGCATCTGGCCGGTCTGATCACCCAGCCCCGGGATGATGGAACAGTGCGTGTGGGCGTTGACGAACCCCGGCAAGACGGTGCCGGCGACCTCAACAACTTCGGTCTGTGCATTGAGGCGCAAGGCGCGGAGCGGACCAACCCCCGCGATCCGATCGCCGTCGATGACAACGGTACCGTGCGGAATCGGATCCGCATCAGTCCCGGTGATGAGCTGGGTCCCGCAAATGGCGTACGCCATCGCAGGGCCTAAAGGACTGACTCCGCGATCCGTCGGGCCTCGCGCAGAGCCCAGATCAGGCGGTTCCGTCCGCGCAGCAAGTGGGCTTGCACGAAACCGCGCTGCGCCCCATCCCCACTCGCGAGCTGATGCACCGCCACGAGATCCGGCAACGGGGGGATTGGCATCGCGGGATCGTGACGGAAGCGGTCCTCGCGGCCAAAGTTCACCAGAACCAGCTCCCGGGCAATGCGGCGAAGAGCCGCATTCGCCGCGCGCACCTGAGGATCCGCCACCGCCGCTGTCCCCAGCTCAGAGCAGTGC
>DASWFZ010000184.1:0-3295 GCA_036393975.1 bacterium | reverse complement strand
TTACCCGAATGGCAGCAACAACGTCTGCGGGAAAGAAAGTTGGCTCCTTGGCGCAAGGGTCCCCAAAAGCGCCATGAATTGCGCGTTCAACGCATCACGCGCGTCAATGCAGATGCCCATCAAGAAGCGCGGCGGTTGCTCGAAAAGCGGGAAATGGGGTGGCTTGTCGGTACCAGCCTGTATTGGGCAGAGGGGACGAAGATCAAGTCGTGGCGTGGCTCGGAGGAGCGGGTAACGTTTGTTAATAGCGACCCTGCAATGGTGAACATTATTCAAGACTGGATGAGGCGATACTGTGGTGTAGAGGACGCCGATTTCCACTTTCATCTGTACATTCATGAGAAGGCCAACATTTCCGCCGCGCAGGACTTTTGGGTTCGCTCTCTGGGAATCGATCGCGAAAGGCTGCGGACCTACCTGAAGAGACATAACCCATCCCCTAGGCGTCACAATATTGGAGCAAGTTACTATGGTACGATGAGAATATGGATTCCCAGAAGTATAGATCTTTCCCACCGGATTGCGGGCTGGGTTCAAGAATTAATTGACTGGTGCGGGGTCGGCTAATGGCAGGCCGTGGGCCTTTGAAGCCCAATGTCCAGGTTCGAGTCCTGGCCCCGCAGCCAATCGACCCGATCGCAGTTCCATTGCCTCATCCTCCTGAGTTATCTTGATTTTCGGCAACGAAGCCTGTTGGCGATGCGATGCAGTGAGCCGATAGAGTCGATAAAGAGCCGCTGTGCGAATAGTTACCGCGTCAGTCTCGCATATGGTCTTGATCAGTTCCTACCTATGGAAGCCTACGCAAGATGCGATTGAAAGCTCCTCTTCGTAAATTCCTTGAGAGGGAACGCGTGGCCCGCGTCGCTACGATTGGTCGCAACGGCGTGCCGCATGTCGTGCCCGTCTGCCACGTGCTAGAGGCCGGCAAGATCTACTTCGCCGCTGACAAGGACAGCAAGAAAGTCAAAAACCTGCGGGCGCATCCAGAGGCAGCGGTGGAGGTAGACCTGTATTCAGAAAATTGGCCGCGTCTGGCGGGTGCCGTCATCACGGGCCCGGCGATTCTCATCGATCGGGGACCCCGCTTTCGGAAGCTGCGGAGCCTCCTCTACGAAAAGTATCCCCAGTACGCGGACGAGTCCGCTCTCGAGGAAGGGGACGTTGTGATGGTGGAAGTCATTCCGCGTCGACTGGCCTCCTGGGGGCTGGACTAAACTGGCTCCCATCCTCGTTACTCGCATCGGGCAGGATTCGTTTTCCGGTCTACGGAATACGACGTAAGACCACGTCGGGAGGGCACGATGGAACCTGTGCACGCCGTGGTGCTGGCGGCGGGGAAGGGCACGCGCATGCGTTCGGACCTTCCCAAAGTTCTGCACCGCGTGTGCGGGCAGCCAATTGTCCAGTATGTCCTCGACGCTCTCCACCATGCGGGGATTTCAGCGCCCATCCTCGTCATTGGAGACGCCGCCGACCGTGTCCGCCAAGTCGTCGGTCCGCAGGTCCGATATGCCGAACAACCTGAGCCGCTCGGCACCGGCCATGCGGTGTTGCAGGCCCTTCCGCTGGTCCCCGACGACGGCCACCCCGTGGTGGTGGTGTACGGAGACACGCCGCTGCTGCGGGTCGAAACCCTCCAGGCGCTGATTGATCTTCACCAGAAGAGCAAGGCCGCGGCTACGTTGCTCAGCGCCAAGATGGTCGATCCGACCGGTTACGGCCGCGTGATTCGGGATCGGGACGGCCGAGTGCAGAGGATCGTCGAAGAGAAGGACGGTTCTCCTGAGGAACGTCAGGTTCAAGAGATTAATGCGGGCACGTATGTCTTTGATCAACGCGCGCTGCGAGACGGGCTACGCGCCTTATCTCCCGACAACGCGAAAGGCGAGTATTACCTTACTGACACGATCGGCTGGATTTTGTCGCATGGACGGACGGTGAGTGCGCTTGCGGTCGCCGCTGACGAAGCCATGGGTATCAACTCACGCCAGGACCTCGCCGCTGCGGAGACGGTCATGCGCCAGCGATTGCTCGCGAGCCTGATGGACGCGGGGGTGACCGTGATGGACCCCGCCACCACGTACGTCCACGCCGGGGTGACAGTGGGACCAGACACAACCCTGCACCCGCAGTCATACTTGGAAGGTGCAACGATCGTCGGGGCGCGATGCACGGTCGGCCCGCACGCCCACCTGATGGACGCCACGCTCGAGGATCGCGTCACGGTGATCGAGTCGACAGTGACGCAGAGCAGTGTGGGCGAAGGCACACGCATTGGGCCGTACAGTAACATCCGCCCTGGATGTCGCGTGGGGCGCGATGTCGAAATCGGCAACTTTGCCGAACTGAAGAACGCCGCGGTGGGGGACGGCACGAAGGTCCACCACATGAGCTACCTGGGCGATGTCACCGTCGGCGCCCGCGTAAACATCGGGGCGGGCACCGTGGTGTGTAACTTCGATGGCAAGCGTAAGCACCACACCATCATCGAGGATGAGGCGTTTATCGGGAGCGACACGATGTTGGTTGCGCCGCTTCATATTGGCCGGGCGGCGGTCACGGGAGCGGGTTCGGTGGTGACCAAAGACGTCCCCGCAGGCGGCGTCGCGGTCGGGGTACCGGCCAGGGTGATTCGTTATGTCAGTGCAGATCCGCAGCGCTAGATCCTCCTCCGGGTCGGTCTGCGCAGGGAGCGTGCTCCTGCTCTGCGTGCGACGAGGGGAGATTTGATGCAACCAACGCGGGTCGTCGAGAGCCAACGGCGCCTCCCCATGGATGGTGCGCGCGGGCGTCCCATCAAGCTTTTTGGTGGCGGCAGCAACCGGGCGCTGGCCAACGAGATTTCAGCCGGATTGGACGTGCCGCTGGCAGAATTGGCCATCTTTCGGTACTCGGATGGGGAAATCGGGGTCCGCATCGACGAGAGCGTCCGGGGCGAAGACGTCTTCGTCATTCAGCCCACCTGCCCGCCGGTCAATGAGAACTTGGTGGAACTGCTCGTCATCGTGGATGCGCTACGCCGGGCTTCGGCGGACCGCATCACCGCCGTGATCCCGTACTTCGGGTACGCGCGCCAGGACCGCAAGATCCGGCCGCGGGAGCCCATCTCGGCCAAGCTCGTGGCCAATCTGCTGACCGCGGCCGGGTGTCAGCGCATCCTCTCCGTGGACTTGCACGCGGGACAAATTTGGGGGTTTTTCGATATTCCGCTGGATCACCTGCCCTCACGGATGATCCTGGGCGACTACATCGCGCACAAGGAGCTGGAAAACCTCGTCATCGTCTCCCCCGA
>DASWFZ010000183.1:0-5781 GCA_036393975.1 bacterium | reverse complement strand
GACCCGTAGATGTCGTAATCTCCGATGCCAAACTGCTGCAGGTCCACGACGCATGCGGGCCCGACCAGGGATTCAATCGGGATGCCGGAGACGTCCGGTCCCGGGTCGTTAAAGTGCAACGGCGAGTCCAGGTGGGTGGCGATGTGATTGGTCGTCGAGATGTGCTGGGCGTTCACCCCTTCAAACGCCATCTTCTTCACCCACGTGATTTTCGGGCCCTCATAGTAGGCGAAAGGGGGGGAGTCCATGCTGAAGTTCTGGGACAAGTCCAGCACCCGGCACCGGCTCAGGTCAAACGATCTAAGTGGCATCTAAGCACTCCTCACTCCACGATGGTGTCAATGATTGCAAGGAGACACGCGCATTTTGACCGAAGGGGTGGCGAAACTCACCTCGTGAATACGACACCTTGCAGATGAACCCTGCGTTAACCCCGCAGTCTGAATCCCAGCCCTCCGGGCGTGCACGCACGCCCTCTCCCATCCGGGCCGTCACGTTCGACGTGTACTCGGCGCTCTTCGACACGATCAGCGGGCTACGCGCTACACTGTCGGCACTGTTCCGCGCCCGCGGGCTGGCCCTGGATCCTGGCGCAACGGCGGCCACATGGCGGCAACGCCACATGACCTACCTGCTCGTCGCCAACTCGCTGGACCGGGAACCCGCCACCAACCGGAGAGCACTGGAGGCGTCAGCTCAGCAGACGCTCCACGCCCTCACCCCTCCGCTGACCGCCGCAGAGATGGATCGCCTCGTGGCCGCGTGGGAAGATCTGCCGCCCCATCCTGAAGCAGGCCGCGTACTGGCTGAGGTCCGCCGCCGGGGCCTGATCCTCGCGACGCTGTCCAATGGCGATCGCGATATGCTCGCCGCCCTGTTGCACCATCTCCCCGTGGCTTTTGACCACATCGTGTCGACCGAAGGCGGGAAGTTTAAACCCCACCCGTCGGTCTACGCCGCTGCTTTGCGGATTCTCGGTGTGCGCCCAGAGGAGTTGCTGCATGTTGCCGGGTCTGCGACTGATGCCGTTGGCGCGACTGCCTTCGGTCTGCAGACGGTCTGGGTGAACCGGACCCAAGACACAGTACCCGACCCCCGATTTGCCCCCGCGCATGTCGCATCGGATCTCACCGGCGTGTTGGACATCCTCCCTCACGCCTGACCGGTGCACAGCCGTCCGGCTGCCACACCGAGACGCTCCTGGAGGAGGAGCACTATCGCCAAGTCCGAATCACATACGAGGTTTCCGCCGACAGTAGACGTGCATGCAGGTTCGTGGACAGGACGCGGAAGTAGCATCGGCATCTGACAGCGATTAAGGGATAACACGAACGATCATCGCGGGAGGGATGCGCTTGCAGCGACTTTGGACGGTGGCAGTGCTCGTTTTTGCCTGTGCTGTTCCTCTCATCCTCACAACCACAGGGCAGCCAGCAACGCCTGAGATCAAGATCGGAGCGGTCTTGCCGCTCACCGGGGCATTCGGCGCGTCCGGCAACTACTTCAAGCAAGGCTACAGCATGGCGATCGACGATGTGAACAAGGCCGGGGGACTTCAGGTGGGGGCGGCCAAGTACCCGATCACCCTGATCATTCTGGACGATAGCAGCGACGGCACTCGATCCCGCAGTCTCGTCGAGAAGCTGGTCACCGACCAACACGTCAACTTCCTGCTCGGCGGCTACGACACGTCTCTCGTTCAGGCCCAAGAGGTCGTGCCCGACCAGTACAAGATCCCGTACGTCGAAGGCGGCGGAGCGGCCTCGGAAATTTTCAAGCGGGGATACAAATACATCTTTGGCACCCTCGCTACTATCTACGACCTGGCCAAGATCACCATGGACTACCTCACCGTGGCTGCGGACCAATACAGGCTGACCAAGCCGCTCACGATCGCCGTGGTGTGGGAGAACACGGATCACGGGAAGGATTACATCGAAGGGGTCCTCGACGCGGTGAAGGCGCGGCCTGACCTATTTCGGATCGTGTTGAATCAGTCTTTTCAGCTCAACGGAAGCGATTTTAGCCCCCTCTTACAACAGGTGCAGGCCTCCAACGCCACGGTGTTTCTCTCCGACGCCCACCTGCCGGACTTCATCACCATGCACCGCCAGTATCTGCAGGCTGGCCTCTATCACCAGTTCGTCTCCTACGGCGCCCGGGGCCCCGATCAGAGAGGCCGACAGGCGCTGGGTGCCGGTGCGGATTACCTCATCGCAGGTCTCTGGTGGAGCCCTGCGTTGAAGGGTGCGGGTTCGCAAGTGTTTGCCGATCGGTACCAGCGGGAATATCACGCGATCCCGGACTGGTTCCAGGCGCTCTCCTATGACACGGCCCGCGTGCTGCTGGCGGGCGTCAAAAACGCGGGAACCCTGGACGGGCCCGCGGTGCGCGACGCCTTGGCCAAGATCGAGTTCCGCAATGCCCTGATCCCCGGAGGGGTGATCCGGTTCGGCCCCAACGGCCAGATTGCCGGGTCCCCGTACATCATGGTCCAGACCCTTCCCGGGAACACGGTGCGGATTATCTGGCCTAAGAAGATGCCGGAGACGTTTGACGCAGTGCTCCCGATGCCCAAGAACCAGTAACCGTGATGCGGGCATCAGGAACCAGGCGTTAGGGCCCGAGTCTCCGCACTGGTGTTCACGACTCAGAACCTAGTCTCAGTAGCCATCGCGGCTCTGTTGACGGCGGGGCTGTACGCAGTCATGTCGTACGGCCTCGCCATTATTTATGGCGTCATGAAGGTAATTAACGTCAGCAACGCGGGGTTCCTCATGCTGGGGGCCTTCATGACACTAATGTACTCCCAGTGGTGGCACCTCGATCCCGTGGCGGGAGCGGTGCTGAACCTCCTGCCGTTCTTCGGCGCCGGCTGGCTCGTCTACAAGCTCCTGGTCCGGCGTGTAGTCAACTCGCGGAGCGCGCGGCCCATCGCGTCGCTGCTCCTATTGTTCGCGCTGTGGCTCGTGATCCAAAACGTCGCCCTGGCGATCTGGGGCAGCGAAGATCAGTCGATCATCACCGCCTACACGTACAAGTCCCTCATCGTGGGGGGGTTCCGACTCCCGCTGACGCGGCTGATCGTGTTTGCCGTCGCCCTCCTCGCGCTGAGTCTGTTGCATTTCGTGCTGGGACACACCTATATCGGGAAGGCCCTGCGCGCGACGGTCCAAGATCCTCAGGCCGCGCTGCTCGTGGGCATCGACACTGAGCGCATCAGCGCGCTGGCGTTCGGCCTCGGCACAGCCCTCGCGGGGTTTGCCGGTGGTCTGCTCACCCTGCTGTTCAGCTTCACGCCGGACTTCGGCGGACCGTTTCAGCTTAAGAGTTTTACGATCATTGTCTTGGGCGGACTGGAGAACTTCGCTGGTGTGACCGTCGGGGCGGCCATCCTAGCGCTCGCGGAATCCTTCGCCGTTCTGTTCATGCGCGCCAGCCTCCAGAATGTCATCGCGTACGGCCTCCTGGTGGTGGCTCTCATCGTCATGCCCGGTGGGGTTGCCCAGCTGTGGTCGCGGATACGGTCGTGATCCGGAGGAGCCCGCCTCCGCTGTGAGGCCTTCGCTGCGGCTGGAGCTCGCTGCCGCCCTCGCCGTCGGCATCCTGTTGGCGGCGGTCCCCTTGCTCATCCCCGGCAACATCACGCTGCTCAACTTGGGGATCTTGACGTTCCTCTACGTGGCGCAAGGTGTCGCGTGGAACATCCTGGGCGGCTTTGCCGGGTACGTGTCCTTCGGGTATGCGGCATTCTTCGGCCTGGGCGCGTACACGACGGCGCTCCTCTGGCTTGCAGGCTGGTCGCCGGTCTTGACCTACCCGGTCGCGGGCCTGGTGGCGGCCGCCTTCTCGTTGCTGGTCGGCGCCCCCACGCTCCGGTTGATTGGGCCCTACTTCTCCATCGCGACCATCGGCGTCGGGGAAGCGATGCGGATCCTGATGCTCAACCTGGACAAGATCACCGGGGGGGCCTCCGGACTCAACCTCCCCACGATCGTTCCGTCAAAGACGTGGTTCTACTTTGTGGCGTTGATCTGCGCGGCGATAGCGTACGCGGTGGCGGCCTGGATCCGCGGGGCCCGATTTGGGCTGGGGTTGACCGCGCTCCGGCTCGACCTGGAGGCGGCGGAGAGCCTGGGGGTGCGCACGACGCTATTCAAAAACCTCGCGCACATTGTGAGCGCGGCTCTCGTCGGCGCCTGCGGCGGCGTCTACGCGACGTATCTGCAGTACGTGCATCCCGACACCGTCTTTAGCTTCACGCACAGCATCAGCCTCGTCCTAATCGCGCTCATCGGTGGCTTGGGGACCGTATGGGGCCCGGTGCTGGGCGCCGCCGTTTTCTTCGTAGTGCAAGACTATCTCCAAACCAGTTATCCAAGCTTTCACCTCCTCGTATACGGGCTGCTGCTCCTGCTGATTATCCTGTTCGAACCCGGGGGGATGGCAGGATTGGCTGGTCGGCTGGTAGCACGCGTGAGTCATGCCTCGACCGGCTCCCCGGCCGCTGCTCCTGCTCCGCACGCCGAGCACGGAGGCGCCCCGATGCCCCGGACCGAGACAGAACGGCCAGGCACCAAGCGGACCACATGACCACCGCCCTCACCCTCGACCGGATCACGAAGCGCTTTGGCGGACTCGCAGCGGTCCAGGACGTGACGGTGCAGATCGCGTCCGGGGAGATCACCGGCCTCATCGGTCCCAACGGAGCGGGGAAGACCACGCTGTTTAGCATCATCGCCGGCAAGACCCGCCCGTCGGAGGGCCGGGTGCTGTGTTTTGGCCACGAAATCACCGGGTGGAGTGCCCATGCGGTGTGCCGGCTCGGCGTATGCTCGACCCACCAAGTTGTCCGCCCGTTTGGGGACCTCACGGTTTTGGAGAATGTGCGTGTCGGGGCTTCTTTTGGAGCCAGCGGGCGACTCGGTGGCCGCACATCGGCCGAGGAGGCCGTGGACACATTGACGTTCGTCGGCTTGGCTCACCGGCAGGACTCTCTGGCCTCTGCCCTCACGCTGGCCCAACGCAAACGGCTGGAGATTGCCCGCGCGCTGGCTACGCGCCCGTCGGTGCTCTTGCTGGACGAGGTCCTCGCGGGCCTCACTCCGGCCGAGATCCAGCAGGGAACAGCATTGGTTCGTCAAATCCGCGCCCGAGGCATCACCATCGTGATGATCGAGCACGTGATGCGGGCTGTCATGGACCTTTCGGATCGCGTGCTCGTCCTCAACTACGGGCGCTTGATCGCTGATGGATCTCCGGCGGTTGTCGCGAACAATCCGCAGGTCATCGAAGCGTACCTCGGAGAGACGACCTCAGAAGACTGATGCCCTCGACACCCCTGCTCGAGATTGAGAACATCGCGGCCGCCTACGGCCAGGTGCGGGCCCTGTGGGACGTGTCGTTCGCCGTGGGAGAGGGAGAAATCATCACCCTCCTGGGCGCCAACGGGGCCGGCAAAACCTCCACGATGCGCGTGATCTCCGGCCTCCTCCGCCCGCTGGGCGGAGAGGTGCGGTTCGGCGGCGAGCCGCTCCGGGTGCGTCCGTCCCGCATCGTCGATGCCGGGATCGTGCAAATCCCTGAAGGGCGGGCGCTGTGGCCTCGGATGACGGTGCGGGAAAACCTTCAGCTCGGCGCGTACACGAAGAGGGCGCGCGCGCACCAGGCGGAGTCTCTGGCGTGGGTGCTGTCGCTCTTCCCGCGGCTCGCCGAACGCTTGACGCAGCTCGCGGGGACGTTATCTGGAGGAGAACAGCAGATGGTAGCGATCGGTCGGGG
>DASWFZ010000182.1:0-9392 GCA_036393975.1 bacterium | reverse complement strand
GATCGTCGCGGGGGTCGTTGCCGCCGCCCTCCTCGCTCCCCTCGTCACCTCGTACAACCCGATTGAGCAATCCTTCCGCGACCAGCTCCTGCAGCCGTCGCGGGGACACTTGTTTGGCACGGACGAGTTCGGAAGGGATATTTTCGCGCGGGTGGTCTACGGCGCGCGGATTGCCCTCATCGTCGGCGTCGTTGCCGACGGCCTCGCCGCGGTGCTGGGGGTTGCACTCGGAGTCCTGTCCGGCTATTTCGGCCGGCGGGTGGACGCTGTCCTGATGCGCATAGTCGATGTAGTGCTGGCGTTTCCTTACTTATTGCTGGCGATGATCGTCGTCGCGATTTTGGGCCCTAGTCTGATCAACGCGATGATTGCCATCGGCATCGTGTACACGCCGCAGTTCGCACGCGTGGTGCGCGGCGTCGTCCTGCAGATCAAGGAGGAAGACTTTGTGGAAGCGGCTCGCGCCGAAGGCGCCGGATCGCTCCGCATCCTCGGACGCCACATCCTGCCCAATATCCTCTCTCCCATCATCGTCATGGCGACTCTCACGGTAGGCTACATGATTGTGGAAACGGCGGGTCTGTCGTTCTTGGGACTGGGCGCCAGTCCTCCGACACCCGAGTGGGGATCGATGCTGGCCACCGGACGTTCGTTCATGCTCACCGCGCCGTGGATCGCGACCTTCCCTGGCCTGGCGATTCTCGTCACCGTCGTTGGCTTCAACCTCATCGGCGACGGCCTGCGCGACCTGCTCGATCCACGGCTCCGCGGACGGCAGTGACACCTCCCACGCCCCGGGAAGGCACGCTGCCCGGTCCCCATGGTCGGCTCGCCGGTCACGTCGCCCTCGTCACGGGCGCTGCTCATGGGATCGGCCGAGCGATCTGCACTGAACTCGCACGGGAAGGCGCACGCGTGTGGGGCTGCGACATCCTCAGCGCCGACCTGGAGGAAACCAAACACACCGTCGAGACGCAGGCGCATGGCGCCTGCCGCACCGCCACATGCGACGTCACGGACCCCTCCCAGGTGAACGCCCTTGTCGGACAAGTGCGGGAGACTGAGGGCCGGGTTGACATCTTGGTGAATGGTGCCGGGGGTGTTGCGGGCCAGACCATGCAACCGGTAGACCAGGTGTCTGATGAAGCGTGGCATCGCATCTTCGCCATCAATTTGGATGGGGCATTTCATTTGACGCGCGCCGTGGCGCCGGTGATGAAAGCGCAGCGCTCCGGGGCCATCGTGAACATCTCCTCAGGAGCCGGACGCTCGTACAGCCTCACCGGCATCCAGGCTTACGCAAGTGCGAAAGCCGGGCTGATCGGCTTTACCCGCCAGACGGCGGTCGAACTAGGGCCCTTCGGCATCCGGGTGAACTCCGTGGCGCCGGGCTTCGTGCGCTCCAACCCCACGACCGAACGTCAGTGGGAGGCGATGGGACTCGAGGGCCAGCGGCAGTTCGTGGAGTCAATCGCCCTGCGGCGGCTGGGACGCGCAGAGGAAATCGCGCGGGCGGTCGTCTTCTTTGTCTCCCCCGACGCCTCGTACGTCACCGGCCAGACGATTAGTGTGGATGGCGGCAAATGGATGCTGGGATGAGGAGGACAGACGTGTCCGCGGTCCTGGATCCGCAGACGCTGCGGATCGTCGACGCCGTCTCCGGCGAGCGGTTAATAGAGGATACGCGCGCGATCGCATCCCAGGTGCGGCTGTCGGGATCGGCCGAGGAACGCCAGGCGTTCGCGTACATCGAACGCCAGCTGCGGAACGCTGGACTCCGCACGCAGATGTTCGAACATGACGCGCTTATCAGCCTGCCACAGGCGGCAACCTTGCAGATGCTGGACCGCGGCTCAGGCGAGATCCCGTGCATCACGCACAGCTTTGGCGCCTCGACGCCCCCCGCCGGCCTCGAAGGACGCACTGTTTACGTGCGCGACGCGGGAGGAAACCTTGCCGGCCTAAGAGGTGCCATGGCTGTTGTCGACGGATTGGCGATGCCGACAGTCGTCAGAAGGCTCGAGGCCGCCGGTGCCCTGGGGATTGTCTTTTTGAACAGAGACCCTGTGGTGCACGAGATGATCGTCTCGACGGTGTGGGGGAGCCCCACTCCTGCACACGTGAATGAGCTTCCGTCGGTGCCGGTGGTCTCCACGGCGGGGACGGGTGGGGCCCGCCTCCGAGCCTCGCTCGACGGAGGGCACCCGCTGCGTTGTCGCCTCACCGCAACTGTGCAGACGGAATGGCGGCGGTTGCCGGTGCTCACGGCAGATGTGGTCGGCACGGACGAAGAGACCTTCGTCTTACTCGCTGGCCACGTCGATTCGTGGCACTACGGGGCGATGGACAACGGCGGGGCCAACGCTGTGATGATGGAAGTGGGCCGCCTACTGGCGCGCGGGCGGCCTCGCCGCGGCCTGCGGTTAGCCTTTTGGTCGGGCCACTCTCACGGCCGGTATGCCGGATCGACCTGGTACGTGGACAGTCACTGGAGAGATCTCGACGCCCACTGCGCCGTGCACCTGTACATCGACTCGGTAGGAGGGCGCGGGGCCACCGAGCTCGGGAGCGGATATTGCATGCCGGAGACGCGGGCGATCGGCGCACACGCCATCGCCGCTCTCACCGGTCAGCAGTACCGGGGATCTCGGGTTGGCCGATCTGGGGATCAGTCCCTCCTCGGCATTGGAGTTCCCTCGCTCTTCATGACGTTGTCGGAGCATCCGGCAGACGGACCGGATGCCAGCCGGGATTTTGCCATCACAGGCAGTACAGGAGGTGGGCTGGGCTGGTGGTGGCACACCCCGGACGATACCCTGGACAAACTCGATGCCGCAGCGCTCACCCGTGACGCACAAATCTACGCGGTCGCCGTCCACATCCTCTGTACGTCTGTCGTGCTGCCGCTTGACTACAGCGCGACCGCACGCGAACTCGCGGCCGCGCTGCGAACGCTACAGGCGCAATTGAGCGACCGGTTTGATGTGTCCGACTGCATCGGTGAGGCTGACCGCCTTCAGGCGGAGGTTGCACAGTTTGCCAAGGAGGCGCCTCCAGCGGTGGCCAACCCCGCTCTCATGCGTCTGGGGCGGATCCTGATCCCCGTGTTGTACACGCAGGCGGGTCGCTTCGACCATGATCCAGCCACGTCGATTCCCGACCTTCTGCCGTTTGTCGATGCGGCGCGCCTCACGGGCAGCGACCCTGCCTCCGATGAAGCGAAATCGTTGCACATCGCCGCAGTCCGCGGACGCAACCGGCTGCTGCAGGCACTAGGAGAAGCGCGACGGTGCATTTCACAGTAGTCGGAGCGGGCGCCATCGGAGGCACCGCGGGTGCCTACCTCCTGCGGGGCGGACATGCCGTTCTGTTCGTGGATCGGGATCAGGCGCATGTAGATGCTATCAACCGAAAAGGTCTGACGATTGACGGGCGGGAGACGTTCACGGTGCGTGCGCAGGCCGTGACGCCTGAGCAGCTCCCTGCCGCGCTGCCAGGGAGCGGACCCGAGGCCGTCCTGCTGTGTGTGAAAGCGATGCACACTCCCGAGGCCATCGACGCACTCTCTCCTGTCCTGGGAAGGGCGAGCTTTGTCGTATCGTTCCAGAACGGTCTGAATGAAAAAGTCATCGCCGCCCGGATCGGGGCCCAGCGCACTATCGGCGCGTTCGTCAACTTCGGCGCGGATTACTTAGACCCGGGCCGCGTCATGTACGGCGGGACCGGGGCACTGTACCTAGGAGAACTGGATGGGTCCCTCTCGCCACGCGTACTGCGGTTGGAAGAGATCTTCCGGGCATGTTTTCTCCCCCACACCCAAGCCACGACGAATATCTGGGGGTACCTATGGGGCAAGCTTGGGTACGCCTCGATGCTGTTTGCCACCGCTCTCGTGGACGCCTCGATCGCCGATGTTCTAGATCACCCCGTCAGCCGGCCAGCGCTCGCGAACCTCGCCGCCGAGGTGGTCCGCGTGGCCGAAGCCGAAGGCGTCCGGTGCGAGGGATTTGATGGATACGAGCCGCACGTGTTTGCGTTTCGCCGCCCCCGGGACTGGACGGGCATCGGCGCCAGCCTCGACCGCCTCGTCGCGTTCAACCGGGCATCCCTCAAACAGAAATCGGGTATTTGGCGCGACCTAGTTGTGCGAAAACGGAAGACAGAGGTCGACCAGCACGTCGGCGCCGTCGTGGACACCGCCCGCGGGCGCGGCATCGATGTCCCGCTCAACCGACGACTTGTGGACATCATCCACGACCTCGAAGAGGGTCGGCGGCAGATGGGGTGGGACAATCTCACCGAGCTGACGTCCCTGAACTACACCATCTATCCCGACGACGCCGAGGTGCGGGCTCAATGAGCCGGACGCAGTTCGCATCGCTGACAGCGGAACCCGGCCAGCGCCGGCACGGCTGGGTAAGCGTGCCCGGCGTCGATCCTCCGTGGGACCTGCCCGCCGTCGTGTGCCGTGGTCGAGCCGCCGGCCCGACGCTCGCGGTCACGGCCGGCATCCATGCCGCCGAATACCCGGGGATCGCTGCGGCCGCCCGTCTCGCGCGGGACACCGATCCTGCGCAGCTGCGGGGAACGCTCATTATTATTCCGTTGGTGAACAGTCCGGGATTCTACGAACGCAGCATCTACACGAATCCGCGCGATGGGAAAAACATCAACCGCACCTTCCCGGGTGATGCTCACGGGACGGCGGCACAGCAAGTCACGCACTTCCTTACGACAGAGCTGATCACGGGGGCAGACGCGTACGTCGACCTCCACGGCGGAGACCTCATCGAAGCTCTGGTGCCGTTTAGCATCTACTTGCGGACGGGCCGCCCGGAGGTCGACGACACCTCGCAGGCACTGGCCGACGCCTATGGCCTTGATTATGTGCTCGCCGCCTCTCCGGACACGGTGCGCGGCTCGTCCTACACGGCTGGCGCCCGCCTAGGCATCCCGGCCATCATTGCAGAAGTCGGCCAGCAGGGCATCTGCGATCCGCACTCGGTGAGCCGGCATCTGGCCGGATTGCGCCGAGTGCTCGGCCGCCTTGGGATGCTCGAGACCGAGCCCGCCCCCGTCGCTAAGTCGGTGCGTCTATCGCGTTTTGAGTGGATGTACGCGGACACCGCAGCCACCTACTATCCTGTGGTGGCCGCCGGGGATATCGTGAGGCCCAATCAGGTCATCGGAGAACTGCGCGACGTCTTCGGGGGGGTTCTCCAGACATTGCGCGCGCCGGCCGGCGGTCCTGTGTTGTTTTTAGTTACTGCGCTCGCGGTCAAAAAAGGAGACCCGCTCCTCGGCATCGGTGTGGCAGAGTAGCTCACCACCGGCTGCGTTCCACGGCTCACCCGAGGAGCTCGAACACCAGGGAGTCAAGAATGGCATCGTCCCGTCGCGTTCGCATCGGCCTCATCGGCTACGGCACCTGGGCGCAGCGCGTGCATATCCCCAGCATCGAGCTCTCGCAGTCCGCTGTCCTGACGGCGGTGTGCGGGCCGGATGCCGCACGCGCCCGGCAAATTGCAGCGGCCTCCGGAGCCGAGCTGGCGACAGCTAATCCTGACGAGCTGATCACTAGCTCTCAGGTCGATGCCGTTCTGATCGCATCGCCCAACGATGTCCACACGGCCCCCGCTCTCGCGGCGGCGCATGCCGGCAAGGCTGTGCTGTGCGAGAAACCGCTCGCAGTGAGTCTCGCGGACGCGCAGCGAATGACAGATGCGGCGGTGCAGGCAGACGTGGTGCACATGACCGCGTTCACGTGGCGTTACGTGCCCGCCGCGGTGTTGGCACGGCGCCTTATATCCGCGGGCGAAATCGGGCGGATCTTCCATGTCGCCGGGCACTTCTTACAGGAACGCTGGTTGACGCCTGACACGACCCGGTTATGGCGATTTGACCGGCGACGCGCCGGCTCGGGCATTTTGGGAGATCTGGGGGTACATCTCTTTGATCTGCTCGAGTGGATCACCGGGCAGCGCGCCGTGCGCGTGTGTGCAGGGCTCGCCTCGTTTGGCCAGGCCCAGGAGGTGGAGGGGCAGGCACCGGTCTTTGACGACGCCCATCTGCTGTTTGAGTTTTCCTCCGCCGCGCGCGGCACGGTCCACCTGAGTCGTGTCGCCAAAGCGGCGGGCCGGTCTCCGTTTCCTCTCATGCACCAGGGGATTGAGATCTACGGCGAGCGGGGAGCGATCCTGTACGACCTGCACAGCCACAGCGGGGTGGAGGTGCGCCCTCTGGGCCAGCCCACGCGCCGCATCCCTGTTCCCGACCCCTTGCCCACCTCAGAGGATGAATGGGTCGTTACTCGCGAGCTGGGGCGCCGACAGATCGAGCGGTTCGGCCATGCTGTCCACACCCGCACAAGGACCGCCCCCGACTTCCGCGCCGGTCTACGCGCGCAGACGATCGTCGATGCCGCGGAACGCTCGTGGGACGCGCGCGGGTGGGTCGACATCGACGACAGCGGGGAGAGCCCCGCGTGAAACAACTGCGACTGAGAGTCGTCAATGCCGCAGGGCTCCACGCGCGGCCGGCGGCTGTCTTTGTGGCGGAGACCAGCAAGTTCGCCTCTACGATCCGCGTCCGCAACGCCACGACCAACAGCGCCTGGACGAACGCGAAGAGTATCCTGAGCGTCCTGACACTGGGGGTAGAGCCGCAGCACGAGATTGAACTCACCGCCGACGGCCCGGATGAAGAACAAGCCGCCACCGCGCTGGCGGGTCTGATCACATCCGACTTTGCCGGAAAACTCTAAGGACTGTCTGCGATCATGCGTCGACCACGACCTGTGCGGACCCTGCGTGGCGTTGCGGCGGCTCCCGGACTCTCAGCGGGACCGGCAGTGGTGTGGCGTGATACGGCAGTAGTGATTCCGCGGGCGACAAGCCGATCTCCAGCTCAGGAATCTCAGCGCCTGGCTGCAGCAAGAGGAGCGGCACACGAGCAGATCAGTCAACTGAAGACCTCGGTTTCCACCACTGCCAGTCCAGAGGAAGCGGCGATCTTCGATGCACACCTCATGTTCCTCGACGACGCCGCGCTCTTGGAGAAAGCACAGGCGGCCATCGACGCCGGGACAACCGCCGAGGCCGCATGGATGGACGGCATCGAATTCTTCGCCGCCCAACTGGCGCACTTGCCCGACCCGACACTCCAGGCCCGCGCCGCCGACGTGCGCGACGTGGGCCGCCGCGTGCTGGATCAGCTGCTGGGACGTCCGGCGGCGAGCCTCGACTTGCGCGCGCCGTCCGTCGTTGTGGCCCGCGATCTCGCTCCCTCACAAATTGCCTCCCTGCCCGTGGCGCGGGTGCTGGCATTCTGCACCGCCGAAGGGGGCCCCACCTCGCATACGGCCATCCTGGCGAAAGCCTGGGGGAAACCGGCGGTTGTCGCGCTGGGAAAAGCGGTGCTGGAGATCTCCGACGGCGTGCAGCTGCTGGTGGATGGCAGCCGCGGCGAAGTCGTGATCGACCCGGATGAGGAAACCCGCCAGGCCTTTGCGCTCCGGCGGCAGCAGAGCGAGAAGGTGGCCGCATCTGCCCTGGCCGCGGCAGGGGAACCCGCAATCACACTGGACCGCCGCCGCGTCGAAATCGCCGCCAACATTGGGAGCGTCGAAGACGCCGCCCATGCGCTGGAATATGGCGCCGAAGGTGTGGGGCTGCTGCGCACCGAGTTCCTATATCTCGATCGGCAAAGTCCCCCAACAGAAGAAGACCACCTGGCCGCTTACAAGGCAATTTTGCAGGTGATGGGCACGCGACCGGTGATCGCACGTACGCAGGACATCGGCGGGGACAAGACCGTCCCGTACCTGGACCTCCCGAAAGAAGCGAATCCCTTCCTGGGCTGGCGCGCGATCCGGATAAGCCTCGACCGGCCCGAGGTCTTTGCGGTCCAACTCCGGGCCCTATGGCGTGCCAGCCCAGGACATGACCTGCGGATCATGTTCCCGATGATCGCGACGCCCGACGAACTCCGTGCGGCCAAGGCGGCCCTGGAGCGCGCCCGGCTCGATGTAGCCGCCAGCAGTCAGGCCGTGGCCGCCCGAGTGCAGGTGGGCATGATGGTGGAAGTTCCTTCGGCGGCGGTCCTGGCCGATCAGTTCGCCCGAGAGGTAGACTTTTTCTCCATCGGCACCAACGACCTGACGCAGTACACGTTGGCGGCGGATCGCACCAACGAGCGCGTCGTTTCACTCAGCGACGCCTGCCATCCCGCCGTGCTGCGCTTGATCCATCAGGTGGTCGAGTCTGGCCATCGGGAGGATCGCTGGGTGGGCGTGTGCGGCGAGCTGGCGGCAGATGCAGACGCCGTCCCGCTGTTACTCGGATTAGGCGTGGATGAACTCAGTATGGCTCCACAGAGGATCCCCGCCGTGAAAGCCATCATCCGGCAGTGGTCGTACACGCGCGCCGAGCAGCTCGCCCGCCAGGCGCTGGCAGCAAGCTCGGCGACCGCGGTGCGAGCGCTCGTCCGCGAAACGCGGCCGGCCTAATATCGCGCCCCGATTAGACCTCCTCAGGCAACTCCGTGGGATGGGTCGTCACGGTCAGACGTTGACCGCCTCGGATAATCTCCACCGCAAGCGGTGCCCCGATCGTGTGGCGACTCAGCGCCCGTTGCAGGTCATCGACGGAGGTGACGGTGACCTCGCCTACTTTCGTCACCAAATCCCCCGCGTGTAAAGCAGCATTGGACGCGGCGGTGTTCGGCTGCACTTCAATGATGCGGACAGCCGTCGGGGCGGCCGCTGCGTACTCGATCACCTCGCGGCGTTGGAGCTTGACAGTCTGTCCGGACACACCCAGGTACGCTCGGCGCACCCGCCCCTCGCGGATGAGTTGACCCGCAACCCACCGTGCGGTACTCGAGGGAATGGCAAAAGAGATGCCTTGCGATCCCATGATGACCGCGGTATTTATTCCGACCACCCGCCCGCGGAAATCCACCAGCGGGCCCCCTGAGTTTCCAGGGTTGAGGGCGGCATCGGTCTGGATCACGTTCTCCATGAGCCGCCCCGTTTGCGCCCGCAGCGTGCGCCCGAGCGCACTGACCACGCCGGTCGTCACCGTCGCCTGAAACCCCAGCGGGTTCCCGATGGCGATGACGAGCTGGCCCACACGCAACGCGGAGGAGTCGCCCAGATCGGCGCTGGGGAGTTTGGCCTCCTGGACGCGGACGACCGCTAGATCGCTGTGCGGATCGTTGCCGATCGGCGTCGCCTGCAGCTCGCGACCGTCTTGCAGCCGGATTTCAATCCGGTCCGCCTGGCTGACGACGTGACTGTTGGTCAGGATGTACCCGTCGGGAGTAATGATGACTCCGCTCCCGGCCCCGTGCATTTCCGGCATCCCGCGCCGACGCAACTGCTCCGGGGCACG
>DASWFZ010000181.1:0-3629 GCA_036393975.1 bacterium | reverse complement strand
GTCGTTCCTCTTCTTGGGGCCCACCGGGGTGGGGAAGACGGAGCTCGCCCGCGCGCTGGCGCGTCACCTCTTCGATGACGAAGACGCGATGGTGCGTCTGGACATGTCGGAGTATCAGGAACGGCACACCGTCAGTCGTTTGATCGGGGCGCCCCCCGGCTACGTGGGGTTTGACGAAGGCGGCCAACTCACCGAAGCGGTGCGCCGCCGGCCGTACCGGGTCGTGCTCTTTGACGAAATCGAAAAGGCGCACACAGACGTCTTCAATATCCTCCTGCAGATCCTGGAAGACGGCCGGCTGACCGACGGGCACGGCCGGACGGTGGATTTCAAGAACACCGTGATCATCATGACCAGCAACCTCGGCAGCAAGTACCTGCAGCACCTCGACTCGCGCAACGCGGCCCAGTTCGAAATGGCGCGGGTGCAGGTCATGGACGAGGTCCGCAAGACGTTCCGACCCGAGTTCCTCAACCGCATCGATGAGATCATTGTGTTCCACCCGCTCAGCCCGGAGCACATCAAGGAGATCGTCGATCTGCAGGTGCGCGAGTTGCAGGCGCGTCTGGACGGACAGAAGATCCGCCTGGAAATGACGGACGGGACGAAGGAGTACTTCGCGCGCGAGGGCTATAGCCCCGACTTTGGAGCTCGGCCACTACGACGACTGCTGCAGCGCGAGGTAGAAAATCGCCTGGCCAAGATGGTCCTGGCCGGAGAGATCCAGCCCGGACAGACCGCGATCGTGGACTACGTGAACGGCGCCGTGAAGATCACGACGAAGGAGCCCGTCCGCGCCGCACGGCCCCGGTAACCTCTCGATCTCCTCCCGGTCGTCGCGAGCAGAGCTACCGTGCTGCTGCAGGGGAGATCGTCGCCAGCTGCACCGTCGCACCCGTTGGAAATTTCCGCTGCCTCAGCCTGATCCAGCGCAGTGCTCAGTTTGCGACGTACCTTTATAATAGGGTTACCCCTCCGAGAGCATAGGTGGCGGCATGGCGGTCCTTAAGCTGTACCTGGGAGACGTGGTGCAGACGCGCAAGACGCACCCCTGCGGCAGCGATCAGTGGAAAATTGAGCGTTTGGGCGCCGATGTAGGCATTCGCTGCCTCGGATGCGGCCGCTACGTGCTCATGGAGCGAGCGAAACTGGAGCGCCGCATTCGGCGGTTTGTCAGCCGTCCCGACGAGGCCGCGGGTCCAACCGCCACCCCGATGAGTAACGGTGCGTCCGGCGGGGCAGAGGCACAGTGAAATGAACAAGTATAACCTCTACAGCTGGGGCGTCGGCGTCGCGGGCTGGGTTGTCCTATTGCCCCTCCTCATCGAGACGCCCCTGCCGCCGCTTCCGCAGCTGGCGGTCTTCGCCGTGCTGGCCGTGGCGTCCAAATGGTTGATGGTCCCCTTGCCGCGGGGGGGCTATGGGTCGGCAGGACTCGCCGTGGTCTCGGCCGGGTTGGCGCTTCTGGGACCGGTGTACACGGCGCTCGTGATGAGCGTCGGCGTGGTGATCGGCAATGGCCTGTTCCATCGCCGGCCGTACCTGACGACGATCTTCAACAGCGGGCAGAACATTCTCGCCGTCCTCGCCGCGGGCCTCGTCTTTTCAATGCTGGATTCCATCCCCGGCCCACCCGAGCTCCGCGGACCTCTGTACACAGGGCATAGTGACCCCTTGTTCTTCGCGGCGTTTCTCGCCGCCGTCCTGACGTGCAACGTGACGAGCAATCTGCTCGTCAGTGGGCGTGTCGCGCGCCGGCGGGGTGTCTCCTGGCTGAGTGTGTTCAGTGGCAGTCTCGCCTGGGAGGCTGCGAACGATCTCGCGTTTGCCGCCCTCGGTCTGGTGCCCGCGCTCATCTACGCGAAGGCGTTGCCCGTTGAGGCGATTGTCCTGACGATCCCGCTGGTCCTGATCGGCTACGTGTTGATGTTGACCACGACCCGGGAGCAAGCACACCGGGAACTGGAGGTCCTCGAGCGGATCGGGCGGGCCTCCATTACCCTGGACCTGGAGCACCTCTTCCAAACGATGTACGACAGCATCCGCCAGCTGATGGCGGCAGACGTGTTCTATGTGACGCTGTATGA
This sequence comes from bacterium, assembly GCA_036393975.1. GTDB lineage: Bacteria > Sysuimicrobiota > Sysuimicrobiia > Sysuimicrobiales > Kaftiobacteriaceae > 13-1-40CM-64-14. Next base: position 1,542 of record DASWFZ010000181.1, on the reverse strand, counting down.
TGCCGAGCACGACACCCTGACTTATGAGTTCTTGATGGATTCCGGGGACCGCTTTCCCCGACAGACGCAGCCGGTGTCAGGTGACGTCCGGGCGATCCTCAGCGGGCGGACGCCGCAGCTCCTCCAGTTGCCCTCCCGCGATCTGGCCACGCCCGATCCCTTGCCGCGCGTAGGCCACAGTGACCGGAGGAGCGCCTCGATGGTGTTTGTGCCCGTCCTGCGCGGCGAGCAAGTTCTCGGGTTGCTCTCCGCGCAGAGTTATGTCCAGAACGCCTACGGCCCGCGCGATGTCCATCTCATGGCTACTATCGCCGCCCAGGTCGCCAGCGCGATCGACAACGCCCGATTGCTGGAAACCAGCACGCGGAGCGTTAAGCACCTCACCAGCCTGCAACAGATCGCCAAGGCGATCGCCGGCAGCCTGAAGATGGACGATGTGCTGGCCGCCATCATGGACGGCTCCCGTCAGGTGCTCGGGGTCGACCGGTGCGCCATTTACCTGGGAAACGAGAAACAAGGACTGACAGACGTCTACGCCCACGGTCTTCCCGCAGAGATGGTGGACGCCATCCGACGCTTCGTGGGGATGCCCCTCGCCAATCTACCGTTCGATTTTGCCAAGCCGGTGGTGGTCGAAGACGCCGAACACGACCCTCATCTCGCCGCCCTGCGGAAGATGGTGCTCAAGGACGAGGCCGCCGCGCTCGCCGACGCTTCGCAGACGATCAAGACGATGGCGTCATTGCCGCTGCTGTACCAAGGCGCGATGATGGGGGTGCTGGTCTTTTCCCACACCACTCCCCGATCTTACAACGCCGAAGACCTCCGCTTGGCGCAAGCGATCGCCGATCAGGCGGCGATCGCCGTCAAGAACACGACCCTGCTGACGGAAGCCCAGCGACACGCTGCAGAAGTCAACCTCATGAACCGGGTCCTGAGCACCGTGACCAGCACGATGGATATCGACAGCATGCTGCGCCGCATCGTGGAGGAGGTTTCCCAGAGGTTCGGGTACTCGCACGTCAGCATTCACCGCGTGGACGGCGACTTCGTGATCCCCCAGGCGCAGGTGGGGTACCGGGAGATCCCCGATCGTATCCCCCTCACCAAAGGTGTGCTCGGGCGGGTGGCCCGGACCGGGACGGCCGCGCTGGTCCCCGACGTCAGCCAGGACCGCGACTACATCGTGACGGATCCCACGGTGCGCAGCGAGGCGGCCGTGCCGATCAGCGCAGACAACCGCGTGCTGGGCGTCCTCAACATCGAAACGGACAGCACCCGGCGGCTGGGAGAATCCGACCTGGCGATGTTGCAGCCGCTCGCGGGCCAAATTGGGGTGGCGCTGCACAATGCCACGTTGTTTGCCGAAGCCCAGCGCTCGCGCGATGAGATCACCGTCCTCTACGAAGCGGCGAAGGCGATCAGCAGCACCCTGGAACTGCAGTCGGTGCTCAACAACCTCGTGCACGTGACCTGTCAGGCATTCAGCTACGAGCAAGGGGCAATTCTGTTGGTGGACGAACGCAGCGGGGACCTGGTGGT
>DASWFZ010000180.1:0-20322 GCA_036393975.1 bacterium | reverse complement strand
GAGGCATCGGTGATCCGCGCGGTGGGTGGGGCGGTCACGATATCAACGGTCATCACTTCACGAATGGGACGGTACGGAGGCTGGCCGACGAGATCTTCTAGCGTGACCAGACCCACGACGCGGTCCCCGTCGACGATTGGTGCCCCTCCCACCCCGGCGCTGGTGATCCGACGCGCCACCGCCGCGACCGTCTCTTGCGGGGAGGCAGTGACGACGGCCTTCGCCATGAACTCGGCGACGGTCCTCAACACAATCCCTCTCCCGATGTCATCGCGGGGGATGTCCGCTCCTGTTGACCGGACCTATGCGCCACGGGGCTGGACCTCCGCTAGCACGATCGCAAACCCATCGGCCAGCTTCTGGTACGTTGCCTGCAGGTGTTCGGAGATCACCTTGACTTCGCTCAAGACCGGCATGAAGTTTGTATCTCCCACCCAGCGGGGGACGACGTGGACGTGGAGATGGTCTACAATCCCAGCCCCGGCCGCACGGCTGAGGTTCATCCCGACATTGAATCCGTCGGGGTGCAACACCCGCTTCGCGACCCGAACAGAGTAGTCGATGTAGCGAAACATTTCCGAGAGCTCCCCGTCGCTGAGGTCGGGTAAATTGCCGCTGTGGCGGGTGGGCACCACCATCACGTGACCAGAATTATAAGGGAACCGGTTCATGATCACAAAGCAGTGCCGTCCCCGCGCCACGACCTGAGCGGCGCGATCGTCCGCCCCGTTTGCCGCCTCGCAAAAGATGCAGTGGTCGTTCTTGGGATCTTGTTCCAGGTATTCGCCGCGCCACGGAGCCCACAGTTGCTTCATCGTCCAGGCGGCCCCGTCTCTTTACCGTGTGGTGCGCCCCGACCGGCTCCCCGGGCGGCGTTGGGCCCCCCTCCCGGGTGCGAGACGGCAGATTGGGGTTCTGGACTGGTCCCCCCGGGGCGGGAGGCCTGTGGCGGGACGGCGTCTCGGGTGCGCCGAGCCAAGCGCTGCAACGCTTCCTGGGCTGCGGCTTGTTCTGCCTGCTTCTTGCTTGGCCCCCTACCCTCCCCCAGAACCCGCCCTCCGGCCTCCACGGTGGCCACGAACACCTTCGCATGGTCGGGGCCTTCTTGGCTGTTGATCCGGTAGCGGGGAATCCGTCGTTCCCGCTCTTGCAACAGTTCTTGTAGGGTGCTCTTGTAGTCCTCACTAGGCAGGGCGAGTTCGTCGAACGCGTCCTGGAGGAGTTGGCTCGCGACCGCGTGGGCGACGCCGAATCCTGAGTCGATGTAGACGGCACCCAGCACCGCCTCCAACACATCGGCGAGCAGGGCCGGTCGGTTCCGGCCCCCGGCTTTCTCCTCGCCCTTGCCGAGCAGAATGTACCGTCCCAGATCGAGGGTCGTCGCAATCCGCGCCAGCCAGGGCTCGCTGACGATTCGCGCCCGCAGTTTCGCCAGATCGCCCTCAGGAGCATCAGGGTACTGGTGGTACAAGTGATCACAGACGACGAGGCTCAGGACGGCGTCACCCAGCAGCTCCAGCCGCTCGTAATTCTCCTGGTGGCCGCCCCCCTGCCCATACGAGCCATGCTGGAGGGCCAGACTGAGGAGCAGGCGGTCGCGAAAGCGCGCACCCAGCTTCCCTTCCAGATCGGAGAGCTGAGCCTCGCGAGCGGGGTCGATCGTCGCCGGAGCGGAGGGGGGGGTGTTAGCGGCCGTCATACGCGCGGACAATCAGCGTTGCATTGTGTCCGCCGAACCCAAACGCATTCGACATGGCTGCCCGGACTGTGGCTTTGCGCGGCGTATTCGGGACGTAGTCCAGGTCGCACTCCGGATCGGGGAACTCGTAGTTGATCGTGGGCGGCAGCACCTGATGCTGCAGGGTCAGCGCAGACGCGATCAGCTCCACGCCACCAGCCGCCCCGAGCATGTGGGCGGTCATAGACTTGGTGGAGCTCACCGCCACCTTTTTGGCGTTCCCTCCAAAGACCTTCTTGATGGCGATCGTCTCAGTGCGGTCGTTGTACGGGGTACTTGTGCCGTGGGCGTTGATGTACTGGATCTCACTGGGCTCCATTTTGGCGTCCCGCAGTGCATTTGCCATGCTGCGAGCGGCGCCGTCTCCTTCGGGGTCCGGCTGCGTGATGTGATATGCGTCCTCGCTACTTCCATAGCCCACGAGCTCGCCATAGATATGGGCCTCGCGCGTCACCGCCTGCTCCAATTCCTCGAGCAAGACGACGCCGGACCCTTCCCCCATCACGAACCCGTCGCGCTTGGCGTCGAAGGGTCGCACCGCTTTGGTCGGCTCGTCGTTGCGCGTGGACATCGCCTTCATCGCACAGAACCCGGCAATGCTCAGCTGCGTAATTGCGGCTTCTGTCCCCCCGGCTAACATCGCGTTGGCTTCTCCGCGCTGAATCAGGCGCATGGCGTCTCCGATGGCGTTCCCGCTGGTGGCACACGCGGTGACCACCGAACTGCTGGGTCCTTTTGCCCCCGTGAGAATACTAACGACGCCGGCAGCCATATTCACGATGATCATCGGGACGAAGAACGGACTGACACGGCTGGGGCCACGTTTGAGCAGGATCTCATGCTGATGCTCCCACGTTTCCGCTCCGCCAATGCCCGATCCGATGACGACGCCAACTTGATCCGCGTTTTGAGGCGTAATGCTGAAATGCCCATCGTCGAGGGCCATGCGGGCGGCCGCGTAGGCGAACTGGACAAAGCGGTCGTTCCGCCGGACTTCCTTCTTGTCCATGTAGGTGGTGGGGTCAAAGTCGCGGGCTTCGGCGGCAATCGTAGTGTCAAACCCCGAAGGATCAAACCGCGTAATGCGTCCGACCCCGCTCTTCCCGGCCATCAGGCCGGCCCAGAACGCGTCTTTGCCCGTGCCGATCGGGCTGACGACCCCAATGCCGGTGACGACAACCCGGCGTCCCGGTGTCATCAGATCTTCCCCTGCTCTGTGCAGATCACGGGAGGCTATTCTGTGGCGGGTTCGCTCATGTGGGTTTCGATGTACTTGACGGCCTCGCCCACTGTGGCGATTTTCTCGGCGTCTTCGTCGGGGATTTCGACCCCGAACTCTTCTTCCAACGCCATAACCAACTCGACGACGTCCAACGAATCGGCGCCGAGGTCGTCCACAAACGACGACGCGGGTGCCACCTCATCGGCGGCCACCCCCAGTTGCTCGACGACGATGTGCTTCACACGATCAAAGGTTGATGCCATCGGACTTGCCACCCCCGGATAAGTCTAACCGCTTTACCGCCTTCCTACTCTAGCAGACCGGCGGCAGGTATCTAGCCCCGAAACGTCCCATCCCTCGTGCTGTTCGGTACCTAATTAGCAGGGGCCCGGGTCTATCTCATCACGAGGCCGCCGTCCACATTCAACACTTGACCGGTGATGTACGCGGCGTCGTCGGAGGCGAAGAAGACCACGGCAGCGGCGACCTCCTCGGGCTTCCCCGCTCGTCCCAACGGGACCTGCTCTATATGGGCCCTCGTCTGCTCGGCGGAGAGGCGAGACGTCATCCCGGCTTCGATGAACCCGGGGGCGACCGCGTTGACGGTAATGCCGCGCGTGGCCACCTCTCGCGCCACCGCTTTGGTCAATCCGATGAGCCCCGCTTTCGCCGCCACGTAGTTTGCCTGTCCCGGATTGCCGACCTCGGCGACGATGGACGCGATGTTGATGATCCGGCCTCTATGCTGACGGACGAATTCGCGCAGCACGGCTCTTGTGCAGAAGAATGCGCTGCTGAGATTCGTGTGCAGGACCGTCGACCAATCCTCGTCTTTCATGCGCAGGATGAGCGTGTCGCGGATCATGCCAGCATTGTTGACCAAGATGTCGATTTTTCCGAACGATTCCAAAGCGGAGGAGACCAGTTGCCGCGCCCCCTCAGGCGTGGCCAGATCGGCTTGAACGCTCACAGCGCGTCCGCCCAGCTCGCTGATGGCTCCGACGACTGCTTCTGCGGCGTTGTGGTGCGAGGCGTAGTGCACCACAACCGCGGCGCCTTCCGCCGCCAGGGCGGTGGAAATCGCGCGGCCCAACGCCCCCGAGCCTCCGGTGACGATCGCAACTTGCGTGTCGAGTTTACCCATTGCCCGTACCCTGGGCGACTGGCTGTAGAAGCTTGACCGCCGCCTGAAGGGAGGCCGGATCGTTGACGTTCGTCACTCGGGCAGACGGCACGGTCTTGCGGATCAACCCCGACAGGGTTGTCCCCGGACCGATCTCGACGAACGTGTCCACGCCGGCTGCCGCCATGGCGGACACCGAGGCATCCCACCGCACAGGGCTCGCCACTTGCTCAACCAGACGCCGGCGGATTTCGGTGGGCTGGCGGATGGGCTGAGCGGTCACGTTGCTCACGACGGGGATGATGGGGGCGGAGATCGGAACGGCGGCGAGGACCTCTGCCAGCTGCACAGATGCGGACCGCATCAAACTAGTATGAAACGGTGCACTCACCGGCAGCAGCACGGCGCGTTTGGCACCTGCGGCCTTTGCCAGCCGGATAGCTTCATGCACCGCGTCGGCATCGCCCGCGATTACGATTTGGTCCGGGCTATTGAAGTTGGACGGTTCCACGACTCCCCGGGAGGCTGCATCATGGCACACCTTCAGGACAGCGGGCGCGCCCAGACCTAGGATAGCAGCCATGGCCGTCTGCCGCCCGGCGGCAGCCTCTTGCATGAGAACCCCCCTGCGGCGGACGACGTTGAGGGCGTCCTCCAGGCGCAGGGCCTGGACACAGACCAACGCCGCGTACTCCCCCACGCTGAGGCCTGCGACCAGGGAGGGTGCTACGCCGTGCGCCTGCAGCGCCGCCAGGCAGGCCACACTGGTCGCCAAGATGGCGGGCTGCGTATTTTCCGTCTGGCGGAGGGTTTCCTCCGGTCCTTCCCAACAGAGGGCCGACAGCGCAAACCCCAATGCTGCATCCGCACGCGCGAAGACCTGGCGGGCGGGGGGGGAGGCGGCGGCGAGGGCCTTGCCCATTCCAGCGTGCTGCGCGCCCTGGCCTGGGAATACGAACGCGATCGTCATGAGGATCTGGTTAGGACGGTTTCGTCCAGCGCAGGGCGCAGGAGCCCCACGTCAGCCCACCGCCAAAGGCCACCAGGACGACGGTATCGCCGACTTTCACGCGGCCGCTGTGCACGGCTTCGTACAATGCAACTGGTACGGAGGCGGCCGACGTGTTGCCGTACCGTTCGACGTTGATGAAGAACTTCTCGCGGGGTTGGCCCAACCGCCCGGCGGCGGCGTCGATGATGCGGATATTGGCTTGATGGGGGATGAACAAGTCCACATCATCAATGGACATGTGCGCGCGCTGTACGGCTTCCTCAATGGCTTTGGGGATGCAGCGGACTGCAAACTTGTAAACCTCGCGCCCGTTCATCTGCAAGAAGTGTTGATTGCGTTCGATCGACTCAAAGCTGGCCGGGATCCGCGAGCCGCCGGCTGGCAAGGCGATCAACGGCCCCCCGGCTCCATCCGCCCCGAGATAAAAGGACAGGAATCCGCTTCTCGGCTCGCAGGCTTGCATGACCACGGCCCCGGCGGAGTCCCCGAACAGCACGCAGGTGTTGCGGTCCTTCCAGTTCGTGAACTTCGACAGTGTTTCTGCGCCAGCCACGAGCACTGTTTTCGCGAGCCCTGAGGCGATGTACCCGTGCGCGACCGCCACCGCGTACACCCAACTGCTGCAGGCGGCCGACAGGTCAAAAGCGCCGGCTTGCTTGGCCCCCAACCGGTCCTGGAGAATGCAGCCCGTTGCCGGGAACAACATGTCTGGAGTCGCGGTCCCTACGATAATGAGGTCAAGCTGCTCGGGGGTCACGCCTGCATCGGCGAGTGCTTCTTGCGAGGCGGCGTAGGCAAGATCCGAGCTGGCCTCCTCGGGGGCGGCTATCCGCCGCTCTTTGATCCCGGTCCTCGTGACGATCCACTCATCCGACGTGTCGACCATCTTCTCAATTTCGTGGTTGGTCATGACCCGCCGCGGCAAATAGCGACCGATCCCGGTGATCGTCGAACCGCGGAGACTCATCCCTGCGCCCGCGGACTCCGTCACGGATGGCTCTCCGTGGGTTCCACGGCACTAGTCACCGCTTCACTCCACTGGGGCATCTGGGCCCGCAGGTCCTCGACGAACGCATACCGCACACCCTCAATGGCGACGCGGATGGCGTTGCGGACGGCCCGGGCATTGCTGCTCCCGTGCGCAATGATGCACACTCCATCAATGCCCAGAAGCGGCGCCCCCCCGTATTCGCGGTAATCGATGCGGCGGTACATCCGTCGGAGCTTCTGGGCCAGCGGGGCGACGAAGACCAGGTAGAGCCGACCGCGCCACCCCTGGAACTCCGCCTTCACGATATCGCGAATCGCCAGGGCTAACCCCTCGCCGAACTTCAGGACGACATTACCGACAAATCCGTCGCACACCACGACGTCCGCGGTGCCGGTGAAGACGTCGCGTGCTTCGACATTCCCGATGAAATTCAACCCTGCGGTCCGCAGCAGCGCGGTCGTCCGCAGCGTGAGATCGGATCCCTTCCCCTCTTCCGCCCCGTTACTGAGGATCCCCACGTGTGGAGACGCCACCCCCAGTACCCGCCGCGCGTAGACGGATCCCATCAGGGCGAACTGCAGCAAATGGTGAGGCCGACTGTCCACGTTTGCTCCTACGTCGAGCAACAGGATCGGGTGGTCTGCTATTGTCGGCAGGACGACCGCAATGGCCGGTCGATCGACTCCAGGGAGGCGTCCTAGGCGGAGGAGGGCAGCGCCCATGGCGGCCCCCGTGTGGCCGGCGCTCACCACGGCGTGGGCCTGCCGGTCGCGCACCTGTTCCATTGCCACTACGATCGAAGAGCGCTTCTTGCGGCGCACGGCCATTGCGGGTGCCTCGTGCATCTCGACCACTTCGGGAGCGTCCACGATGCGGATGGTGGAGGGGACAGGGTGGTGACGCGCCAGCTCCCGCTCGACAGATGCCTGAGGGCCCACGAGCAGGATGGTCACCCCGAAATCGCGGGCGGCGGCCACGGCACCTGCCACAACCGCCTCGGGGGCATGGTCTCCCCCCATCGCGTCGACGGCGATCGTCAACGCCGCATCGCCCCCAGGAGCTGCTGCGCTCACGGGTTCACCGCGGGTTACTTGGTTTCCGACTTCTCGATTTTGATGACTTCCCGCCCTGCGTACTGGCCGCAGGTCGGGCAAGCGCGATGAGGACGCATCTGCGCGTGGCAGTTCGGGCAGGCCACCAACGTGATAGGGCGCAGCTTCCAGTGCGCGCGCCGCGTGGCGCCACTCATCTTAGATCGTCGTCGCTTTTGAATCCCCATGCATTACCTCCCGCTTAAAGTTAGGATCGGGCTATTCGCTCCGTGTGTCCTTGAGATTCCGCAGCGGCGCGAGGCGCGGATCAATCGTCTCCAGAGGCTCGCATCCACACTCCTGCTCGTTGAGATTCTTCCCACACCGGGGGCACAGCCCCCGGCAGTCGGGGCGGCAGACCGGGACCATCGGCACGGCCAACAGCAGGTGCTGCCGTACGGCTTCCGTAACGTCCAGCACCAGATCAGTCCCCAGAGGGACGACAAAGTCCTCGGGTCGCAGGGCCCCATCACGGGGCACTGCGATGTCCCCGACCAAGAAATCCTCCTCGACCGCGATGGCGATGTCCTGCCGGTACTGCGTCAGGCACCGCCCGCACACGAAGGGGGCGGTGGTCGCGAGATGACCTCTCAGCCGGAGCGTCTGCGCGGTGCGATCGACCTCGACATTCCCCCTCACGGGGGTGTCGAAAGCGAGGTCCTCACTCTTACTATCCACGACCTCGTCGAACGCAGCGCGCCGCACCTGCCCGATTTCCAATGCCGCTACGTCGATGCGCACGTCCGAACTCCCCGATGTCAAACGATTCAGTATAGGCTTAGCGTGAAGCGTCTTTCAATAACTGCTTACCCCTGCGGATGGCCTCTAGGACGCGCAGAATGGCTCCCTTCTAACTCCCCCAGTACCTGCGTCGCATAGGTATCGGCACCCTCCCGGATCTCCTTCGCCTTCCGCTGCACGTCGGCCAGATGATCTTGTCCGGTGGGTATGGGCTGCGGCGCGACGTCGGTGCGGCGGCGCGCGGTCGCCTGGGCCTCTAGCACGATCCGCAGGGCTTCGTCTTGGGCGTGACGGTGGATCCGTTCGGCCTCCGCGCGAAGGCGGTGGACCTCGCTGAGCTCAGCGGGCAGCGCCCGCCGGATCATCCGCACCAACCCGAGCGCCTCCTCGGTCTTCGGCGATCTTGACGCTGCGTTCTGTTCCACCCCGCGCAGCAGCGTCTCCAAGCGCGTGAGCAGGTCCATAACCGATGTCGGCGGCATGATCATCGGGGCTTAAGCTTCGCCCGCAACCGGTCTTCCACGCCTGCGGGGACCAGCCCCGCGACTGATCCGCCGAGCTGACTGACTTCGCGAATCAGCGTCGAGCTCAAGAAATAGTACGGGGGGGCGGTCATGAAGAAGACCGTGTCCAGGTTCGGCGCGAGGCGCTGATTCATCGAGGCCTGCTTGAGTTCGTACTCGAAATCGACTACTGCCCGCAGCCCCTTGACCAGGACCGAGGCACCCCGGGCTTGCGCGAAGGCCACTGTCAGCCCGTCATACGCGTCGACCTTCACGTTGCGCACCGCGGCGGTCGCTGTCCGCAGCATGTCCATGCGCTCGGAGACAGAGAACAGACCAGCCTTTTCGGAATTTCTCGCCACGGCCACGATGACAGTGTCAAAGACCCTCGCCGCGCGGGTGATGACATCGACGTGTCCGTTGTGAACGGGGTCGAAGCTGCCTGGGTAGACCGCACTCGTCACGGACTCTCACCTCCTGAGTGCTCGAAGTACCACAACCTCGTTTCTCCGTACCGGGCTTCGCGGCTGCAGACGAGTCCTGGAATCTCGCCAGGGTGGTCCCGCCAATGGCCTTCGGCGGCCACGAGTCCCGACGGGGCGAGGATTCCTGCGCGCGTGATCGCGTCCAGCGTCACAGCAATCAGCTCCTGGCCGTAGGGGGGATCCAGCAGGATGATGTCAAACCTCCCCTGCCCCGCGCCCAGATCCCGCACCGCAGCCAACGCATCTTTGACCCACACCTTTGCGCGGTGGCTCATGCCCTCGGCGGTCAGACGGCGGCGCAGGTCGGCCGCGAGCGAGGCATTGCGTTCGACAAACAGAACGTACGCGGCTCCGTGGTCTAACGCCCCCATCCCTAGCGCCCCCGTGCCGGCGTAAAGGTCCAGCACCCGTGCTCCAGCGATCCGCGGTCCCAAGCTGTTGAGCAACGCATCCCGGACCCGAGTCTGTGTCGGGCGGACCCCTGCCCGCCGGCGCGTCTTCAGTCGTCCCGTTGTCCTCATCGGCAGCCTACCCCACGGCGGCCACGCCCGGTCGTTCGACGAACCGACGGCGAACAAGGTCTCGGAGCTCGGCGTGGTGACCCTGGGAGAGATCGGGATCGTCTCCTAGCAGATGGCCGGCCTCACGATGGGCGTCTTGCAGAATGGGAGCATCTTCCAAGAGATCAGCGATCCGCAAGTCCGGCAGGCCGTGCTGGCGTGTGCCCATCAGTTCCCCTGGGCCCCGCAACTCCAGATCTTTTTGGGCAATGACGAACCCGTCAGACGTTTGGGCCATCGTCTCCAGCCGGACCCGTGCGGCTTCCGTCATCGCGGTCGACAGCAAGACGCAGAACGACGTTTGCGGTCCCCGGCCGACCCGGCCGCGCAATTGGTGGAGTTGCGCGAGGCCAAATCGGTCGGCGTCCTCGACGATCATGATGGTAGCTTCCGGGACGTCGATGCCGACTTCAATCACCGGCGTGGCGACCAGTACTCGAATCGCCCCTGTGCGGAACTGCTCCATCACCTCATCTTTGTCATCTGGGCGCATGCGACCGTGGAGCAAGCCTACCGTCACTCCGTTAAACGCATCCTCCCGAAGCCGGTCGGCCAGATGGATCGCAGCTTCCGCCTGAAGCTTGTCGGATTCTTCGATGAGCGGACACACGACATAGGCGCGGTGCCCTCCGTCGACCTGCTGACGGACCCATTGGTACACCTCGGGCCGTTTTTCCGGTCCGCGGACGTAGGTCTTGATCACTCCACGCCCCGGGGGCATTTCATCTAATACGGAGGCGTCCAGATCGCCGTACAGCGTCATGGACAGCGTCCGCGGAATGGGCGTGGCGGTCATCACCAAGACATCCGGGTGCTCGCCTTTTTGGCGTAATTCCGCACGCTGCAGCACCCCGAATTTGTGCTGCTCATCGACCACCACCAACCCCAACCGCGCAAACTCCACTCCCTCCTCCAGCAAGGCGTGGGTGCCCACGGCCACATCGACCTCACCTGCGGCCAGCGCTGCGCGAATGCGGTCTCGGTCCGGTCGCTTCCTGCTGCCCGTCACCAGTGCGAGACGCACGCCCAGAGGAGCGAGGAGGCGGCGAAATGTCAGGTAGTGTTGTTCAGCTAGAATTTCAGTGGGGGCCATCAGCGCCCCCTGACACCCGCCGCCCACGCACAGCCAAAGCGCAGCAGCGGCCACGACGGTCTTGCCTGACCCCACATCTCCCTGTAGAAGCCGGTTCATCGGCCGGGGGTTGTAGAGGTCCCCGGTCACATCGTCTAGGACTCGGCGCTGCGCGCCGGTTAGCGAGTACGGCAACGTGGCCACAAACTGTGCTAAGAGTCCGTCACGGCGCTTGTAGCGGATTCCCTTGTCCACGACGCGCACCGCTTGCTTACGCATGAGCACGCCGAGTTGCAGCACAAGGAGTTCATCAAACGCTAATCGGCGATGAGCGGCGGCTGCATCGCCCATCGATGCCGGAAAGTGCAAATTGCGCACGGCCTCCTGGCGCCCAGCCAACCCCAGTTGCTCCCGAATCTGAGCAGGAAGAAGTTCCGGGAGCGCGTCTAGGTACTCGTCCAGCGCGCGGGCGATGATGGTGCGCAGGACGCGCGGGCTCAGCCCCTCGGTGGCCGGATGCATGGGAACGATGCGTCCCGTGTGCAGCGTGTCGTCTTCCTCTCCGGTTAAGATTTCGTGTTCATCCACCAGCATCTGCAAGACGCCTGCCCCCTCGACCTTGCCGTGGACGATCAATCGTGTGCCACGGTGGATAACGCGGCGCAGAAACCGCTGCCCGAACCAGATAGCCTGCAACACACCGGTGTTATCTGCCAGGGCGGCCACGAACTGGTGTTTCCCATAGCGCTTCTCGCTCAGGGCGAGCACCACGCCTTGCGTGGTTTGCTTCAGGCCACGCCGGAGAGACGCGATAGTCGCGAGGTGGCTGCGATCTTCGTACCGGTGGGGCTGGTGGTAGAAGAGGTCTTCGACTGTGCTCAGCCCAAGGCGCGCGAGCTGCTCGGCACGAGTGGGGCCGACGCCTTTCACATACTGGGCGGGGATGTCATGCAGGGACCGCGACGCCGATCGCGCCTGGCCGGTGGCGACGGCGGTGGGGCGTGACGTAGGCATTCGCCTCCCTGTTCTACGTGCTGCTAACCTTTCCTTGCCCGGCCTCCGCGTGCTAGAATGCATAGGTATTTTCGATCGAGTTGCAGTTCGGAGGACGCATCATGGGTCGACACTGCGCAATCTGCGGCAAGAAGCCCGCCGCGGGGCATTCCATCAGCCACTCAGCGGTCAAGTCACCTCGGAGATTTATGCCGAATCTTCAGCGGATCCGAGTCCTGGTGGCGGGTGCGCCCCAACGTCTTACCGTGTGCACGGAGTGCCTGCAGGCCGGGCGGGTGCAGCGACCGCCGGTACGCCGCAAAGCCCCTCTCGCCGTCTAGGCCTGGGGAGGGACCTGGTCAGCGGTCCCCGATTCGCTCTCGCTCCCGTAGCCGTTGTGCATCTGAAGGATTAGTTCCTCGACGTCTGCGTCCCCGAAGACGTAGCGAGCGCCACAGAAGTTGCAGAGCACCTCTACCTGCCCCTGTTCTGCGCGTATCTCGCGAAGTTCGGCGTCCCCCAGGCTGATCAGGACCTGCTGGACCTTCCGCCGCGAACAGCGGCAGCGGAACCGCACGGGACCTCGCTCCACCACGCGGCTCACGATCGTCCCGAGGAGGGCGTCCACCATCTCTTCCGGTGTCTGGCCCTTCGAGATCATGGATGTCACGGTCGGCAGAACCTGTGCCCGTTCCTCTAAGTACGCCACTACCCGCTCGTCGGCCCCGGGCATCACTTGCACGATCAAGCCGCCGGCTGCCATGACCCGCTCGGTGGGTGCCACGAGCACCCCCAAGGCCACGACCGAAGGAATCTGATGTGAGACGACCAGGTAGGAGGCGAGGTCCTCGGCGATTTCCCCGGAAACTAGGGGAACACTGCCGTGATACGGAACGCGGAGGCCCAGGTCGAGGGTGACGTGTAGGGTCCCGTGACCAACGGCGCCGCCCACATCGAGCTTGCCCCGGGCCGTGAGGGGAAGGTGCACTTGCGGATTAGCGACGTAGCCCCGCACGGTGCCCTCGGCGTCGCTCATAACCAAGGCGCCGCCCAACGGCCCGTCTCCCTGGATCCGGACCATCACCGTCTGGCCTCGCTTCAGAGCTACCCCCAGCAGTCCCGCGCCCGTGAGCATCCGTCCTAGGGCAGCGGTGGCGGTGGGCGCCGTCCCGTGTCGGCGGCGCGCAGCCTCGACGGCCGTGGTCGTTACCGCGGCCATGGCCCGTACGGTGCTGTCATCTGTCACGGACCGAATCCAATAATCTCCCATCACGTCTCACATCCACGCGTCACATAGACCATTATACAAGGGGAGGCAAATGAGCCGATTCCCGTTCGCGTGATCGTGCCTGCTGTGCAGACAACTTGGTGGGACAGTCAGGATCGGTGTTCTACCACGATGAGCAACCATCCGCGCCTTGTACGTACGTGCGCTGGGGAGGCTGTGATTTCATTGCTAATGCCTCGTGTCGCGTCCATGCGCAGGGCACTGTGGGCCAGCGGGTACTTGAGGCCGTGCGTGGATATCCCGGTCACGCGGGCCGACAGAGGAATCAGCGAGACGCGATCTCCGACCCGACCAGGAATGGATGCCTGTGGGGCCGCCAAGAACAGTTCGGTAGTACCGTGGACGATCCGCGCACGGCGGCGCTGCCTCGCGAGCGCAACCAATAATGCGATGTTGGCGAGCGTGTGGTCAACGCGGCCACCGAGCACGCCGATGAGATCGATCGTAGTGGCCCCAGCCCGCAGCGCGTACTGCATAGCGAGTTCGGTATCTGACTTGTCCTTGTCGCGCGGGTGTGCCAGGAGGCGGGTCCCGCGCCGGCGCGCCCACGCCAGCAAGGACGGGCTGGCGGAGTCAAAGTCGCCCACGGCCACCTCGGGGGTGATGCCCAGTGCCCGCATGACGCGCAGGCCGCCATCGGCGCACACGACCAAATCGGCGTGGCGGAGAAGCTGCCGCAGGCCGCGGGTCGGAGGCAGGCGGCCGTTCCCGACGATCGCGGCGCGCATCTATGACACAGCGGTCATGCCGCCGCTGGAACGGGGACTTTTGAGAGGCGTTCCCAGACCAGCAGCGTCAGCATAATCGCCACAATGAAATCCAGCCCCAGGTACGTTGCGTTATACACGAGCGAGTACTGCCACACGGGCTGGCCCTTGGGCGCGTACTGGGAAAAGAAAACCACGCCCGAGACGACGTGCGATGCGTACCGAGCCAGGGCGCCCACCGTGACTCCAAAGGCCGGAAACTTGGGGAAAAATCCCGCGAGTCCCAGCAGGCCGAATGCCAACGGGTAGTCCAGAATGACCTGCACCGGGTGGACGAAGAACCGGCCGCCGCTGAGGATCCAGCCTTCGAGAATCCCATACAGCGCGCCGGTCACAAACCCCACGCCGGGACCTCGCCGGAACGCCACAATGAATAGCGGCACCATCGTTCCCAGCGTGACCGCCCCTCCCTGGGGCATTTCCCACAACTTGATGAAGTGCAGCACGGCCGCCAAGGCGATGGCGATCCCCATCTCCGCGATGAGTCGTGGTGAGAGCTTGCTGCCTGTCCTCTCCATGTTCTTCCTCCCTCGTTTTTTCTCTCGATCCGAAACACAAAACCGCCAGCCGTTCCAGCCTGGCGGTCATCCCATCCGATCTCTTCCCCACGCCAGCATTACCTGGATCGGGTCCTATGGGTCTGTGACAGGGCCCACCGCTGAAGACGGCAGGCAGGTCACACTCTCAGCCCGGAATCCTCCGAGCTCCCCGTGCTATGCAGTTGTCCCTCGTTATCTTAGTCCCACCCCACGGCTAATTGCAAGCGTGTGACCAATGAGGGAGTGTGTGCCAGGTACGCGCCGTCCGTCTCTTCCGCCTCACTGTGCTCAGTGACGAGCTATGCCTACGGGATCGAATCTACGTCTGAGTGCGGATTCTACGCGTGCGTTCTGGCGGCAAACAGCCGGGTCGCCGTGAAGACCCAGTTCTTGGATACGGAGTCCTAACCTCCCAAGGGGCCTCTCGATGCTCCTACTCGTACGCCGTGAACAGCGCGGAAGTCTTGAGGTAGACGGCCGGGAGCACAACAAAACACACAGCAGGCCGCGGTTTGCACGGCCTGCTGTGGCTACAACGCTTTGGTCAGGATGTCTACAGTGGTCTTATTACTTGGCCATTTGTCGCAGCGTCTGCATGGCCTTTCCGACGTTTCTGTCGGCACCGGTGACCAGGCCGGTGAGCAGCTTGTAGTTCTGGCCCTTTTGGTTGGAGTTCTTGAGCACCGATACCGCGGACTTGAGTTGATCTTGGGATTGCTTCAGGACACTTTGAATCTGATCGAGTTGCTCTTTGGTGGGCTTGGTCGCTTCCACAGACTTGAACATGCTCAGCGCCTGCCCAATCTTGGTCTCCGCATCCCGCACTTGGCCCATCGGCTGTTCCACGCCGGTCAGACTCTTCTTGCTGACAAGTTCCTCGGCGCTGTTCAGGTTTCGGAGGGCCGTGTCGAGATACGTGTCCACCTGCTTCATCGCCTGCGCCAGTCCGGTAGCCGCCTGCGCCGTGCCGATGGCGACGAAGGGAAGGTTGAGAACCAGCAGTCCTGCGATAATCATCAGCCAAAGTCTTCGCGTCATATCAATTCCTCCCGCGCACTCCGCGGATTTCCTTGGTGGGGTGCCCAACGCGGTTGGCGCAAATGAGGTCATACCCGAACACCTGTCCCCTTAGGCGCAGAAAAGGATGTCTCACCAAGGGCGTGTTGAGGACTGGAAGGCCCCTATCGTCCGTTAGATCGTTGGGGTTATCGTTCAATCCCCTTCCGCCGCTTCGGATAGGGCGCGGTAGATTTCATCGCGCGGAGGCGGGATGAGGGGCTGCGCCCGGCCCCGGCGCAAGATGACTCTGTCCTTATCCGTTATGAGCCCGATCTCAGCGGCGGGAATCTGGGCGACGTTGAGAGCGCGGAGCATGGTCTGGGGGTTGGGGGTGCAGATCAGGAGCGCGCCGCTCCCGATTAAAGCCAGGGGGTCGAGATCCAAGGTGTGGCAAATTGCTTGCGTCTCAGGGAGCACCGGGACATCGTCGGCGCGGAACACCACCCCCAACCCGGAGGCTTCGGCTAGTTCCCAGACTCCGGCCACCACACCGCCCTCGGTTACGTCATGCATGGCCGTTGCCCCGTGTTGGGCCCCGACCCTCCCCTCGGGGATCACGCTCAGGCGGTCAATGAAAGCCTGGGCTCGAGCCAACGCGGCCTTGCCCAACGACGATTCCAGGCGGTCGGCGAGATCGGAGGCCAAGATCGCCGTGCCCTCGATCCCTGCGCCCTTGGTGACAATCACGGAGTCGTGGGGACGTGCGCCGGCCCCCGAGATGACCGCACCTTTGCGCGCCTTCCCCACGGCGGTGACGATCGCGATCGTCCGATCGATGGCCGGGGTCACTTCGGTATGACCGCCCACGATCTCGACTCCCAGGCTCGCGGCAGTCTGCCCGGCCTCGGTCATGAGGGCCTCCAGCGTTTCCGCTGTGGATCCCTCCTTCAGCAGCAGGGTGAGCAGTAGCGCCACGGGTTCAGCCCCGGTCGTCGCGAGATCGTTGCATCCCACATGGACCGCAAGCCGACCCAAGTGGTGCCCTGCCGCGGTGATAGGATCGGAGGTCAGCACGCAGACCGTCTCACCGTAGTCTAAGACGGCGCAATCCTCCCCCACGTGAGCACGCACCAGAATGTCTGTCCGGTGGCCGAGGTGGGGGTACACGAGACGCGTGAGCAGTTCAGGTGGAACTTTGCCTACCGGTAGTGCAACCGGGATGTCGGGTGTCATCTGAACGCAGGCCCTATCGGTTCGACGGCGAGCGCACCATGGGAGCGACCGAGCGCAGGATGAGGGTCACCGGAATCGCGATCACCACTCCTCCTAGCACTTGGAAGAGATTACCCGGGACCTCGGCGGCTGCAGCCTTACCCATGATGAACTGCTCCACCACGTAGTATCCGCCGACCATGACCGCGCCACCGATCACCATGGCGACGATCATGCTGGCGATCCCGGCGACGGTACGCATCGGGCGGCCTTTGAGGAGTCCCCAGGCAATGAGTCCTGCAACTAGCCCTTCCAGCCCTTTGATCACGAGAGTGTAGGGGGCAAACTGCTGATACCCTGAGAACCAGTCGGCCAGCGCCGACCCTATGCCCCCAGCGAGTAATCCCGCGAGGGGGCCAAACAAGAGGGCGGAGGTAAACACCATTGCGTCTCCGACGTTGATGTACCCTTGGGTCGCTGGAATCGGAATTTGAATGATCATTGTGGCGACGGTCGTCAGCGCGATCAACAAAGCCAGTAAGGTCAACGTCCGGACACTCATCTCCATCCTCCTTCGCGGATCGAGTCATCTCGATCTCGCGGAATGCAAAAAGACGCCCGGTGTCTGGGCGTCTTTGGGGCACTCAGGCGCCAAATTCACCTAGCCTTCACCTCATACGGACTGTACCGTCGACCCCGGAATTCCACCGGGTCCCGGTTCTGCCAGTCAGGTGCACTCGCAGAACCTCACGGGTTATCACCGCCGATCGGGAATCGCCTCACGCCCACCGCGTGAAGCTCACCCTGCCCCGGAAGGCTTAGGTCCGGTGCTTCGTGGGTAATGGTACAAGCGGCCCGAAGGGGTGTCAACGCCCGCTCCGCCTGCGACGGACAGGACTGGCCGCCGTGCTCCAGAACTCAGTTGCCATGGTCGAGACGGCCTACTTGCTGATTGCGCTCGACCGCAACACCCCCACCGCCGTCGCCCGCGATATCCTCCGCGTCCCCGGCGTGGTGAAAGCATCGGTAACGATGGGGGAGTTTGATGTCATCGTCATCGCCGAACAGGACGATACGAAGGGGTTTCCCGGAATCACGGCAGCAGTGCGGCGCATCGAAGGGGTCCGCACGGTCGTCACGTGCGTGGTGGTGACTCCTTAGACTGCGAGGCCAACAGCAGGTCTAGACGTGAACCGGTGGCGCGACGATGCGCATTTGCTGCAGGAGACGGTGAGCCACGGACAAGGCCTGGAGCCCGTCTTCGCCCGTGACAAGCGGTTGTTCCTCGCCGTGGACACAGTTGACGAAGTGTTGGAGTTCCGCCCGTAGCGGTTCGTCACCGTGGATTACCATATCCTCGATCTCGCCGTGAAATGGGTGGATGAAGAGGCGTTGCTTTAGGTAGTCCAACCGGATTACCCGGTCGGGAGTCGCGACCTCGATCTCGGCCGCCTTGTCGGCAGAGACCCGGCTCGCCAGCAACCACGCCACACAGCCGGTGGAGAGGGTCAGCGTCGCCACTGCGAGGTCTTCTTGCGCATTCCGGACACGGACCGCCAACCCACCCAGGTCGACGATGCGACCGCGGACGAGCGACAGCACGATGTCGATGTCGTGAATCATCAAGTCCATTACCACGCCCACGTCCATCGTGCGGGTCCGATCGTAGGGGCGGACGCGGCGTGCTTGGATGAACAATGGAGACCCCGCTAATTCCGCGAGACGTCGGACGGCGGGCTTGAACCGCTCCAGATGGCCGACTAAGAGGACGAGGTTCTTGTGACGGGCGAGTTCGACAAGGTCCTCGGCCTCGCGCGTGGTTGCGGTCATGGGTTTCTCGACGAGCACGTGCACGCCGGCGTCCAGGAAGACGCGGGCGACCTCGTAGTGCAGCTGGGTGGGCACCACCACACTGACAGCGTCCACCCGTCCCAGCAGCTTGCGATAATCGGTGAAGGGGGTCGTCTTGTAGCGATTCGCCACGCTGCGCAGTTCTGTTGCGTTGATGTCTGCGACGCCCGCGAGTTCGACGTCAGGGATACCGGCGTAGGTCCGGACGTGGTTGCGTCCCCACTGGCCCAGCCCGATGACGCCGACGCGGACTCGCTGTGCCACGTTCTCCGCCTATTCGCGTGCGCCCGGAAACCGGGCCACGACATCCAGAATCCGACCAACGTCCTCATTCGACAGAGCCGGATGCACCGGCAGCGAGACGACCTCGGCCGTCAGCCGTTCGGCCACAGGGTACGTTCCTCTGAACCCCAACTGCTGATACGCCTGCGACTGTGGGACCAAGTGCGGGTAGTAGACGCGACGGCCGATACGGTGGTCGCTGAGGTGGGTCAGGAACTTTTCCCGGCCCTGGGGCACTCGCACCGTGTACTGGTTGTACACGTGGAAATATCCCGGCGGCTCGACCGGCGGGACCAGCCACGCCAAGGGGGCAAACGCCGCGGTGTAGCGGGCGGCGTGGTCCCGACGAGATTTGTTCCAGTTGTCCAAGTGGGTGAGTTGCGTCCGTCCCATCGCCCCCGCCATATTGGTCATGCGGTAGTTGTAACCGATCGCGTCGTAGAGGTATTCCGCGCCCCCCCGCTGGCCGACATTCACCAGCACGCGGGCGCGCTCTGCGAGTGCCGGATCATTGGTGACGATCATCCCGCCTTCGCCTGTGGTCATATTCTTGGACGGGTAAAAACTGAAGACCCCGGCTTGGCCAAAGGTGCCCACCTTCTTTCCTGCGTATTGGGCCCCGTGAGCCTGGGCGCAATCTTCGATAAGCAACGCCCCCGTGCGCCGCGCGATCTCCCCGAGAGCGGTCATGTCACAGGCGAGCCCGTACAAGTGCACACAGAGGATGGCGCGAGCATGTTCGCGCCGTACGGCGTCGGCTACAGCTTGTGGGTCGATGTTGTACGAACGCGGATCGACGTCGACGAACACGGGGCGCGCCCCGACGTAGAGGATTGCGTTGCCCGTGGCGACAAAGGTGAACGGGGTCGTCACGACGACATCGCCTTTCCCGATGCCTGCCGCTTCCAAAGCCACCTGGAGCGCCGAGGTGCCCGAGGATGTCGCCACCCCCTCACGGGCCCCCAAGTAGCGGGCGAATGCCTGTTCGAAGTCCGCTACATGGCGCCCGGCCACGAGCATGCCGGAGTCTAGCACCTCCATGACCGCGCGCTTGTCCTCGTCGGAGATTAGGGGCTTAGCTATGGGGATCGATTTGGCGGTCTGCGCCTGCGCAGGATGCATCAGTTTAGCCATGCCTCTATAGTGTCCACAAACTCACAGGAAGATTCTCCCTGCTGTATTCTGTCCCGGCCGTGCCTGAAATCCGAACCATCTCTATCCAATCTCCTGCCCCATAGACACCAGGACCACCCCCAAAAGGCAGCGTTCTGGCGCCGCGATCCTTCCCAAATTACTGGACGAAAACTTTGCGGCCGGTAAAGAGCAACCAGAGCAGGAAAATGATGAGGAGCACGACGATCACATCCTGCCCCCGTTCGTTGTGGACGCGGGCGCGGACCTCATCTGCTATCCGCTGTACCCACTGTGCCATCACACACCTCCCTTCGGTCTAGGGCCCGTCGTCGGAGCGGTAGTTTCCAGCCGCCCCTTGATAGCCCCGAGCATGCTCTCCAGGTTCTTGCGCACGAGGACTTTGAGCAGATTCGACAGCAGCGCTCCGGCCAGCGGCAACTCTAGTTCAAAGTCGACGGCCAGAACCGTTTGCGTCCCTCCCGCAGACGCGGCGAACGTCCAGGTCCCCTCGTAGCGGGTGAAGTCCCCTTCGCGCTGTCGGAACGTGCACAGATGGCGGATGTCATCCCACTCATCATCTTCAACCCACCGGACTTTTCGGCCTTGGACTACACCCACCCACGCGGTCACGGTGTGGGTCCCGTCGCGTTCCAGGACCTTCACCGATTCGACATCCGGCATGAATGTCGGGAACGTTTCGACATCCTTCGCCACCTGGT
>DASWFZ010000179.1:0-6842 GCA_036393975.1 bacterium | reverse complement strand
CACGGTGCGCATCAACGTATTGGCAAATCCCCCCACGGACATACCCAGCAGAATCGGCACGAGCCCACACGGGGACACCAGGTACAGCTCGAGGTTGCCGCCCTGCTTGTCCCAGTAGAACTGGGCGGCCATGCTCCACATCACGTTCATCCAGAACCCCATCGCAGCGCCGCCCATGATGACGTACCCTACGAAGCGGTCGGGGGCACCCAGGGCTTTGTAGACATATACGAAAGCGATCGTGCCGAGCAGTGGCAGCACGGTATCGTAGAACAGCCACGAGCGTTCCCGCAACAACCCGATGATTCGCGGGTAGGATCGGCCGCGGCTGGCCCGCAGCACACGGGTGAGACCGGTCGCCTTCGGGATGTCACTCACGGCGGCCTGCGGCCTCGTCGGCCTCTTCCAGACGCCGTCCGACGATCTGCACAAACACATCCTCAAGGCTGGGCTCGACCTTCCGCAGCGACAGGATGCGCCGGTCCCGATCGGCGAGGGCCTTCACCACGCCGGCGATGACCCCATCGTCGGCCAGCTCCAGCCGGACCTCGGTGCTGCCGTCTCCATCACGCGTGTCGACGCGCTGGACGCCTGGCACCTGGCCCAGCCAGGTCGCGCCGTCCAGCACAGAGGTGGTGAGGATAAAGTAGCTGCCTCCCGCCGCACGGTGCCGGAGAGTCGCCGGCGTATCCGTGACGACGATGGCGCCTTTGTGGATGATCGCCACGCGGTCGCAGAGTTCCTCCGCCTCGTGCATGTAGTGGGTGGTCAGCAAGATGGTCCGCCCCGGTCGCTCCCGCATCCACTCGCGGATGTACGCACGGACGTCGCGTGCAGCCCCCACATCCAGTCCCAACGTCGGCTCATCGAGAAACAAGATCTCCGGATCGGACAGCAAGCCGCGCGCGAGGTTCATCTTCTGGCGCATGCCGCTCGACAGGGCACTCACACGACGGTGGCGTTCATCAAACAGTCCCACCACCTTCAACAACTCGTCAATCCGCCCCAGCGCCGCTCTCGACGCCAGCCCGTAGAATTGGCTGAACATCCACAGCTGCTCGCGAACGGTGAGTAACCCGTAGCCGGAGCTCTCCCCGCCGGAGACCATAGAGATCCGCTCCCGGATCTGCTGAGTTTCACGCGCCACGTCAAACCCGGCGACCCGGGCGGATCCCGAAGTAGGCAGCAGCAGAGTCACCAGAACCTTGATCAAAGTAGTCTTGCCAGCCCCATTGGGCCCAAGCAACCCGAAAAGTTCGCCGCGTGGGATCTCCAAGGTGATGCCGTCCAGGGCCACCACCGTGCCTCCGGAGGGGTTCTGGGCGGACTTGCGGGTGCGATAGGTTCGCACCAAGCTGCGGGTTTCGATCGCTGGTGTGCTCATCGAGCTCCTTCTTGCGGGGGTCTGATCCTTCTCACGCCGATCCCCGGCGGGGTCATGTGTTCAATTATCCGATTTGTGTGGCAGTGAGCCGTGGGCATTAGACCGTCTCCGACGTTTTCGCAGCTCGCTCGGTCCACTTGGCCGCCAACACATCACGGCGTGGTCGGTACACTTGCAGGTAGAACTGCTGGGGGGATTCCAGCACGGCGGTCGGGTACGCCTGCATGATCCGCACGGCTTCCTCCCAGGCCTCTCGGAAGGTCCCCGCAAACCGCTGCACGATTTGCTTGCGGAAATCCTCGGGGCGCTGGATCTCCCCGCCGATCGTGAACAGCATCTTCCCGCCGGCGCTCACCTTGTACGCCTTGTCGGCTCCCAGGGCAAATTCTCCGAAAGTTGCCGCATATTTCTTCGGCTTGGCCGGGCCCGCCCCACCCTTGAACCCGCGCTTCGCCGCTGCGTAGTAGATGGCTCGATTCAGCCCCCACGACTGCGCGCTCGCCAGCCTCACGCCCAAGGTCTTCGCCCGCGCCGCCTGTAGGGTCGCCATGACTTGAAACCGTCCAACTCCAGAGCGCACGGGGAGATTATACCGCCACACCCGGAGGAGCGGGTAGCGAACGGCTCGGCCGACCCCCCGACGGAGTTGCCTCATCGGTTAGGGGTTTCGACCTGCACCCGCTGCCTATGGCGTGTTTCTTGCTCTCACTGAAGTAGGAAGTAATTCAGCCGATAGGGTATGAGTATGAGTTCTTCGACCGATTGCGCCCCACCAACCGCTGGGGGAACTTGCCGGTTAATGGGCGCGCTTACCCGGCAGTACGTGGAGTACCTGTGATGATGCGTCACCGTATTATGATCATGGTCGTCACCGTCGCGTTCGTCGTTGCGACGATACCGGACGTCCATGCGAATTCCATCCCGCAAATGGTCCGCATGCGCCCAGACGTCGAAGACGCGCTGCGGCAGTCTCTCCGGATGGAAGGCATCAGTGGCCGCATCACCAACCTGACGGCTGACACGAACGGTCATCTCACTGTCGCCCAGGTCACCTTTACGCATTTTGACGGGATGGAGTCCCCCCAAGAGATGCAGGCCTTTGCCGGCCGCATCGCCTGGACGGCGCTCACCCGCATTCCGCAACTCGACGAACTGGACCTCATCGGCCTAGATTACGACCCCACCGGCCGCGCCACGACGGCCCCGGTCATCTTCTCCGCCGCGATCAGTCGGGGGGAGTTTGCGGACCTGTCCGCGCGCTACACGCCTGCAGATGTTGTCCGGCCTCTCGCGCGAGTCTGGTATTCTCGCCCGCTGGGCCTCCGCGCGCAGCCGGCATCCGGCCGCAGGCCGCCGCGGCGTTTCAGACTCGCACAGAACACGATCCCCTTGGCCCCGACCGACATCTATCGCGGGGATCGGGCGCAGGCCACCTTAGCCCTAACCTTCGATGATGGGCCATTTCCGATCTACACGACCCTCCTGCTGGACACCTTAGCGCAGATGGGAGTGAAGGCGACCTTCTTCGTCACCGGAGAGAACGTCCAACGGTACCCGTTCCTGGTTCAGGCCATCGTCCGAGCAGGCCATGAGGTGGCCAATCATTCCTATCACCACCCCCACCTCACGCGGCTGTCGGTCGCGCAGATGACCGAGGAGCTGGCCAGTACACAGGAGGTCATTGCCGCTGTCACTGGGCAGGCCCCCCGGTACTTCCGCCCACCGTATGGAGAGTACTCCACCGATCTCATGCGTGTGGCCCACAGCTTGGGCCTGTCCACGGTGATGTGGACGGCGGGGGGCGGAGATTACGCGAGTCCGAGCGGGGATGCCCTGAAAGCAAAAGTACTGAGACAAGCGGACAGTGGAGGAATCGTCCTCTTGCATGAGGGTGTGCCCGGGACGATCCGAATTCTTCCCGAAACCGCCGAGGCGCTCGCCCAACGCGGATTCGCGCTGACCACGGTGGGAGCGCTTCTCGCCCACCTGCCGGCGGGCGCGCCTGCACGGCGTTCGGACCCTGCGCTTCCCCGCGCGAGGTAGACCGCTCCCGAGATATCACCCCGCTCTTAGTGTGACCCAGACGGAGAAACGTCCGGTTTACGCTTGTTCGTACGCCCGCTTGAGTTTGCTGATGTCCAGCTTGGTCATCTGAAGCATCGCCTGCATGACCCTGGTCGACTTCCCCGCATCCTTATCACTCAAGTACTTGCCGAGAACGGACGGAACGATCTGCCATGACACCCCAAACTTGTCCGTCAGCCAGCCGCACGGGCCTGGCTTTCCCCCGCGGGAGAGCTTTTCCCACAGGTCGTCGATTTCTGCTTGAGTCTCGCAATTGACAAACAGCGAAATGCCTTCCGCGAACTTGAACGACGCACCGCCGTTGAGGGCAAAGAAGTCTTGCCCTGCGAGCTGAAACGAGACAGACATCACTGATCCTTTGGGTCCCGGCCCGGAGGCGCCATACCGCGTCACGCTCACGATCTTGGAGTTCGGGAAAACGGAGATGTAGAGATTGGCCGCCTGCTCGGCCTGATCGTTGTAGGTCAGGAAGGTCGTGATCTTCTGCATCTGAGATCCTCCTTAAGGGGACTGAACAAGCCCGATGATGTTCCCATCGGCGTCTTTGACCGTCGCAACCAGCCTGCCCCCGCCAACATCTTTGATCTCTTGATGGGGGTGGGCGCCGGCATCGAGGAGCAGTTGCCGACTTTTCTTTATGTCGTTCACGTACACATAGCCGATAGGCCCTGTCATTCCTTGCTTGTGGCCATTGGGATCTAACCCGATTTCTTGCTCTCCCACTCGAAAACCGACATAGTACGGCCCCTCAACATACGGCGCTGTCCCCAAAAACTTGCTGTAGAGCGCCTTTGCTCGAGTGAGGTCTTTAACGGGATAGACTAACAACCTGACCCCCTGATCCATGGAGACCCTCCTTAGTGTTGACGGATTTGAACTCACGCTGTCTGCCCCTGGCTCTCCAGCACCTGCTCCAGCTTGTCCCAGATCGCCGCCGCGCCCCGCACCATGCCGGAGGACAGGACGGTGTCGCGCGCCGTCTTCGAGTCGAAGAGCAACCGGGCCGTGAAGATGGTCTTGCCGCCCTTTTCCGTCAACACGGTCGTAATCACGGATTCTCCTGGGTACACGGGCTGATCGAACCGCTCGGTGTGCACGATTCGCTCCGGGCGCGCGATCTCGCGATAGGTGCCCCCCCACCCCATCTCCGTTCCGTTCCGATCGTTGCGCAACACATACCGGTATGCCCCGCCAACCCGGAGATCCACGGTGCACACCGTCATCGACCATCCCCCCGGTCCTAAGAGCCATCGCCGGATCAGCTCCGGCTTCGTCAACGCGTCAAACACCAGTCCGGGCGGGGCGTCAAACAATCTCGTGATGACGATCTCTCGATCCCCCGACGGCGTCACTTTCAAAGTGTCGCTGTTCTTCATTTGCTATCTCTCCTTGTGGCCTGTCCCCGCTTCTTCAAGGTCTTCATCTCCTCCAGAAGAGCATCAAGACGCTGAAAGTTCTTCTCCCACAGCCGCCGGTAGCTTTCCGCCCACAGGGCGACTGTGCGGAGGGCGGCGGGGTTCAGGGTGCACAGGTGCTGCCGCCCGGCGCGCTGCTTGTGAATCAGGTGGGCGCGCTCCAAGTAGGCCACGTGCTTCGAGATAGCCTGCTGCGACATGGCAAAGGGCCGCGCCAGTTCTCTGATCGGGGCTGGTCCCCGGCTAAGTCGGTCCACGATCGACCGGCGGGTGGGATCAGAGAGGGCCGCAAAGGTCGGCCCGAGAGTATCCACAACCACATGGTTGTGGATTTTGAGCGAAAATGTCAAGAACTTTCGGCGAGACCAGGACTCGAGACGGCGGGGAAGGGGGTTATGAGAACAGGGCTTTGCTCAGGTGTTCGAGCGCGGGGACCCCCCGCACTTCCGTATCATAGAGCGGGATAATGGCCCGGACGAGCCCTTCGAACGTCTGGTAGATTTCCTGCATGTAGCCCTGCTGCATGGCCATGCGGTTGCGCACGAAATCTGATGTCTCAGGCCCGACGGTGTCGGTTTGGATCAGACGGTTGACGACGACCCCGCCGACGGGGATCCCGAAGTCATGGAACCAGCCGATAAACCGCCGGACGACCGCAATCGGCAGAGCCTCCGGCAGCGTCACGAAGAAAAACGCGGTCTGCTCGGGATTGGTGAGCAGGGTCTGCGCGCGGGCCATGCGTCCGCGGAGGCTGGTCAGGTACGCCATCAACGGATCGGCTTCTTTCTTCTTCGTAAAAGACAATGCTTCGCGCAGGGTTTGGGCCTCCTGACGGGACTTCATCATCTTGTTGACCCACAACGAGTAGACCTTGGACATCCCCAGCAGACGCCGGGCGTTCGCCGTGGGCGCGGTGTCAAATACGTAGGCGTCGTACTCGTCTTTGATCATCAGGTCCAGCATGTTCTCAAACATTGCCGACTCTTCAAAGGCAGGATTCATGCTGGCTGACTCCACAAACTCGTCGGCTTTGGTGGAAATCTCCGCAAACTTCAAAAACCACTGGATCTTCTCCCGGATCTCCTGCTTGGAGCGCGCGATCGTGTCTTTCGTGTCAATCTCGAAAGCCCGCAGCCGGTCCACGGTGTGCACCGGGGTGTGCTGGCCGAAGACGTTCTGCCCGAGGAGACCGGACAAACTGTGGACCGGGTTCGTGGAGACCAGGATCGTCCGCCGGCCCTGTTGGGCCAGCCACACGGCCGTCGCCCCGGCCATGACCGTCTTGCCCACCCCTCCCTTGCCACCAAAGAACACGTACTTGAGGTCAGGGTGCGCGGCGACGTAAGCGCGCAAGGACTTGGTGATCAGATTTGCTGGGGCGCTGGCGGAATGGAGCGCCGGCGCCTTAGCGGCCGTCATACATGATCCCCGCGAGTCGTTCGATCATCTTTAGACCTGTGACATCGCGCTCGAGTTCCGGCACGTATGCCAGCACGTCGTTGCCATACATGCGCCGGATGTGGTCCAGATACGTGTGCTGCTGGTCGATCTGGTGCTTCAGGTACGGAGGCACCTGCTGCTGGAGCAGGGTATCGGGCAGGACGCGATTGACGATATACCCGGCGATCGGGACATCGAACTGCTGGAACAGAGTCGCCGCCTTCTGAGTATCCAGCAAGATCATCTCTTCAGGGACCAGGACGAAAAAGAAGGCGGTCTTCTGCTTGTCGGTGAGAATTTTCGACGAGGTCCCGATGCGGGTACGGATGTACTGCAGCTCGGTGAGGATTTGGTCTTCGTCCGTCGTCTTCTGCCGCTTGATGCGGGTGACCATCTCGTCGTACTCCCGCATCTCCTCCCGCAGCTTCGTAATTTTCGAGATCCACTCGTCGTACACTTTGGCCATGCTCAGGTAGTACAGCGCGTGGCCGAGGGGGACCAGGTCATAGATGTAGTAG